>JBNGDP010000033.1:0-31014 GCA_049975345.1 Oceanipulchritudo sp. | reverse complement strand
ACGCCGAGCTGGGCAGCTACGCCCACTTCATGCAGAAGGAAATCTTCGAGCAGCCCATGGCCATCGAGAACGCCATGCGCGGGCGCTTCTCCCAGGACGAAAGCACCGCCCAGTTCGGCGGTCTCAACATCGAGCCGCGGGAGCTGCGGCAGATTGACCGCATCCTTTTCCTTGGCTGCGGCACGGCATGGCATGCCTGCCTCGTCGCCGAGTACCTCATCGAGAAATACGCCCGCATTCCCGTGGAGGTTGAATACGCCAGCGAATTCCGCTACCGGAACGCCCCCCTGGAAAAGAACACCCTTGTCTTCACCATCAGCCAGAGCGGGGAGACCATCGATACCCTCGAGGCCCAGCGCGAGGCCCAGCGCAAGGGATACCGCGTGCTTGGCGTGACCAACGTGGTCGGTTCCACCATCGCCCGCGAGAACGACGGCGGTATCTACCAGCACAGCGGTCCCGAAATTGGCGTCGCCTCGACCAAGGCCTTCACCTCGCAGTGCCATATCACGGCCATGCTGAGCCTGTATCTGGCCCGCATGCGGGACATGAGCTTCACGGACGGGAAGGAAATCGTGAAAGCCCTCAAGTCCGCGCCCGGCTTGATTGCCCAGTCCCTCTCCCGCTCGGACCAGATCGCCACGATCGCCAGGAAATACGCCCACCACAACGATTTCCTCTTCCTCGGCCGTCAATTGATGTTTCCCATCGCCCTGGAAGGAGCCCTCAAGCTGAAGGAAATTTCCTACATCCATGCCGAGGGGTATCCGGCGGCCGAGATGAAGCACGGCCCGATCGCCCTCATCAGTCCGGAATGCCCGACCGTGGCCATCGCCCTGAAAGGGGAGATCTTCAGGAAATCCCTTGCCAACATCCAGGAAATCAAGGCCCGCAACGGGCCGGTCATCGCCATCACCGACGCCGGCCGGGATTTCCCGGAAGGGCTGGCCGACGAGGTCATCCAGCTTCCGGAAACCCATGAGGTCAACCATGCCACGCTGGTCTCCGTGCCGATGCAGTTGCTTTCCTACTACATCGCCGTCGAGCGCGGCTGCGACGTTGACAAGCCGCGCAACCTCGCCAAGAGCGTGACCGTCGAATAACCTCCCCGCAACGATGCTGATCCATCCCAGTCGCAGCGAGTTCGAGAAGCTTGCCGGGGAAGGGAACCTCATCCCCGTCCACACCGACCTGATGGCGGATTTCGAGACGCCGGTCTCGGTGTATTCCAAACTCAAGGAATCCGGCGGACCGGCCTACCTTCTGGAGTCGATCGAGGGGGGGGCCAACCTCAACCGCTACTCCTTCATCGGGTTCCAGCCGCGCAAGACCTTCGAGATGCATCTTGGCGGGGAGGTCATCGAACGCGACCGGGAAGGACGGGAGAAGCGCTTTCCCTGCCCGGAAGACCCCCTTGCCGTCCTCGAGGAGGAAATGGCGCGGTACCACCCGGTGCGCCTGCCCGACATGCCGCGTTTCATCGGCGGAGCGGTCGGGTACCTGGGATATGAATACATCCATTGCGTGGAGCCGACGGTCCCCGTCGCCGCCAAGGACGTGCTCGGGATGCCGGTCGCCCACTTCCTGATCACCGACACCCTGGTGATCTTCGACCGCGCCAAGCAGACCCTTCGCCTGCTTGTCAACGCCCACGTGGAGGATCCCTCCGACGCCGGGGAAAGCTACGATGCCGCCGTCGCAGCCCTGCGGGAACTGGCCGAACGGCTCCGCAAGGGGCGCGCCATCCCCACCCTGCCGGTCCCGCAAACCGGTTCGGTCGAGGTGCCCCGCGGGAATTTCACAAAGGTGCGCTTCGAGAAGATGGTCGAGTCCTGCAAGGAGTACATCCGCGCCGGGGACGTCATCCAGGTTGTCGGCAGCCAGCGCTTCGAGAAGCCGTACCGCCGCGATCCGCTCGATTTGTACCGCGTCCTGCGCATCGTCAACCCCTCCCCCTACATGGTCCTTTTTGACGCCGGGCCCTACGCCCTGGTCGGCGCCTCCCCGGAAGTGCATGTGCGCCTGACCGACGGCCTCGCCGAAGTCCGCCCCATCGCCGGCACCCGCCCGCGGGGCCGGACGGTCGATGCCGACCTCGCTTACGAGAAGGAACTCCTCGCCGATGAAAAGGAGCGCGCCGAACACCTCATGCTGGTCGACCTCGCCCGCAACGACCTCGGACGGGTCTGTGCGTACGGCTCCGTGAAGGTTCCCGAATACATGGTCGTCGAGCGCTACTCGCACGTCATGCACATCGTCTCACAAGTCGAGGGCCGGATCGCCGGCAACCGCAACGCCTACGACCTCATGCGCGCCACCTTCCCGGCCGGCACGGTGAGCGGCGCCCCGAAAATCCGCGCCATGCAGATCATCGCCGAACAGGAACGCGAACAGCGCGGTCCCTATGCCGGGGCGGTCTGCTACTTCTCCTATGACGGCAACCTCGATTCCTGCATCGCCATCCGCACCGCGACCATAAAGGACGGCTCGATCCATGTCCAGAGCGGCGCCGGCCTCGTCGCCGATTCCAAACCCGAGGCCGAATACCAGGAAACGGTCAACAAGGCCACCGGCATGCTCAAGGCCATCGCCATGGCCGAGGAGCTGTGAACCCCTACGCGACCCGCTCGACGATCAGTTCGGGCGTGTTGGGACGCTTGGGGGCCAGACGGTAGGCCGTCTTCAGGTACTCGAGGGCGCTGTCCAGCTTGGATTCATCATTGTAGTGAATCATCATGAGTGGTTCGCCCTGCTTGACCTGCGTGCCGACCTTCTTGATCTCGGAAACCCCGACCGCCGGGTCGAGTTTCTTGGACTTCCCGGACCCGAGGGCGAGCAACTGCACGCCGCGGGCGATCATCCCGGCATTGATGGTGTGCACGTAGCCGCGCTTGGGCGCGGGCAGCTTGCGCACATACTTGGCCTTCGGGAATTTCTCCAGATCGTCGAGGCAGGCCGTCTTGCCCTTCTGGGCGGCAATCATTTCCTTGAACTTCTCAAAGGCGGTCCCCTCCTTGAGGGCGCGCTGGACGGTCTGCTTGGCCGAAAGAGTGGAACCGGCCACGCCGGCCAGCCGCACAATCTCCATGCCCAGCTTGAGAACCAGTTCCTGCAGGTCCTCGGGGCCCTCGCCCTTGAGCAACCGGATCGCTTCCTGCAGCTCCAGGCCGGTTCCCACCGTGTCGCCCAGCGGCTGGTTCATGTCGGTGACCAGGGCCACGCAGCGGCGCTTCATGGAGCGCCCCACGCGCGTGATCGAACGGGCCAGTTGCTTGGCCTGTTCAACATCCCTGATGAAGGAACCATTGCCCCACTTCACGTCGACAACCAAGCCCTCCGATCCCTGGGCCAGCTTGCGGCTGAGCACCGATCCGGTGATCAGGGGAAGGCTCGGGATCGTCGCCGTCTGCTGCCGCATCTGGTAGAGGATCTCATCCACCGGGGCGATTTCCGGGGACTGCTCCGCAATGGCGCATCCAACGTCGTTGAGCTGCTCCACGAAGGCCTCGAGTTCCATTTTCGGGCTGAATCCGGGGATCGCGCTGAGCTTGTCCAGATTGCTGATGACAAACTCCTCGTCCACTCCGTTCATGTTGGGCATGACCACCCCGCAGGCCGCCGCCAGGGGAACCAGCACCAGGGAAGTCTTGTCCCCGACACCGCCGGTCGAGTACTTGTCGATCTTCGGGCGGGTGATCCGGGAGAGGTCGATCACCTCGCCGGAAAGCATCATTTCCTCCGTCAGGACGGCCGTCTCCTGGGCGCTCATCCCCTGGAAGTAAATGACGCAACAAAGGGCCGCCAGCTGATGGGACGGCATTTCTTTATCAATGATGGAGTCCACAATGTAGCGGATCTCCTCCTGGGTGAACTCGCCGCCGTCACGCTTCTTCTCGATCAGGTAGGCAAATGACGGCTTGACGAATTTCCTCGGTGATACGATTTTTTTTCTCATGCGTAGGTGTTGCTGCTTCCGGAATCTGTAAACTCCATAAACCTCTACGCAATAGATTATTAGAAACCGGTTTGTCGAGTAAATTTTACCAGAGTGAGACAGATTAGCGCATGAGAATCCTCCGCACGCGCAATGAATCGGGCTGTATCGTCCACCTCAGCGAAACCGGGCCCGGCGAGGGAGTCCTCATAGAAGGAAACCTTTTCGGGTCCTGGGAGGTCACCGGGAAGCGACTCCCCATACGGGAGCGGCTCGCGCCCGTCCAACCCGGCCCGATCATCGGGATCGCGCAGAATTACCGGGCTCACGCCGAGGAGATGGGCGGCGCCCTTCCGGAGCACCCTGTCTTTTTCATCAAGCTTCCGGGCAGCCTCCTGGCTCCCGGCAAGCCCATTCTCCTGCCGCGGCACCTGCGCAGCGGCAAGGTCGACTTCGAGGCGGAGCTGGCGGTGGTCATCGGACGTTCCTGCCGCAATGTCCGGGAAGAGGAGGCCCTCGATTACATCCTCGGCTACACCGCGGCCAACGATGTGAGCGCGCGCGACTGGCAGAAGGAGTGGGGCGGGGGTCAATTCTGCCGGGGAAAGGGATTCGACACCTTCTGCCCCCTCGGGCCCCGGCTGGTGACCCCCGAGGAGATCCCCGATCCCGGCAATCTGTCCATCAGGGGATACCTCAATGGCGAACTCATGCAGGACGGCCATACCTCCGACCTGATCTTCCCGGTGCCTCGCCTGATCGCCTTTCTCAGCGGCAGCACAACCCTGCCGGCGGGCACGGTGATCCTGACCGGCACCCCTTCCGGAGTCGGGGCGGCCCGGAAACCGCCCGTTTTCCTCCAGCCCGGGGACGTCTACACGGTGGAAATCGAGTCCATCGGCAGCCTCTCCAATCCGGTGGCCGAGGAATCCGCCAATTTGTAGGAATCGCCTCTTTTTCCTCTTGGCAAGAGGGGTGCGCATAGTATGGTCGCTCGAATGTCGGCACAGCGCCCCCGGGCGGTGCCTCTGAAATTTAATTTTTCCATGAAAGTCTATACCCCCGAAAACATACGAAACTTTGCCGTGGTGGGCCATCAGGCCTCCGGCAAGACCATGTTAACGGAGGCCATGTTGCGCTGTGCGGGCAAGATCCAGCGCCTTGGCTCGATCGAGGCCGGAACCACGGTTTCCGACTATCACGCCAGTGAGAAGGAACGGCAGATTTCCGTCCACGCCTCCCTGCTTCATGCGGAATGGGAGGACCGGAAATTCAACATCATCGACACTCCCGGCTACCTCGATTTCATCAGCGAGGGCCTCGGAGCCCTGCGGGTGGGCGACTTTGCCCTCGTCGTGGTCAACGCCAGCAACGGGGCCGAACTGGGCACCGACCAGGTCTGGGAGTACGCCACCCAGTACGACATCCCGAAGATGATCGTCATCAACGGGGCGGACCGCGAAAATGTGAACTTCGACGGCGTGCTGGAGGACCTGCGCGGCCACTTCGGCAGCACCGTCTTCCCCATGACCCTGCCGGTCAATGCCGGCCCCGGCTTCAACCAGGTCATCGATGTGATGCGCGCCGAGGAGATCGATTATGCCACGGACGGCAGCGGTACCTACAAGGAAAAGCCGGCCGAGGGTGAATGGAAAGAGCGGGTCAATGAGCTCCACCGTGAACTGATCGAGTACGTCGCCGAGGCGGATGACAGCCTCCTGGAGACCTTCTTCGACCAGGGCAGCCTGAGCGAGGAACAGTTGCGCCGCGGAGTGCACGCCGCCATCCAGGCACAGAGTTTCATCCCCGTTTTCATCACCTCGGCCACGCACAACGTGGGAGTCGCCCGTCTCATGGACTTCATCGCCAAGTACGGCAGCAGCCCCGTCGACCGCAGAAAAGTTCCGGCCCTCGACGAGCAGGACCAGAAAATCGAGATCTCCCTCGGGGACAAGGACGCCGCCTGCTACATCTTCAAGACGATCAGCGAACCGCATGTCGGGGAACTGTCCTTCTGCCGCCTTTATTCCGGGGAGATCCGCCCCGGGAATGAGCTCTACAACACGAACCGCAGCTGCCCGGAAAAAATCGGCCAGATTTTCACCCTTCTGGGACACGAGCGCGAATCCATCGAGAAGCTCGGGGCCGGCGACATCGGCGTCATGGTCAAGCTGCGCGACTCCCACACCGGGGACACCCTCTGCAGCCCCAGCCGCAAGGTGAAGCTTCCCGCCGTCGAGTACCCGAAACCCAATATCCACGGGGCGCTGGAAGTGACCTCCAAGGGGGATGAGGACAAGCTGGCCGAGGGCCTTGCCACCCTCCACGAGGAGGACCCGACCTTCCTGTACGTCAACAACCAGGAAACCGGCGAACTGGTGCTCTCCGGACAGGGGGAACTGCACCTCGAGGTGATCAAGGGGCGTCTCAAGCGGCGCTTCAACGTCGACATCCTCCTGAAGGAGCCAAAGGTCCCCTTCCGGGAGACCATCCGCAAGAACGCGGATTCCAAATACCGCCACAAGAAGCAGACCGGCGGTGCCGGCCAGTTCGCCGAGGTGTGGATGCGGATCGAGCCGCTCCCGCGGGATTCCGGAGTCGAGTTCACCCAGTCGCTGGTCGGGCAGAACGTGGACCGCGTGTTTGTTCCTTCCGTTGAAAAGGGGGTCACGGCGGCCTGCAACGAGGGCATCATCGCCCACTGCCACGTCACCGATGTGAAGATCGATTTCTACGACGGCAAGATGCACCCCGTCGACTCCAAGGACATCGCCTTCCAGATCGCCGGCAAGGAAGCCTTCCGCCAGGCCTTCCTGGAAGCCTCCCCCTGCCTGCTCGAGCCCATCATGGCCATCGAGGTGAAGGTGCCGGAGGACTTCATGGGCGATGTCATGGGCGATATTTCAAGCCGCCGGGGGCGCATCCAGGGGATGGACACCGACGGCAAGTTCCAGGTCATCAAGGCCCTCGCCCCGATGATGGAACTGTACCGCTACAGCACCTCGCTGCGCTCCATCACCGGCGGACGGGGATTCCACACCGAGTCCTTTTCCCACTACGAGGAAATGCCGAGGGATCTGGAACAGAAGACCATCGAGCGGCTGAACCAGAAATAAAGGGACCACCCCAACCCGGGAAACAACAGCCGTGGGACAGAGCAAGCTGGACCGGTTGGAAACCCGGGCGAATGAAGTCTATGATCCTTCCGGAAGGAGGGATCTCTACTACCGGCATTGCACCGAGCTCGTGAAGCGCCTGCATGCGCCCGAGCTGAGGCGGCGCGAGGCCTTCATCAACCGGGCCACCGCCGACCTCGGGCTGCACGCCGACCGGCTCGGGCGCGGCGGGGACGACGCGGGCGGGTTCAGCATGGACCTCTTTCCGCGCATCCTGCGGCCGCGCGAATGGGAGCACATCGAGAGCGGAGTCCTGCAGCGGGTCCGCGCCTTTTCCGCCTACATCCGGGACATCTACGGCGGGCGCGAGATCCTCCGCCTGAAGAAGATCCCGCCGGAGATCGCCTTCGAGGATCCGGCCTTCCACACCGAACTGCACGGGGTCCCGATGGACGCTGCGAATCCGGTCACAATCGCGGCGGTGGACCTTGTCCGCACCAGCGGCGGGCGCTGGATGGTGCTGGAGAACCGCTTTTCAACCCCGACCGGCATCTCCTACGTGATCCAGACCCGCCGCATCCTGGCCCAGGCCCTTCCGGAGATCTTCGGGAAACTCCCGGTCTACCCGGTGGCCTC
This sequence comes from Oceanipulchritudo sp., assembly GCA_049975345.1. Lineage (GTDB taxonomy): Bacteria > Verrucomicrobiota > Verrucomicrobiia > Opitutales > Oceanipulchritudinaceae > Oceanipulchritudo. The sequence goes on along the minus strand of JBNGDP010000033.1, from coordinate 23,328 downwards.
CTTCGCCACCCGCCTTTCCGAAGCCCTTGCCGAACAGGCCCGGGATTCCAGGGCCCAGCCGCTGGTCGTCCTTCTTTCGGAAGGCGAATCCGGGAGCCATTTCTTCGAGGAAAGTTTCATGGCCCGGCACATGGGCATTCCCCTTGCCCGGCCCGGCGATATGGTCGTCCGCGAGGGCCGGGTCTTCCTCAAGACGGTGGAGGGCCTCCACCCGGTCGATGTCATCTACCGGCGGCTCGAGCCCTCCCGGCTTGACCCGGTCGCCTTCGCCACCGGGGACCAGAACGGTGTTCCCGGCCTCGTCCAGTGCGTCCGGGAGGGCACCGTCCGCATCGCCAACGCCCTCGGCTGCGCGGTCGCCGACAACCGCGCCCTCCTGCGCCATGCCGACACCCTGATCCGCCACTACAGCGGCGAGCATCCGATCCTCCCGACAGTCGACACCTGGCACGGGTTCGACATCGACCAGCGGGATTGGATCATGGAAAACCTTGACCGGGTGGTGCTCAGGACGGTCTGCCATCCCGAGACGCTGCGCCACTCCCACCCCGACGCCTACCGGCTGACGCTGGCCGGCAGGCTGACCCGGCTCCTGCGCAAGGATCCGCGGCTTGTAGTGGCCCAGCAACTACCCGAGGGTTCCCGGGTTCCCGTCTTCCGGGACGGGGAGTTTTCCCTGGGGGAGGTGACCATGCGGGTCTATTGCCTCATGGGCAGCCGGCCCTACGTCCTGCCGGGCGGCCTGACGCGCCTGCGCCAGCCCGGCCACGAGAAGCTCCCGATGGGACCGCATTTCCACGCCCTCAAGGACACCTGGGCGCTGCGCGAGCACCAGTCCAGGACGGGGAGGACGGGCCGCCTTGAGCCGGAGCTCACCATTCCGGAAACACCGCTGACCAGCAGGGCCGCGGAGGCCTTCTACTGGATGGGGCGTTACCTTGAACGGGCGCGCGGCACGGCGAGGATGCTCAACACCCTCGGCGAGTTGCGCTGGGGGGAGCTGGTGCCCTCGGAAAGGGAGCTGTACACGCCCCTGCTCAAGGCCATCATGGAGGCCACCAGCCAGAAGACCTCCCTGCAGAACCGGTCGGGCGACCTCAGGAAGGTGACGACCGCCCTTCTCCATGACTCCGGGAACCCCGCTTCGGTGAGGTCCTGCATGGCCTCGGTGCAGTTCAACGCCTCGACAATCCGCTCCTTCATCACCCCGGAGGTCTGGAAGAGCATCACCGACACCGCCGCAATCCTCCAGGACCCCCCCTCCACGCCGCTTTCGGAAACCGCCCTGCGTGAAACCCTTGAGGGCCTCGTCGCCGCGGCGGACCGCATCTACGGGGCGGGCCATCGGACCCTGCTTCACGATGCCGGCTGGCAGTTCCTCAATATCGGCATGTTCCTCGAACGGGCCATCACGAACATCGTGATCCTATCCGGCGTGTTGCCGCATATCGTCGAGAGGCAATGGAAACACCTGCGCGACGACACCGACCTGACGGCCCTGCTGCGGCTGGCCGGCGCCCTGGACGCCTACCACCGCAAATACCGTTCGCGCGCCTATCTGGACCGGGTCGCCCAGCTGCTCTGGATCGCTCCGTCCTGCACCGCCTCGGTCGCGTTCGCCTCAAGCTCCATCCTCGGCGCCCTCCATTCCCTCAGCGCGAACAGCGGCGGCCGCATCCGCACCGCCGGCATCGCCGCCGAGGTCAAGGCCTTCCATGAATGGCTGGCCGGCCTGTCCCTGCCGCAGATCTTCCCCGCCCGCACCCTTGAGCTGGATCGCGGGTTGACCCGAACCAACCTCGCGGCCGATCAGACGCTGCCCCGCGCCGAGGCCTGCATGGCGAAAATGCGCGCCTTCTTCGAGGAATTCCATGGCAAGCTCGAGGACGGCTTTTTCAGCCATCATCCCGCCGCACCCGACTGATGCGCTTCAGGATTTCCCATGAGACGGTGTACAAATACGCCACCCCGGCCTCGGAATCGGTCGGGGAGCTGCGTTTGTGCCCGCAGGACACACCCGACCAGCGCATCCGCAACCGGCAGCTGCACCTGGACCCGGAGGTCCCCGTTTCCACCTACACGGACTTCTTCGGCAACACCGTGGAATGCTTTTCCATTCCCTTCCGCCACAAGCGCCTGCGGGTCCGCATGGGCGCCGATGTGGAGACGCTTCCGGCCCGCGATCCGGGCCCGGCCGCGGACATCCCCGCCGGCGAGGCAAGGCTCCTGAACATCCATCAGCGTATCGACCTCTACCACTACAGGTTGCCGACACGGACGGTTCCGCTCGGAAAGGTGCTCGCCCCGATCCGGAAGCGGTTCTTTCCGCAGGACACGCCCCTCAGGGACTCGATCCTCCAGTTGAACGAGTGGATCCATGGCCATTTCAAATACAAGCCGGGGGTCACGAATGTCAGCACACCCCTTTCGACGGTCATTCGCAACCGGGCAGGCGTCTGCCAGGACCTTGCCCACCTGATGCTTTCCATCCTTCGCACCAACGGACTGCCGGCCCGCTACGTGAGCGGTTACATCGAGCCAAACGACCCGACCCGCGGACCGGAGACCGAGCTGATCGGGGCGGCGGCCTCCCATGCATGGGTCGAGGTCTGCCTGCCCGACGGCTCCTGGTGGGGCCTCGACCCCACCAACAACCAATGCGCCGGCGAACGGCACGTCTGGATGGCCGCCGGACGGGATTACCATGACGTGGCCCCCCTGCGGGGCACCTACAAGGGCGCCGTCAACCAGAAGCTCCGGGTCATCGTCTCGGTGCGAAGAAAAGGGCCTTCCGGGCGGATTTCTTGATAAACCGGCAGGATTCCTGCATGGTATGGGCGAATGAACATCCGTATTCGCCATCTGACGCGATACCTGTATCCGGAATCCGTGCAGTTCAACCCGCACCGGATCCTGCTGCGGCCGCGCGAAAACCCCCAATTGCAGGTCCTTGAATTCAACCTTTCGGTAAGCCCGCCGGCGCGCGTCCGCTGGATGACGGATCCCCTCGAGAACCACATTGCCGTTGTCCACTTCACGGAGCCCTCGAATGAGATCCGCATCGAGGCCGGTATCCTGGTGAGCCTTCACACTGAGAATCCGTTCGACTTCATCCTCGAGCCCTATGCCGAGAATTATCCGTTCGCCTACAATCCAAACGAGGGAAGGGCCCTCAAACCCTACCTCGAAGTGGGCTCGCCTGCCAACTGCGCCCAGGTGCTCCCCTGGGTCTGGCGGGAGCTGCCGCGGATGCCGGAATCCACCCTCGAAGTGCTGACCCGGGTCAACCAGTGCATCCACCAGCGCTTCCAGTACCAGCGCCGCGACGAGGAAGGCGTGCAGTCTCCGGACGAGACGATCGCCAGGGGAAGCGGATCCTGCCGGGATTTCGCCCGGCTCTTCATTGAGATCTGCCGGCAACTCGGCTTTGCGGCCCGCTTCGTCAGCGGTTACCTGTATGATCCACCGACGGGATCCAGCCACTTCAACAACGTGGCGGAAGGGGCCATGCACGCATGGGTCGAGGTGCATCTTCCCGGGGCCGGATGGAAAGGCTTCGACCCGACCAACGGCATGCTCGCCACCAACTTCTTCATCCCTTGCGCCGTCGGGATCGAACCCAAACTGACCAGCCCCATCCAGGGAAGCTACTACCACAACCAGCTGCGCATCCCCTCAACCCTCGAAGTCAGCCTGACCGTGGAACGGGAGGATGCCACCCCACCCCCGCCCCCTTCTGCCAAATCCCTCAAACAGGAAACTTGAACCGTGTTCGAATCATACCAGAGCGAGGATTTTTTTGACGAGATGTTCAGCCCCGACGGGCGGCCGCGCCCGCATTACCGTCGGCTGATGGAGCGCTTCAACGAACTGGGCATCGATGATTTCGAGCGCAAGCGCGCGGCCGTGGACCTCTCCTTCATGCGGCAGGGCATCACCTTCACGGTCTACAACGACAACCAGGGTACCGAGCGTATTTTCCCCTTCGACCTGGTCCCCCGCATCATTCCGCAGTCGGAGTGGCAACACCTGACCGGCGGCCTCGAACAGCGCATCACCGCGCTGAACCTCTTCGTCAAGGACATCTACGGGGAGCAGCGCATCCTCAAGGAGGGGGTGATCCCCGCCCCCTACGTGCTCGGGGCCCGCCATTTCCGCAGGGAGTTCATGGGCTTCCGCGTGCCGCGCGACATCTACATCCACATCTGTGGAACCGACCTCATCCGCGACCGGGACGGCAATTACCTCGTCCTTGAGGACAACGCCCGCTGCCCCTCCGGGGTTTCCTACATGCTGGAAAACCGCCAGGCCATGAAGCGCGCCTTTCCCAATTTCTTCTCGAGGATGGGAGTGCTTCCCGTCAAGGACTACGCCGGCGAGCTCCTCAAGGTGCTGCGCCACATCGCCCCGGGCGGCAGGGAGAAGCCGACCGTGGCCCTCCTGACGCCGGGGGTCTACAACAGCGCCTACTTCGAGCATTGTTTCCTCGCCCGCCAGATGGGGGTCGAGATCGTCGAGGGCCGCGACCTCATCGTACGCGATTGCAAGGTCTACATGCGCACCACCAAGGGGCTCCACCAGGTGGATGTCATCTACCGGCGCATCGACGACGACTTCCTCGACCCCAGCGTCTTCCGCCCGGACTCGCTCCTCGGGGTGCCCGGCCTCGTCAACGCCTACCGGGCCGGGAATATCAGCCTCGCGAACTCCATCGGCACCGGGATCGCCGACGACAAGGTCATCTATTATTTCGTCCCGAGGATGATCAAGTTCTACCTCGACCAGGATCCGATCCTCAACAATGTCGACACCTACCTCGCCTCAGAGGAGGCCGACCGCAAGTACATCCTGGAGAACCTGTCCAAGCTGGTGGTCAAGTCGGCCAACGAGGCCGGCGGCTACGGCATGCTCATGGGTCCCTGCGCTTCAGCGGAGGAAATTGGCCGGTTCCGCGCCATGATCGAGGAGGATCCGCGCAACTTCATCGCCCAACCGCCCATCAGCCTGTCGCGCCACCCCACCTGGACCGGAGGGGCCTTCGAGGGCCGCCATGTCGATTTCCGCCCCTACGTCCTTTGCGGGGAGAGGATCTCCATCGTTCCGGGAGGACTCACCCGCGTGGCCCTGCGCAAGGGATCCCTCGTCGTCAATTCCTCCCAGGGCGGCGGCAGCAAGGACACCTGGGTCCTCGCCGGGGACGAATAACACCAAAACCGGAAATCCACCATGCTCTCACGCGTCGCCGATTCACTGTACTGGATGAGCCGCTACATCGAGCGGGCCGAGAACACCGCCCGTCTCCTTGACGTGAACCTCCAGCTGATGCTCGATTTCGAGGGGCTGGACGACGAGGCCCTTACCGGCCACTGGCTGCCCATCGTCAGCAGCAGCGGGGACAGCGAACGGTTCCACCGGTTGTACCATGTGGCCGACAGCCGCGGCGTCACCGAGTTCCTCACCTTCAATCCGGAGAACCCGAACTCCATCCTCTCCTGCATCGCCGCCGCGCGCGAAAACGCCCGCATGGTGCGCGACCAGATTTCCGCCGAGATGTGGGAAGTCATCAACAGCAGCTACCACAAGCTGCGCAACTGCACCGCCGAGGAGGTCTGGGAGGCCGGCCCCTACGAGTTCTACGAGGAACTCAAAAACGAGGCCATGCTCTTCCAGGGGCTGACCGAGTCCACCTACACCCACGACCAGGGCTACAAGTTCATCCAGGTCGGGAAATACCTCGAGCGGGCGGACCAGACCTCCCGCATCCTCGACATCAAGTACCACATGCTCCTTCCCGACCCCTCCGATGTCGGCGGGGCCGTCGACCTTGCCGGCTGGATGGCCGTCCTGCGCTCCTGCAGCGCCTTCGAGGCCTACCACCACAGGTATGTCGACGAGGTCCATCCATGGAATGTGGCGGAATTCCTGCTACTATCCCCGAGCTTTCCCCGTTCCGTCCGTTTCTGCCTGGGAACCCTCGACTACCACCTCCGCAGCATCACCTTCACCGCCCAGGGCCAGTTCACCAACCCGGCCGAACAGCTCAGCGGGCGCCTCCGTTCCGGGATCATCTACACCACCATCGACGAGATCTACAAGGAGGGCCTGCACGAGTTCCTCGACCGCTTCCAGCAGCAGCTCATCGGGCTCAACAACGCCATCCTCGAATGCTACGTCCACCAGCCCGAGATCGACATCGGCCGGGAGATCGAGCAACAGCAGCAACAGCAGCAATAAGTCGCCCGGCTCGTCAGTTCCCTTCCCGGGTCTGGCCCTGTTCAACGGCCGCACCGACCGGTCCGGAGGCGGCCTGTTTCGCAACCTCCCTCCCCACCCATTCCTCAAGCACATCCTTCTGCTCCTTGTAGAGATCCTCGAGGACCGCTTCCGCGGTGGCCAGCGACTCGATGATCGGATCGGTGGCAAGGGCCCGCAGCAGCAGGCCGCGGTCCTTCTTCATCCAGGCCTCGACCGTCAATTCATGGGTGTCATGGATCTGCATCTGCAATCCCCGCAATCCAAGGGGCATGGCCGGGGCCGGGACCGGTTTCGGTCCCTCCCGGTCCACCACGCACTCCAGTTCCAAAACGGCGTCATCCGGCAGGTTGGCGACGGTCCCACGGTTCGGGACATTGATGAACAGGTGCCGTCCGCTGTGGTTCCAGATCGCCTGGACCACGTCCGTGGCGTGGTCGGAGGTGTAATTCTCCAGAAATTCAGCCGCGGGACGTCTGCCTGAATTGTAGTCCCCGATCTCCTCCCACATCCGCGCCGTGATCGCCTCCCGCTGGTCGTGCTCGAAGAGCTTGAGCGGCGGGACAATCTCCTCCTCGACATGCACCCCGTGCCCCTGGAAGTAGGGAAGATATTCCTTCGTGTGGGCCGTGCACACCGGCACCGCGCCGAAGACATCGGCCAGCTTTGCCGCGATCCTCCGGTTGAACAGGCCCTTCGCGTTGGCCTCCGGGTCCTCCCCCATCCCGACGGTCCGCAAGGCCTCGTGGATGCGCGGGAGGACGTCCTCCCCCTTGAAGGTGGACTCGATCAGCCAGGTGAAATGGTTCACCCCGGCGATGCGCATGGTGAATTCCTTCTCTTCCGCCGGGTCCAGCCCGACCATCTTCATGTAGTTGCGATGCAGATACGGAAGGTGCAGGCTGTCGCACAGGGCGAAATTCCTCACCTTGCAGTAGCGGGCAAGCGCGATGCCGAACACCGAGCTCGGGTTGATGTAGTTGATCAGCCACGCTTGCGGGCAGACTTCCTCCGCCGCCCTGCCGATCTCCATGACTTTCGGGAATTCCCGCAGCGCGCGGAAAACCCCGCCCGGCCCGATGGTGTCCCCCGAGCACATCCGCACGCCATGCCGGGCGCTGACCTGCACGTCCACCCCGCGGTAATGCGCGTTGCGGTGCGAAAAGCTGAGGATGACAAAGTCCGCCCCGGGAAGCGCTTCCCGGAAATCCGTGGCCGCGCTGATTTCATGCCCGGCACCGGATTCGGCGCGGATGGTCTCCGCCAGCTTGCGCATCCCCTGCAGGTGTTCCGGATCCGTGTCAACAAGCGCAAGGTGCCCGCCTGTCAGCCCCTCCAGCCGGTTCATGGCCCAGATGAGCTTCCTTCCAAAAAAGAGGCTGCCTGCCCCGATGATGACGATCTTTGGGTGTTGCATGATCAATTGTGGGTTTTATGTTGTTTGATCAACTGAACATGAAAACCTTTGTTTGCAGGTAAATAGGATAATTTTGATGTAATTCAGGTAATTATGATGCAATCTTATCGCCAGCTTACCTTTCGTCCGGCCCGGACCCCGGGGATCCTCTCGCCGGTCACGGTGCGCTCGACGGGACATTACCGTCTGGTTGGGCGCAAGGAGCGGAACGCCCCGCGGCCCTTCACGCAGCTATTCTGGGTTGCGGCGGGGGAGTTGGCCTATGAACGCGGTGGGAGGCTGTTCCGCTGTGGTCCGGGTGGTGTATTCTGGTATTCCCCGCGGGAGCCCCACCAGATCGAGACCGTCAGGGCGCCGGGGGAGTATTACTGGATCACGTACGACAACGGATGGGTGGCGGACTGGTTGTCGGGGATCTCCGTCGATCCGGGGCCGCGCGCGGCGGGACCGTGTCCGGTGCGGCTTTTCGTGGAAATACGGGAAACCATCAGCCTGCCCTCCGTGGGCGCGGAAAAGCAGGCTTCGGAACTCGGGCTCCGCCTGCTCATGGCGTTTGCGGACGCGACGCCCTTGAGGGAACAAAAGGAACCGGCCCGGGAGGAGCAGTTATGCCAGGAGCTGGAGGCACGCATCGGCCGGGAGTTCCGTGATCCGGACTTTGGAATAGAGACCGCGGCAAGGCAAATGGGCGTGCACCGGACCACGCTTTTCCGGATCTACCGCGAAAAGCGTGGCATCGCCCCCTCCGCTTACCTGCAGCGCACGCGGCTGCGGCAGGGTCTCGAGCTGCTGCGCCAGGGGACCCTCAACATAAGCGAGGCGGCCCTTGCCAGCGGATACCGGGACCCCAACTACTTCTCGAAAGTCATCCGCCGCGCCACCGGGGAATCCCCCCGGTTGGTGCGGCGGGGATAACAAACTCATGCGTATTCGGCAACGAACTCGCTGAGGGCGACAATCGCCCGGGCATCATTCGTTGTGCGCAGAACGATGAGGCAATGGGCATCCTTCTCGCTGGCGGTGGCGTAGAGATGGCGGACATCGATACCTTCCTCTCCCAGGCGCTGTGTCATTTTCTTCAGCATCCCCGGTTTGTGGGGAACTTCCAGAAGAACGACCTGCTCTTCCATGGGGGTGTAAGCGTGTTCATGCAGGATATCACAAGTTCTCAGATTGTCGTCGGTGATCAACCGAAGGGTGCAGATATCCTCCTCAACACTACCCGATACCGCCTTGATACTGACGCCACGCTCGGAAACCAGCCGCGCAATTTCACCAAGGATTCCCATGTCGTTCTTGACGTGAAGAACGATCTCCTTGCCTTGTGCGACATTCAGCATGGCAAACCTCCTTTCCACCATCGAGAGTAGGGAAAGCCGCGGAAAAAGGCAATGGAAATCAGCGGGGGACGGGGTCAAACCCCGGGAGCGTGGGCCTGCTGGGAGAAGTTGAGGGCCTTTCCATCCTCGGTGACATCGACGCGAACCGTTTCGCCCTCCTTCAGGTCGCCGCGCAAAAGGGACTCGGCGAGGGGATCCTCGAGGAACTGCTCGACGGCGCGGCGCAGGGGGCGCGCCCCGAACTTCTCATCATACCCGTGGTTGATGAGGAAGTCCTTGGCTCCCTCGGAAATTTCGAGGGGCATGTTGCGCTCCTTCAGGCGTCCGGTGATCCCCTTGATCTCGATATCGACGATCTTGCGCAAATGCGGGCGCAGCAGGGAATGGAAGACGATGATGCTGTTGATCCGGTTCAGGAACTCCGGTTTGAAGACCCGCTTGGCCTCGTCCATGATCCTGGTCTTGGTTTTCTCGAAGGTGTCCTCCGCATCATCCATGCCGAATCCAAGGCCCTGGTTCTTCTGAAGGATTTGGGCGCCCACGTTGGAGGTCATGATGATGATGGTGTTGCGGAAATCGACAGTGCGGCCGAGGCTGTCGGTCAGGCGTCCCTCCTCCAGCACCTGGAGGAGGATCTGCACGACATCCGGGTGAGCCTTTTCAATCTCATCGAAGAGCACCACGCAGTAGGGCTTGCGGCGGACGGTCTCGGTGAGCTGGCCGCCCTCCTCGTAGCCGATATAGCCGGGGGGAGAACCGATCAGGCGGCTGACCGAAAACTTCTCCATGTACTCGGACATGTCGATCTGGACGATCGCGTCCTTGTCGCCGAAGATCGACTCGGCGAGGGTCTTGGCGAGATGGGTTTTCCCCACCCCGGTCGGCCCCATGAAAAGGAAGGAGCCGATGGGTCGCCGGGGATCCTTGAGGTCGGCGCGGCTGCGGCGCAGGGCCTTGGCAATGGCGATGGTGGCCTCGTCCTGGCCGATGACGGTCTGCTGCAACTCCTTTTCGAGATTGAGCAGCTTCTCGGATTCCTTCTGCTCCATGCGGCGCAGGGGAATGCCGGTCCAGTCGCTGACGACCTGCAGCATGTCCTCGGCATCCACGGTGATCCTGGTTTCGGAGCGGGACTTTTTCCAGGAATCGATCATCTCCTCGCGCTGGGCCCGGAGCTGTTTCTCATGGTCGCGGAACTTGGCGGCATCCTCGAACTGCTGCTTGCTGATCGAATCCTCCTTCCGTGCGCAGACTTCCTCGATCTTCCTGCCCAGCTCCTCGATTTCGGGTGGCCGGTTGAGGGAGGTGATGCGGGCCCGGGCGCCGGATTCGTCGAGGACGTCGATCGCCTTGTCCGGGAGGAAGCGGGAAGTGATGTAGCGCTCGGAGAGCCGGACAGCCGCCTCAAGGGCCGGCACGGTGTACTCGACCTTGTGGTGCTCCTCGTATTTGGGGGCGATCCCCTTGAGGATTTCCAGGGAATCCTCGACGCTGGGTGCCTCCACAATGACGCTCTGGAAACGTCGGTCCAGGGCACTGTCCTTCTCGATGTACTTGCGGTATTCGCCGAGGGTGGTGGCCCCGATGCACTGCAACTCGCCCCTGCTCAGGGCCGGCTTGAAAATATTGGAGGCATCCATGGCCCCCTCGGCGGCACCCGCCCCCACGATGGTATGGAGCTCGTCGATAAAAATGATGACATTCTTGGAGCGCCTGATTTCATCCATCACGGCCTTGATGCGCTCCTCGAACTGGCCGCGGTATTTGGTCCCGGCCACCATCAGGGCAAGGTCAAGGGTGATCAGCTTCTTGTCGGCAAGGATCTCCGGGACGATCCCGTTGGCGATCTCGAGGGCCAGGCCCTCGACAATGGCGGTCTTTCCCACGCCGGCCTCCCCGATCAGGACCGGATTGTTCTTGGTGCGGCGGCAGAGGATCTGCACGACCCGGCGGATCTCCTGCTTGCGGCCGATCACCGGATCGAGCTCGCCGTTGCGGGCAAGCTCGGTCAGGTCCCGCCCGAAGGCCTTCAGGGCCGGCGTTTTCAACTCGCGTTTTTCATCGGGGACTCCCCTCGGAGCGGAGCCCGCACCGGCAGGTTCCCCGCCCTCGCTGGCGAAATTCGGATCCAGCTCGCTGAGGATTTCATCCCGGCAGCGCTCGATATCGACATCCAGGCTTTTGAGCACGCGGGCGGCCACCCCGTCGCCTTCCCGGAGCAAACCGAGGAGAATGTGCTCGGTCCCCACGTAGCTGTGGTTCAGGGCCTTGGCTTCCTTGCCGGCCAGGGCGAGGACCTTCTTGACGCGCGGGGTGTAGGAGATATTCCCGATGGGCTTGGCGGCCGGACCCTTGCCGACCTGCTTTTCCACCGCGGTCCGCACCGTGTCGAGGTCCAGCCCCATTTTCTGGAGGACGTTGACGGCCACCCCCTGGCCAAGATTGATCAATCCCAGCAGAAGGTGCTCGGTTCCCACATAATTGTGGTGAAAGCGATCCGCTTCCTTGCGGGCCAGGGCAAGGACCTGCTGGGCCCTCGGTGTGAAATTATTCATCGGTTCCATCTTGATCTCTCGGGTTCGGGTTGGGCATCAAATGCAGGTTACTAAAGCTCAGAGTCGGAAAAGATGCAAATTGTTCCCGAATTCGTGCCGCACGCATCTGGTCGCGCTGGGAGGGCTCGATGTCGGCATTGGCGGTGCATTGCACGTGTCCGGGCTGGATTTCCATCATCATGCGGTCGATCTGGCTGCGCTGGTCCACGGGAAGCAGGCCGATATCGATGGCCAGGCGCATGAGGCTCAGCAGGTTAACCGCTTCCTGGGAAGTCAACAGATGGCTGTTTTTGAGGATTCCATAGGCCCGGCCGATCTTGTCGAGGACCTGGGATGGCTGCTTCTCAAGGAGGAGCCCCCGGGCATTGGTTTCCTGCTCGATGATCGCATGGAGAATATTGATCAGCCGCTTGAGGATCCGCTCTTCCGATTCGCCGAGGGTCTGCTGGTTGCTGATCTGGAAGAGGCTGCCGGTGGCCTCGCTGCCCTCCCCGAGACTTCCCCGGACGGCCAGGCCCAACTGGTTCACCATGCGAACCACCTTTTCCATGTGGCCCTGCATGACCAGGCCCGGAAGATGCAGCATGGCCGAAGCCCGCATGCCGGTCCCCACATTCGTCGGGCAGGCGGTCAGGTACCCGTACTGGTCGGAAAAAGCGTAGTCCAGGTGCTCCTCGATGGCATTGTCGAGAGCATCCACCTCCTCCCAGGTTTTGCGGAAATTGAACCCGCTGCGCAGACCCTGCAACCGGAGGTGATCCTCCTCGTTGATCATGATGGAAAGGTTCTGCGAGGGGGAAATGAAGACGCCGGCGCCCTCCGGGGATTCGATCAGCTCACGGCTGACCAGGCGGCGTTCCACCAGCACCTGCATTTCGAGCGGGGTCAGATCGGAAACCTGGAGAAAGGTTCCCTCCTTGAAAGCGGCCAGCTGCGACAAGCGTTCGAGGCAACCCTCCAAAACGGAATGCCGCTGGGCGGAATCGGCCCATCCGGGAAAGGCTTCGCCGGCGAGGTTGCGGGCCAGGCGGATGCGGGTCGACAGAACGATCGGCTCGGGAGCCAACCCTCCGTCCGTCAACTCGGCCTTGGCTTCAATCAGGGGGGTGATCAGCATGGCGTTCAGCTCACTTCCAGGGCCGCCCTGGTCTGCGCGATCAGGTCGCGCAGGCGGGCCGCTTCTTCATAGTTCTCCTGTTTGACTGCTTCCTGCAAATCGGCTTCCAGCTGGTCAAGCCGCCGTTTGCGGCTCATCCGGGCAAGGGCCTTTTCCGGAACCTTGCCGCGGTGGACGGTGTCCTTGTGCATGTTCGCCAGCATGGGTTCGAGAATTTCCCGGAAGGTCTGATAGCAGTGAGGACAGCCAAAGCGTCCGGACTTCTTGAAGTCGGCGGGAGTGAAGCCGCAAACCTCGCACTGCAGGGACTGGTCGGAAATCAGGGCCGCCGGAGGCTGCAGGATGAAATCGGCAAGGGAAAAGCCTTCCGGGTCGGTCACTCCCTTTTTAAAGGGGCAATCCTCGCACAGGTCCACCTTGTGGATCTTGTTGTTGATGATCTGTGTGAGGTGGATTGTCGCCGGCTTGGTGCAGTTTTTGCACTGTTCAGGTTTGGCCATACTGCTAAGATACGTCCAATTCGTGCATTTTCCAGCCCAAAGCGAGCTTCAACGGATCATGCGTCCATCCCTGCTCACGAGCTGGTGGAACGCCTCGAGGAGCCGGTGGGTTTGGGCGCCCGGCTGGCCGTCGCCGATGGTCCGGCTGTCGACATCCACCACCGGGATCAACTCGGCGGCGGTGCCGGTGAGGAACATCTCGTCGGCGGTCCAGATGTCATAACGGGTGAGATTGGCCTCCTCGCAGTAAAAATCCAGTTCCTGCATCAGGTCGAGGACCGCGCCGCGGGTGATGCCGCGCAGGGCGCCGGCGGCGGTCGGAGGGGTGAACCAGCGGTCCTTGTGGCGGATGAAGATGTTGTCGCCGGTGCACTCGGCGACGTAGCCCTGGTCATTGAGCATGATCGCCTCCAGGCAGCCGGCCTGGTTGGCATCCGCCTTGGCGAGGATGTTGTTGAGGTAGTTAAGGGATTTGACCATGGGGGCCAGGGCCGCCGGATTGATGCGTCGGGTCGGGGAGGTGATGATCTTCAGCCCCTTGGAGTAATACTCCTCCGGGTACAGGGTGATCTTGTCCGCGATGATGATGATCTGGGGATCCTTGCAGCTGAGGTGGCTCAACCCGAGTGTCCCGACTCCCCGGGTGACCAGAAGCCGGATGTACCCGTCCTTCAGGTTGTTGGCCCGGCAGGTTTCGCAGATGGCGTCGGCGATTTCCTCAAGGCTCCACGGCATGTTGAGAAGGATGGCCCGGGCCGACTTGTCGAGGCGGTCCAGGTGCTCGTCCAGTTTGAAGATGCATTCCTTGTAGAGACGGATCCCCTCGAAGATGCCGTCCCCGTAGAGCAATCCGTGGTCAAAGACGGAAATTTTCGCATCGGTCGAATCGACCAGGGTTCCATTCATGAAAATCTTCATACTGTGCCTTCGGGATGGATGATTCAGGAAATGTACCAGAGTGGCAAGGAAGGGACTTCAGCCAAGCCAATTTTCCATCCTGGCAAGGAAAGAAGGACTGCCGGCGTAATACCGGATGAAGGGGCCTTGCGGATCGAAGATGCGAAGCGGAAAGGGATCCTGTCCAAGGAACCGGATGTCCCTGCCGGAAGCCTTCAGCAGGCACAGCGCGGCGGCGATATCCCAGACGCGGACCCGCTCGTCCAATGCACCGTCGATGCGTCCAAGGGCCGTGTAGGCGAGATGCAGGGCCGCGCTGCCCAGGCTGCGGACCCGGTATTCCTCGAGCAGGGGACAAAGCTGTCGCGCCCGGCCGGAAGGGAGGGGAAAATGAAGACCGACCATTCCGGAACGTCGGTCAAAGGGCCGTTTCAAGACCGGGGTCTTTTTCCCGTCGACGAGAAGATCGAACCCCGGGCCGCCCTCCAGGAGTTGTCCGGTGCTGCCATCATAAATCCATCCATAAACGGGCATCCCCTCCTTGAGCAGGGCGAGGGAGATCGCGCAGGCGGTCATGCCAAGGGCGTAATTATTGGTTCCATCGATGGGATCAAGGATCCAGGCATACCGGGACTCGACAGGAACAGCCTCGTCGAGGGGTCCCGACTCCTCCGAAAAGAACTGGTCCCGGCCAAAAGACCGCCGCAGCTCGGAAAAGAGCTTCTCGGAAATCGCGAAATCGGCAAAGGTGACGCGTGTGTCATCCGCCTTCCATTCGGAGGACACCTGGCCGCGGAGCTTGTTGAAAAACTCCGTCTGGTTGCGAACGGCCACCCGGGCCGCATTGACGCGATGTCGCAGGGCCTTGTCCACTTTCATTCACCGGAATTTGCGCGGTCCGAACCTGCGTTGGCGAAGCGTCACCTTGTCCTCCCGCACCGGTGCGGGTACAACCTGGCCGACAGAACGGGGGTCAGGCGTCGCCTTCCCGGTGCGCTCCGGAGGCGGCAAGGCAGCCCCGGGCCCGGGCTCGATTGGCTGCTTCGCCAGGGATGCATCCGGTTCGGGATCCGGCTCCATTTGCCTGCCGGCCTCCCTTTCCGTATGACCGGCGGCAGCGGCAAGGATTTCCCTTTCCTGGAATTCCTGCAGGCGTTCCCTGAGGATGCGCCGGTCCTTCTCGGATTCGGAGAGAAGGCTCTCCAACCGGCGGGATTGCACCCGCAGATCCTCGACTTGCTCGAGAAGCAAGGCCTTTTCCGCGGTCAACCCGGCCATGGCCTCCGCGACCGCGGGGTCGGCAAGGGCTGCCTGGTCACGAAGCTGGATATTCTCCTCCTTCAGGTGGGCTCGCTCGGATACCATCAGGTCAACGAGCTGCTGCAGCCCGCTCAAGCGCTCATGGGCGCGGGCCAACTCCTCCCGGAGCTTGAGAATGGAGGCATCCCGTTCCTCGAGAAGGGCGCTCAACTCGGCGGCAACGCCCCGCCAGCGCTTTTCCTCCTCTTCATCGGAAAGATCACCGGCCGGGGCAAACACCTCCAGGTGGCCCTCGGCGAGTGCCGTTTCGCCGCTCTCGTTGACAAAAGTCAGGCGAAACCAGCCGGCCTGCCAATCGAAACCGTGGGGGGAGAAGCGGGGTGGGAGGCCGCGGATCATCCGCCCCTCCGGATCGGCCAGCCAGAGCTGCAGCCAGCGGGCGGACCAACCGGTATCCCCCAGTTCACCATTCACCGGGATAAACCAGCCGAAAATATCCCGCCCATCCTGTTCGGGATCGTCGTCCCGGTAATCCACTCCGGCCAGGCCCGCGGCCTGGTATGCCTCGAAATGGAGCTGGTAATAGAGGTCGACGGTCAATTCCGCCTCGCTGATCCCGCCGGCCAGCCGTCCGGACCGCACGGGGCCCCCAACCGGTTCCTCCTCCATTTCCATGGGGGCAAAGAGAAAGCTGCCGGCCAGGACCCAACCACTCTGCAAATCCGGGGCGAGGACCGGATCCACCCGCGTGAGCTGTCCCTCGAAGATCCAGCGGCTGGATTCCTGCGCGGACGCGAGGAACCCCCCCGCCAGAATGGCGGTTGCGGCCAGCATACTGTTCAGTCCTCGGATCATGGGGTTACAATGGGAAATCCTTTCCGCCCGCGCAATCAATTAGAACGCCGGCGGGCCGGGATCCGTCCCCGACGATAGATGGGAGCGCACTTTCTCGACATCCTCACGGATCTGTTCGCGAAGGGCCCGCACACCGGGGAAGGTCTTTTCCGGGCGGATGAAGTCGACAAGGGCAACACGGACGTGATCCCCCTCCACCGGGACATCGCAGCTGGCGAAAAGGTGGACTTCCAGGAGCGGGTCGACGGAAATCCCAATCGTCGGGCGCAAGCCGTAATTGGCAATCCCGGGAAGGATCTCCTCCGCCCCGTCACGGCGCAGGTACACGCTGTAGACCCCGTAGCGCGGCCTTGCCTCCGGCATCCACGGGACATTCAACGTCGGGTAGTCCAGCTGGCGCCCGATCCCCTTTCCGG
The DNA here is from genome assembly GCA_049975345.1 of Oceanipulchritudo sp. Taxonomy (GTDB): domain Bacteria; phylum Verrucomicrobiota; class Verrucomicrobiia; order Opitutales; family Oceanipulchritudinaceae; genus Oceanipulchritudo. The sequence goes on along the minus strand of JBNGDP010000033.1, from coordinate 6,719 downwards.
GGACGATGCGCCCGTCCACCACGTAGGGATGGCCCAGCATCAGCCCCGCCGTCCGCACATCGCCCTCGACGAGGGCCGCCCGTATGCGGCTGCTGCTGATGGTGTCCCCGTCCAGGCGTCGGCGGGGAAGGGCATGCACCTGCAGCCCGAGGGACTCCGCGGTGCCCCGCAATGTGGTGACATCTCCGCCACGACCGGCCCCGAAGCGGAAGTTTTCGCCGACATGGAGGCTTTCCAGCCCGGGAAAGGCGTTCCGCAGGAAGGGAACGAAGTCTTCCGCCCGGCGCCTCGCATAGTCGATGGTGAAGGGCTGCACCAGGACCTGATCCACGCCCAGGGCGAGCATGTCCCCCACCCTCTGCGGGAGGGGCATGAGCATGGCCGTCGCGTTCTCGGGATGGAGAACGTGGCTCGGGTGGGGATCAAAGGTCAGCACGCCCGAAAAATGGCCCGGCTTGCCGGCCGCGGCAACGGCCTGGCGGATGACGGCCTGGTGGCCCAGGTGCACGCCGTCGAACATGCCGACGGCCAGGTGCAGGGGCGCCTCCGGCGAAGGGTGCCTCCCGTGGAGGGTGTATACCGCGCAGGGATGCGGATCTGCGGCGGCTGAACTTTCCCCGTGCCGGACCACCTCACAAAACGTTGCCGGGAACCGCCTGGTAGGGGGGAATCAGCCAGGCCTTGATTTCCTCGAGGGGAAGCTCCTCAAACGTCTCGAGTTCGATCGAGTCCTCGATTCGAAACCGCTCGATATCGGTGCGGCGGAGCTCCTTCAGGTAGGCTCCGCAACCGATGCGATGGCCCAGGTCGTGGGCGATGGTGCGGACATAGGTACCCTTGCTGCAGGTGAGGCTGAACTCGATCTCCGGGCTCTCCCACCGGTCCAGCTTGAAGGAGGCGACATGAATAAAACGCGGTTCCCGCTCCACGGTTTTCCCCTTCCGGGCCAGCTTGTAGAGGGGGACCCCGCCCTGCTTTTTCGCGGAAAACATGGGGGGGGTCTGGTACTGGTCCCCGATGAAGGCCTTCATGTGTTCCTTGACCTCTTCCCCGGTCAGTTGCGGTACGGGTTTCTGCTCGACCACTTCCCCCTCGGCGTCCTGGGTCGTCGTTTCCGTTCCGAGGGTGATCACTCCCTCGTAGGTCTTGTCCAACCCCATCAGGTACTGCGACAATTTGGTGGCTTTCCCGACAAGGATGATGAGCAGGCCGGTCGCGTTCGGATCCAGCGTCCCGGCGTGCCCCACCCGCTTCATCTTCAACTTGTGCCGGACCCGGTCGACCACGTCATGCGAGGTCAACCCCTCGGGCTTGTCGACAAGAAGGACCCCCTCGAGCTCCGTGGGCCGGCTCATGCGGACACCTCCTTCAGGTCGGCGAAATGCTTTTCCAGCGCGGCCACGAGCCGGGGATAAAATTCGCCCATTGAGCATTCGGGATTGAATCCGGCCGCGCAGGCATGGCCGCCGCCGTTAAACTGCCGGGCCAACTGGTCGACCCGGTGGCCCGGGTCCTTGGCCCGGAAACTGCCCTTCAGGTTTCCATCGTGTTCCTCGAGAAGGATGCCGATCTCCACGCCCTCGATGGCGCGGGCGTAATCGACCAGGCCCTCGGTATCCTCCTTGCAGGCCCCCGTCTCCGCCCAGGCCTCCTCATCGATGATGCCGATACAGACGCGGCCCTCGCAGAGGTAATGAAAGCTGGCCAGGAAACGCTGGAGCAGGGCCAGCTTGGCGGGGCTTTCCCGCTCGTAAAGCTCCATCGCCGCGCGGGCCGGATCGGCCCCCTTTTCCATCAGCTGGCAGCAGATCTCGAAGGTGTCGCGGGTGGTCGAGGCGAAGCGGAACTGTCCGGTGTCCGTGGCGATCCCCACGTACAGGGCCTGGGCCGCCACCGCGTCAACCGGGAGACCCAGATCCAGCAGCAATCCCGCGAGGATTTCGCCGGTCGCCGAAGCGTGCCCGTCGATGATGTTATGCCCGCCGTAATTGGTGTTTGAAATATGGTGGTCGATGTTGAGGTAGACCTCCGGATAGGCCGCCCGCAGGCGCTCTCCCAGCCGCTTTGGATCGGCGCAATCCACGGAAATGGCCACCCGTCCGGTGTCGATCTCCCCACAAGGGGCGAGGAAGGGCGTGTCCGCGACAAAGGGCATGCAATTGGCCGGTACCGGATGCTCGTTGTAGCAGACGGCATCGAAGCCCATGGCCCGGAGAACCCGGGCAAGGGCGACTTGCGAGCCGATACAATCCCCGTCCGGACGGACATGACCGAGGATGGCGACCGGCTTTCCGCGGACCGATTCAATGGCATCCCGGAAGACGCCGGCGTGTTGTGGAAAATAGCTTCGCATCAAGGTGCTCCGTTTTCAGTATCCGGCCCGATTTCCAGGGACGGGGGATCCCCCTCCAGTCCGAGGTCGTCGAGCAACTTGTTCAGGCGGTCGCTGTAATCCGCTCCCTTGTCATATATGAATTCAAGATGGGGAAGATACTTCAAGCGCACCGCTTTCCCCACCTCCCGCCGGATGGATTCGTGGGACCGGGAAAAAAAGCGCTCCGCCCGTTCCCGCTTCTCCGGATCCCCGTGGGTCGAAAAGAAGACCTTCGCCTGGCGCAGGTTCGGGGAAACATCAACCGAGAGGATGGAAATGTGCACCGCCTCCGCCTGGTGGCGGGTATGCAGCACATGGCTGATCTCCCGTTTGAGCAATTCGTTGACTCGAACAACGCGTTGACCCATCGGTGCCTACAACTCCGGTTTGATCTTCAGGATCTCGAAGACCTCGATAACGTCTTTTTCCTGGTAATCGTTGAACCCGTCGAGTTGAACACCGCATTCGTACCCGGCCCGGACCTCCGTGGTATCCTCCTTGAACCGCTTGAGGGTGCCGATCCTGGACTCGTGGACAAGTTCGCCCTTCCGCATGAGACGCGCCAGGGCATCGCGCTGGACGCGCCCTTCCGTGACCATGCAACCGGCCACTTTCCCCTTCCCGAGCGGGAAGGTCTGGCGGATCTCGGCGGCCCCGATCTTGTTCTCGCGGAGCTCCGGCTCCAGCAGGTCGGACATGGCGTCCTTCACCCGGTTGATCACTTCGTAAATGATGTTGTGCTGGATCAGGCGGATGCCGTGGTGTTTGGCCAGGCTGTTGACGCCGTTCTCGATGCCGACATTGAATCCGACAACACTGGACTCGGCGGCGCTGGCCATGATGATGTCGTTGCGGGTTATGTCGCCGACTCCCATGTCCACCACTTCGAGTTCGATCTTGTCGCTCTTGATTCCCTGCAAACTGGTGGCCAGGGCCTCCGCCGTTCCATAGACATCGGCCTTCACGAGCACCGGGAACTTCTTCTTCTGGGTACGCTCGATGGCCGCGAACAGGTCCTCGACGGAAGCGGCGGACGCATCCTGCTTGTCGGCCGCCTCGAGCTTGCGGCGGGCAAGCTCGTTTTCCTCGGCGATCTTTTTGGCTTCCCGCTCGTTCTTGACCGCCTTGAAAAAGTCGCCGGCATCGGGCGGGCTGGACCAGCCGACCACCTTTACCGGGGTTGAGGGACCCGCCTCCCTGACCTGCTTGCCCTTGTCGTCGATCAACTGGCGGACGCGGCAGTAATGCTCGCCGCAGACCAGCGCCGTTCCCGGCTTCAGGGTCCCCTGCTGGATAATCACGGCCGCGGTGGAACCGCGTCCGAGTTCCTTCTGGGCTTCGAGGATCACTCCCTCCACATTGGCCCGGGGATCGGCCACGATGGTCTCGGTGACTTCCGCCTGCAGGAGGATGGCCTCCAGCAGGTTCTCGATGCCTTCCCCCTTGAGGGCCGAAATCTTGGCCATGAGGGTTTCCCCGCCCAGGTCCTCGGGGGCGAGTTCGCGCTCCTGCATTTGCCGGATGACCTTGTCGACGTTGGCCCCCGGCGCATCCATCTTGTTGATGGCCACCACGACCGGAACCTTGGCCACCCGGGCGTGCCCGAGGGCTTCATCGGTCTGGGGCATGAATCCGTCGTCCGCGGCCACGACAAGGACCGCGATATCGGTTGTCCTTGCTCCGCGGGCCCGCATGTTGCTGAAGGCGGCATGCCCGGGAGTATCGATAAAGGTAATCAACTTGTCGTTGTGGATGACCTGGTAGGCCCCGATGTGCTGGGTGATGCCCCCGGCCTCCGAGGCCACGACATTGGCCTTGCGGATGCTGTCGAGAAGAGTGGTCTTGCCATGGTCGACGTGCCCGAGAATGCACACCACCGGCGGCCGCGGTTCCAGTTTCTTTTCAACTTCCTTCTTCTTCTCCTCCCTCGGCCCTTCAACCTGGGCGCCTTCCCCGCGGTGTCGGACCTCGAGGACAAAGCCATGGTTCTTCGCCAGCCGGTGCGCCACTTCCTCCTCGATGGAACTGTTCATGGAGGCGAAGATGCTCATTTCCATGAGCTCGGAAATGAGCTGGAAGGGTTTCCTTCCGAGCTGCCTGGCGAAGTCGCGAACGACAATGGGGGTCCGCACCGTCAGGGCCGTGCGCTCGGCCGGCCCCGCGGCGCCGGTACCGGGTTCCGGCCCCTGCGTTGGCTCGTCCGTTTCCTCCGCGGCGGGAGCGGGCTTGGGAACGGCGACCCTGGGGGGAGCGATCGGCTTGGGACCGCGCAAAGCGGGTGGCTTGACGGGAGGTGGGCCCTTCGGAGCGGGCGGCTTCTCCGCCTCGGCGGCGGGCTCGGCCTCCTCAGGCGCTGCCTGCCTTGGCAGATCGGTCCGGATAATGGGCACCTTCGGGGGTGGCTGGGTGCCCTTGGAAGGCTCGGTGGGTGCGGCCGGTACAGGGCGCCGCTGGATAATGGGTGTTCGGGGCAGGGGCGGAGGTGTTTTGCCGGAACTTGCCACCGGTGTCGGGGGAAGGACCGGCGCTTTCTGCTTTTCCGCCTCTTCACGCTCCCGGCGTTCACGCTCGACATCCTCCTTTGAACGGACGATGGCCCCGGCCGGCAGGACCGGCTTTACCGGGGAGGGTTCAGCCTCCTCTTCCGCGGCGGGTGCCGCCTCTTCAAACTCCTCGCCGGGCTTCGGGCCGAATTCCTCCCGCAGGCTTTCCGCTGATATGTTGTCAACGGTACTGGATGCGCTCTTCACCTCGTACCCGCGTTCCTTGAGCAACGCGATCAGTTCCGCGTTCTCCATGCCAATTTCCTTGGATAACTGATAGATCCGAACACTCATAAATAATTACCCGTACTGTACCTGCCCCTGCTGAACAAAGCTATTCCAAACAATCTAATTTCCGGCGGGTTCCGCCGAGCTGGAGTGGCGGTGCGCCCCGACCAGTTCGACGACCTGCCGGGCGTCCTCCTCGGAAAAGCCGAGTTTGACGAGGTCCTTGGCCTCGACGCCTTCGAAGGTCTCGGGACTCACCAGCCCCTGCTGGACGAGGAAGGCCGCCAGTTCGTCGGTGATGCCGTGCACCCCTTCCCAGCCCTTGATCGCTTCCGTCATGCGCTCGTCAAAGCCCACCTCGGAAACCTTTTCCTTGGCGATATCGAGCTTCCAGCCGAGAAGGCGGGAGGTCAAACGGGCATTCTGGCCCCGGCGCCCGATGGCAATGCTGAGGTTCTCCTCGCTGACCTCGAAGTACATCCGCCTGCCCTCCTCGTCGACCTTGATGTTGAGGGGCTCGGCCGGCTTGATGGCCTCCGCGAGAAGCTCGATCGGATCGCTGCTGTATTTGATGATGTCGATCTTTTCACCCCCCAGTTCGCGGACTATGCTCTTGACCCGGGCCCCGCGGGCGCCCACGCAGGCGCCGACCGGATCCACCTTGGCATCCTTGCTGCTGACCGCGATCTTGGTGCGGTATCCCGGCTCGCGGGCAATCGCCTCGATGACTACCGTTCCGTCCTGGATCTCCGCGACTTCCAGTTCAAAAAGGCGGCGCACGAACTTCACGCTGGAGCGGGAGAGGATGAGCTCCGGCCCGCGGTTGGTCGGCTCGATGTTGAGCAGCAGGCAGCGCATCCGTTCCCCGGGGGAATAGTCCTCGCCGGGCACCCGCTCCCGGGGCGGAAGGATGGCTTCCGCCTTGCCCAGGTCCACGATCAGGTCGCCCCGTTCCCGGCGCCGCACGATCCCCGTGACGATGTCCCCGATGTTATCCTTGTAATCATCGTAGATGCGCTCCTTTTCAAACTGGCGGAGCCGTTGCATGATGGTCTGGCGGGCCGTCTGCGCGGCGATGCGACCCAGCTTTTCGGGGTCGATCTCCTTTTCGATGAAGAGGCCCACTTCAGCCTCGGGATTCAACTGCCGGGCCTTTTCAATATGAATCTGGGTCCGAGGGTCCCCCACGGAGTCCACAACCTCCAGAATCGCCCAGGCCTTCAAGGCGCCGTTTTTCGGATTGATCTCGATACGGAGTTCCTGCCCGGCGTTGACCCCCTTCGTTGCCGCACTGCGAATGGCATTGGCGATCGCGGAAATCATGTCTTCCCGCGGAATCCCCTTCTCCTTCTCCATGTATTCGAGGACGGATAGAATTTCCTGGCTCATTGTTTTGCGTCGATGCGATGGTGTGGAAGTAAAAAAAGAGCGGGCGCCGGCCCACTCTTCCTCACTAGAAGAATAAAAAGAATACGTTGATCCGGCCATCAGGCCTTGTCAAGCATCCCTTCCCCCTCCGGCCCGGCGGTGCGCCCCGGAAGTCGACCGGACCCGCTCCAGCCGGAGCTGGTCCT
>JBNGDP010000032.1:0-31588 GCA_049975345.1 Oceanipulchritudo sp. | reverse complement strand
CGCCTGTCTACGGCGTTTGCCGCCGTGCAGCGACCTCGATGTATTTCAATACACCATCGTCCGCTGCCAGGCGGCAAGCCTTGCAGCCAGGCAGCTGGAGACGGTTTCGCTACGGATTTCATGAATAAGGCAGGCTAGAGGACGAAGAAGCGCTTCAGCCGGTTGATGGGCCTTTCCACATAGCGGTAGGCCAGCCAGGAAACCAGGAGGGTCGCGGGCACAAGGATGATCCACCGAAGGTTGGTCTCAAGCAGCGGACTGAGCGGTGCGGCAAGGACTCCCGGGATCAGGAAAACCGTCAGGTTGTGGAGGGCGAAAACGCTGTAACTGGCCCTTCCCAGGTTGCAGACAACCGGGTGCGACAACAGGGCTCCGGTCCAGCCGCCATGTCCCCTTGAGGTTGAATCCACCAGCCAGATGAAAAACAGGCAGTTGAGGGCCGGCTCGTAGACGTAATGCAGCCCTTCCAGACCGCCCAGGTGTTTTCCGAACAAAAGAAAGAGGGAGAGCGGTCCGGCCAGGAACAGGCCGAATCGCCGCAGGGAGAGGATGATCCGTGTGGATTCGGACATGCGCGAGTGGAGAATCGCCGTCATGGCCCCGAGTCCCAGCTGGTCCCATCCCGACCATGGGATCACGAACCACATGAATGCCCTCTGGCTGCTCTGGTAGCACCACGCCCGCCAAAGGATGGCAACCAGCACAAGCAGCAGGCACACCCGGATTTCCCGGGACCGGGGAACGCTGAGAATGAGCAGCGGCCAGAAGAGGTAGAACTGTTCAAGCAGCCCCAGCGACCAGAACGGGGAAAAGGGGCCCACCCAATGGCCGGTCAGGAGAATGTACCAGTTGGTGGTGAAAGTGGCCAGCCAGAGTCCCGCCTCCCGGGCCCAGGGAAGCCCGGCCGCGACGCCGAAGAGCAGGATGCCGTAGTACATCGGGAAAATCCGGATGTATCTCCGGAAGTAGAAGACCCGGACCGCCTTTCCGATCGACTGGCCACCGGCCTCGCGCATTTTCTTGAAGCGCATGAGCTGGCGGGTGGAAAAGTATCCGCTCAGGAAGAAAAACAGGATGACCCCCTTTCCGAAGAAGGGAAAGTGCACGCCCTGCAGATAGTGATGGAACATCACAACAAGGACCGCGAGCAGCCGCAGGGCATCAATCTGATGCAGGTAGGCCGGGAGCTCTCCCAGCGGCCTTGGAGATGCCCCTGAGAAAAACCGTTTCATCCCCTTGCGGCCCAAAGCAGACCGCGCCTCATGATCTCGGCGGCTTCGGGAATATCCCAGATCCCGGGCTGGTGTCCGAGGGCATTGTAGAAGACACGCCCCATCCCCCAGCGTTTGGTCCAGACCTGCGGCATGTCGACCGCCCCGTTCGGCTGGTGCGGACCCTCGGCAACCGGGAAGCGCGTCGTGGCCAGGACTTCAACCGCCGGATCGACATGCAGGTAATATTGCTCCGATCTCACCTCGAAATCGTCCAGCCCTTGCGTGATGGGACTTGAACGGTTGCGGATATGGACGGTGTAGCGGACCCCGTCATTGCCGGGATGACTGACCCATTGGCCGCCCGTCATGAACTGCCAGTCGACGTCCTGCCGGAAAGCGTCGCACATGCCACCGTGGCAACCGGCCAGGCCGACGCCCCCGGCCACCGCTTCCCGGACATTCGCGCTCTGCGCCTTTTCAATCTGCCCCATGGTCCAGATGGGAACGATCAGGTTCAATTCGCGCAGGGCGGGGGCCGCCTCGAAGGCGGACAGGCTGTCCGATACCTCCACTTCAAATCCTGCGTCGCGAAGCCATGCGCTGAAAATTTCCGCCGTTCTCTCTGGTGCGTGGCCGTCCCAGCCACCTTGGACAATCAGGGCTTTTTGCATTTTCCAAAGGAATGGGCTTTCCGCCTTCTTTTCAAAGGAAAAAGAGCGGCCCGTCCGGGCCCTACTTTTTCATCCATCCGGTGCAGTACGCCCAGATGTCCGCGAAGCCGATGCTTTCCACTTCGCGGTCCAGGGAGAGGCGGATCTCCTCGTAGGAACGGACCCGCGGGGAGGCCTGCAGGAGTTCCTGTCGCGATTCCGCGACCCGCTTGAGATCGAGGGCCCCGTTGCCGCTGACGGAAATCGCCCAGATTCCCGGCTCCAGCGAGCGATAAATGGCCTTCCCATACTGCGGGCCGCTGGTGCGCCACTCGATTTGATCCCAGAGCGGATCAATGACCATGGCCTTCTCCGGCGGGGTGGCCTGGTCGAAGATGCGGCGGATCCAGATTCTCCCGTTTCCGACCAGGTAATCGACGTAGATTTCCCGGGCGGGGTCGAAGGGGGTCGGGATACGCCGGATCTGGCCGTCGCCGGTCCGGATCAGGATGCTCAGGGAATCCTCCGTGGCTTCCAGTTCCGTGATCGCGGATTCCCGCACAACCTGGTTGTATTGGTCCCGCAGGGCGGCGTACTCTTCCGCCACCGCCTCCAGTTTTTGGCGGTAAATGGAGGTGGTGACCTCCTCGCGCAGCCAGAAGAACCCGCAGACCAGCACGGCCGTGGTGATCAAGGCAGGGAACAGATACCGTGTGAAGGAAGCCATCAAATTTCCAGCGTAGACGAATCAGCAGGCGGGACAATCCTTCTTTTTCGCACGGAGGCACAAAGAGACGGAGACACGGAGGAATTTATAGAATACCTATATCTAAACAAAACAAAATAAGTCCCTCCGTGTCTCCGTCTCTCTGTGCCTCCGGTGCGATGGGATGGGATTTGCGAAGCGGGGTCTAGATCTGGGGCAGGAGGGGTTCCAGTTCCCGTGGGAGCATGGGCCGCCCTTTTTCATTCATGGCCGCGGTGGTGACCCGCGCCCGGATGGCCAGTTCCTTCCCGTTGCCGATCTTGTGGATTTCCTGGAGGAAGGCGAAGCGGATGCGGGTGAGACGCTCAAGGCGGAGATCGACCTTGAAGCGGTCCCCGGCGCGGAGAGGATGCTTGTAGTCGATCTCGATGCGGGTAACGATGAGGAAAATGCCCCGGGCCGTGACCTCGGCGAAGTCGATGCCCTGTTCCCTGAGGTAGAGGTGGCGCGCATGCTCGAGGTAGTGCTGGTAACGGGCGTTGTTGACGATCCCCTGCAGGTCGCACTCGTAATCCCTGACCTCGGATTCCCAGTTGAAGACGGATCCTTCCATGGAGGGGGAGCATGGGGAAAGGGAACACCGCGGCAAGCGCCATATCATTGGAGCGGTCCGATACCGATACCGATTTGGGCATGAAAATTGGACTTGCGGAATCGGGATCGCCTTCCAAGGGTATCCCCCCGTGAGCCAGAAAGCCCCATGGATTACCTACCGCCCGGAATTGCGCGTTTTGGACTGCACGATTCGTGACGGCGGGCTGATCAACGATTCCCGGTTTACCGATGAACAGGTGAAGGCCGTGTACGACGCCTGCGTGGCATCCGGTGTCGATTACATGGAGATCGGGTACAAGAATTCCCTCAAGGTGTTCCCGAAGGACAAGTACGGGCCCTGGCGGCATTGCGAGGAGGAGGACCTCCGGCGCGTGGTCGGGGACCATACCTTCAAGAAGACCGGTTTGAGGCTCTGCGCGATGGCCGATGCCGGGGGAAAGAGCGACTGGAAAACGCAGATCATTCCCCGAAAGGACAGCGTCCTCGACACGATCCGGGTGGCCTGCTACGTGCACCAGATCTCGGAAGCGAGGGAGATGATCGACCATTGCCATTCCCTCGGGTACGAGACGACCCTCAATATCATGGCCATATCCGTGGCCGCGGAAGCGGAAATTTCCAAGGCCCTGGAAATCGGGGCGGCCTCCCCGGCCCAGGTCATCGTGGTGGTGGACAGCTTTGGAAACCTGTACCGCGAACAGGTGGACTACCTCGTGAAAAAGTACCTCAAGGCGGTGGACGGAACCGGCAAGGAGGTGGGGATCCATGCCCACAACAACCTCCAGCTTGCCTTCGCCAACACCATTGAAGCGATCATCCTCGGAAGCAACCGGGTCGATGCCACGATGATGGGCCTTGGCCGCGGGGCGGGGAATTGCCCCATGGAGTTGCTTCTCGGCTTCCTGCGCAATCCAAAGTTCAAGCTTCGTCCGGTGCTCGATTGCATCCAGAACACGATTCTTCCGATGCGCGAGCAGTTCGACTGGGGCCCCTCCATCCCCTACAACATCACCGGCCAGATGAACCGCCACCCGCGCAGCGCCATGGCCTGGCGCTCAGGGGAAACCCCGGATGATTACCTCGCCTTCTACGACCAGACCCTGGCGGACGTTTAACTACAGATCACGCGAATCCTCGCGGATCTCCATCCGCGAGGATCCGCGTGATTCGTAGTTACTATTCGGCATCTTTCAGCCGGCGGTCCCGCGCATTGACTCGACGCACTTCGTGAGGGCGGGGACCGGGTTCTCGACGTCGGCCTCGTACTCGATGACGCACATGCCGGCGAAGCCGGTCTCATCCAGGGCCTTGACCAGCCCCGGCAGGTCCAGGTTCCCCTGGCCGACCACGACATCCTGCCACTGACCGTTGCGCTCAAAGACAAAATCCTTGTAATGGACGCCGTGGATCTGTCCCGGGAAGTACTCGCGGACCCACTTGACCGGGTCGCCCTGGTTCGGGCCGATCTGCATGGCCCAGGCCGTGTCCAGACAGATGCCGATTTCCGGCGTTCCCAGGCCGAGCAGATACTTCAGGGTATCCGGATTGCCGTTGAAATTGTACCCGCCATGGCAGTGGATGCCGACCTTGACCCCGTGCTTGCGCGACCATGCGCGGACCATCGGGATCGCCTTGAGAAAGGAGTCAGGACAGAAGTGGCAGGAGAGGTGCCGTGCCCCGGCGGCGGCGGCGCACTCGAAGAACTTTTCCTCGGCCGGGTTACCGGTGAAGGTCTGCACCCCGAGCGAGATGACCGAGACGCCCGCCTTGCGGTAGATCTCGACGATATCCCTGAATCCTTCCGGATCGGAAAAATCGGCATGCACCGCGCAGATCTCGATCTTGTCGAGGCCGATTTCCCGGACCATGCCGGCGACCTCCGCGTTATCATTGAAGTGGCGGAAACAGTAGCTCTGTACCCCGAATTCCAGTGCGTTGCTCATGGTGTGAAGATCAGGATTTAGATTAGGATTAGGATTACGGTTAGGATGTTTAAACCAGCCGGACTTCCTTTCCGGTCGCGGAGGATTCGGCGATGGCGTCGAGAATGCGCTGCACGACGAGGGCTTGCGCCGGAGTCGTGCAGAGTTCCTCCTCGCCGAGGATGTGGTTGATGAAATTGTGAAAACGGTCGGGAGAGTAAGCCAGCCGGGTTGACGGATTCTGGATGACCTGGTATTCACCCTCTGCTTTACCGTACTTGAAAAGTTTCGCCGGGTAGCATTGGGCGCCACCCTCGGTGCCATAGACATGCACGTCGTTCCGGTTGGCCTCCTGCGCGTGGCAGGCCCAGGAGACGTCCAGGGAGACCGTGGTCCCGTTGGCGAACCGGATCAGCGCGCTGGCGAAGTCGTCCACGTCAAACTCCGGATGTTCCCGTTCGGAGTGCCCCCAGCTTCCTTCCCCGAGACCGCGGTTGCCGAATTTCGTATAGGTGGCCCCCGTCACACTCACGGGTTCAAAGTTGCCGATGACGAAGAGGCACAGGTCAAGCAGGTGGACCCCGATGTCGTACAGGCTGCCACCGCCGGCGAGCTCCTTCTTCCCAAACCAGGTTCCCAGCTTCGGGATGCCGGAGCGTCGGAACCAGAAGGCCTTGGCATGATAGATCTCGCCAAGGATCCCCTCCCTCGCCAACTGGTGGACCTTCAGGCTGTCCAGGTTGAAACGCTGGTTCATCCCGACCGTGAAGACCTTGCCGGCCTTCCCGGCGGCCCCGACCACCGCGGCGGCTTCCGCATGATTGAAGGCGAAGGGCTTTTCCAGGATGACGTGCTTGCCTGCTTCCAGGGCCTCCAGTGCAAGGGGGGCGTGGAACTTGTTCGGAACCGCGATATAGACGGCGTCCACTTCATCATCGGCGAAAAGCTCGGTGGAAGTCGTGTAACTGCGGGGGATATCCATCTCCCTGCAGAGTTTCGCGAGACGCCCGGGATTCAGGTCCTGGGCCGCGATCACCGCGGCCCGCGGATGTTTCGCGATGCTTTCGGCGCTCGGCCAGGCGATCTGTCCGGCCCCGATCAGGCCGAACCGGATTCCTTTGTTTTTGTCCATGGTTGTGAAGTGTGCTCAGAGGCTTATTTTGGCAATGCGGATGATTTGCTGCTCTCCATATGGGAAGGCGGAAGCCTTGAAGGCAAGCAAACCGGCTGGTTGATTCTGGACAAACGGCAGTTCCTCGCCGTTGTCGAGCCAGATGATTTGCTTCACGGCCGGAATTCCGCCCGTGAGGGTGCGCCGGTCCCAGTCACTCCGCCCGGCATGGAGGTGGGCGTTCTTGTCGATTGGAAGATCGAAGGCGCAGTAGTACAGGTCGTCGCGGTCACGGAGGACCACGTCCCGGCCGCACGCCCGCAATCCAGCGGGCCGGCCGGAATACAGCACCTCCCCGAGCGATCCCCGGATCCATTCCCCGGCCCGCTCCAGGGTGAGGCGGTCGATGTCGGAAATGGATCCGTCGGCCTTCGGGCCCGCATTGAGGAGCAGGTTCGCCCCGTGGCCGCGGCAGGTGACGAGGTCGTTGATGACGTCCGCAGGCGACTTGTGGGAGTAGTCGTTTTTCGCTACACCCCAATGGCTGGCCAGGGTCTGGCACATTTCCTTGGCCATGCGGCGGGCGGTGGCCTTGACCGGAAGCCCCTGCTCGAAGGTGACGGCGTCGAGCATCGGGTGCCCCTCCTCGCCGGGGGCTCCCAGGCTGCTGTTGTTGATGATCATGCAGTCCGGCTGAAGCTCGCGGATCATCCGGTAAAGGGCTTCCTCCTCCCAGTCGCGGTCCTTGCGGGCCCAGTTGCCGTCGAACCAGAGCCCGTCGATCTTCCCGTAGTGCGTGCAGAGAATGCGCACGCTGTCGCGCAGGTAGGCCAGGTACGCCTTCCAGTCCGTATCGAAGCGGGGCTCCCACCAGTCGAGGGTGGTGTGGTACAGGAAAAGCCCCATCCCCCCGGCGTGGCAGGCCTGCGCGAGCTCGCCGACGAGGTCGCGCCCGGCGGCGGTGTGGAGGGCGTCGAAGGTGTTCAGGCCGCGGGTGTCGTAGAGGGAAAACCCCTCGTGATGGCGTGCGGTGAGGCAGATGTAGCGGAACCCGCATCCCTTCGCCCAATTGACGAGGGCCGGGGCGTCGAAGTTTTCGGCGGTGAACCGCCGGGCCAGGGAATCGTACTCTTCCGGGTCCAGTTGGTGATGGAAGCGGACCCATTCGCCGCGCTCGAGCAGCGAGTAGAGGCCCCAGTGCAGGAAAAGCCCGTAGGCGCGGGATTCGAAGACCGCCAGGCGGGCCTCGCGGGCGGGGTCGTCGGGATTTGTCGATGTCACATTATGTCTCTCGCGTAGGCGCGGAGCCGCTGAGGCCTCGCGCTGGTTGATTGGATGGGGTTCAGGATTTGACGAGGAATGTTTGCTGGTAGGTGTGCCCGAGGAGCCGGTAGGGCTCGCGGGTTTCCGGGCCGCAACTCCCGGTCCCGACCCCGCGGTGGGCGATGTCGAGATACAGCCACGGTGTTTCGGAAGGGGGAAGCTCCTCCCGGTGCATGGCCTCCGACAACTCGGCGACGCTGTACGGAATATAGTTGAATTCAAACGCATCTTCCGCGGATATCTCCAGCTTCCGCGAGCCGGCCGTCAAGCGGATCCAGCGGGTCCCGGTGCGGTGCCCGTATTCCTGCGGCATGACATAGGGGAGGGTCTGGTCGGCGAGTTTCACCTCGTGCACGTCCATGAGGGTGCCGGCCCTGCGGTCACTGTAGTTCTCCAAGGGGCCGCGCCCGTGGTAGCGGATGGCGGAGAATTCCGGGGCCAGCGGGAAGAACAAGCCGGCGCGGGGCAGGTCCGACAGTTCCTTCGCCGTTTCGGCCTGGAAGGCGATTTCCCAGGTCCCGTCCGGGCGGATGGTGTGGGCGAGGAGGACCGTGAAATCGGTAAACCGCTTGCGCCCGCTGCCTTCGAGGCGGCTGGTGACCCGGAGGCCCCCGGACACATTGGAAGTGGTGATGTCGCGACAGCGCCATTCCATTTGATGGAGGCCGAGGTTTCGCCACCTGGCCAGGACCTTCCATGGCCGTTCAGGCCACAGTTTGAATCCGTCATTGTCCACGGGCGCCCTCCAGAAGAGGGGGGCGACCGGACCGGTGACAACGGGGGAGCCCCTGGTGAAGGCCTGAAGCAAGCCGCTTTGGCGGTCCCATTCCCATTCCCGCCCCGTTTGCGTGATCCGGATCGAATTCTTTCCCTCGCTGATTTTGGGTGCCCTGGTCCCTTTTGCCGGAGCCTTCGGCCTTGTCCCATTCCGGCCCTTGACCGGCGCGGCCACCTGTTCCACCGCGACCACATGCCCGGCCGGAAGCACGCCCTTGCGGCGCTGCCGGTAGGTGAGCTCCAGAAATGCCTCCCCGCCCGGTTGGATGGTGGACGACCGCAGACCGGTCAACCGGAAGCCGCGTTCCTCTCCCGGCGGAATGGGAATCCGCGCCAGGCGTCCAGAGCAGAGGGTCCGGCCGTTGCAGCGCAGGCGCCAGCGGAGTTCCAGGTCGCCGGTGTCCGTGAACACCCGGTAATTTGCGAGTTTCAGGCGGCCACCCTTCCAGTCCACGGAGCGGGCCCGCACCGGACGGGCCAGGTATTTCAATTCATGGCAGGCCGGGTGCAGCTCCCGGTCGGGGCCGACCAGTCCGTCGCAAACAAAGTTGCCCTCGTTGGGAATGTCCCCGAAATCCCCTCCGTAGGCGATAAATTCCCGCCCGGCGGAGTCCCTGGTGCGGATCCCGTGATCCACCCATTCCCAGATGAAACCTCCCTGCAGCCCCTGCGGGAACAACTCCTCAAAAAGCGCGTAGTACTCATGCAGGCTCCCGTTGCTGTTCCCCATGGCATGGCTGTATTCACAAGGGAAAAAGGGACGGCGGTCCCGGGCCGGATCCTCAAACCACTCCCGGATTTCCTCCAGGGAGCTGTACATCGGACAGATGACATCGGTAGCCGCCTTCCCGTGGTGCCAGGTCAATTTCCCCTGGTACTTGGAAATGGCCCCTTCATAATGAATCAGGCGCGAGGGGTCATAATGCCGGGCCCAGCCGGCCGCCGCGTCATGGGGCGGCCCGTACCCGCTCTCGTTCCCCAGCGACCAGAAGAGGATGGAAGGATGGTTCTGGTCGCGGATGACCATGCGCTTGACCCGTTCAAGGAAGGCTCCGGCATAGCGGGGATCACGGCAGAGGGTGTTGTGGTAGCCGTGCGATTCGATATTGGCCTCGTCGATGACGTACAGGCCGACCTCGTCACAGAGCTCGTACCAATAGGGGTCGCAGGGATAGTGGGAGGTCCGTACCGCGTTGATATTCAATGACTTCATGAGCCAGGCGTCCTTCCGCATGCTTTCGCGCGAAATCGCTTTCCCGGTATCCGGATCATGCTCATGGCGGTTGACGCCGTGGAAGCGGAGGGGGTTCCCGTTGAGGCACACCCGGCCATCCTTGACTTCCACTTTGCGGAAGGCGGTGCGGATGGCGGTTTGCTCCTTTTCGCGGCCGCAGGCCAGCTCGATTTCGGCGGTATAGAGAAGGGGCTCCTCCGCGTTCCAAAGGAGGGGATTTTCAACCGTGAAGGCGAAATCGATTTCGCGGTGCAGCCTGTCGCAATTCCCCTGGCGCAGCGGCATGGTTTCCTCAAACCGGGCCACCTCTGTCCGCCCGTCCGGCGCCAGCAAGCGTCCATGGAGCCGGACCGGTTTATTCCATCCGGCGTGGGAGCGAATCCTGGCCCGGCCCCGCAGGATTCCTTGTTGAAAATCCCCGGAGAGTTCCGGCCGCAGGGCAAGATCCGCGAGGTGGACCCTGGCAATGGCATGCAGGCAAATCCCCCGGAAAATCCCTCCCATCCACCACTGGTCCTGGTCCTCGATGTAGGAGGCGTCCGACCACTTGACAACAACAAGGGTCAGGAGATTGTCCTCCCCGAAGCGGACCTTGTCCGTCAGGTCGAATTCCGAGGGCAGGCGCGTGTCCTTTCCCATGCCGATGGCCTGCCCGTTCAGGAAAACATAGAGGACGCTTTCGGCCCCTCCCACCTCCAGATGGATCCGCCGGTTCCGCCAGAAGGCGGGTATGCGCACCACTTTCCGGTAGACCCCGGTCGGGTTCTCCTCCGGCACGTCGGGCGGATCCAGGTCGAAGGGAACCCCGTGATTGGTATAATGGGGATGGCCGTAGCCGTGCAGCGTCCAGTTCGACGGGACCGGTATCCGCTTCCACCCCTGCTTTGCCCGGCTGCCGATCAACCCGGTGGTGACCTCCTCCGGGCGCCCCAGCATCCGGAAGTCCCATTCCCCGTCCAGCGAGCGGGTTTTGGCGCGGTCGAAGGAAGCCCGCGCAGGAAGCCGGTTCAGTTCCGTCAGTTCCGGATTCACCCATGTCCGGGCATTTCCCGCCAAAAGCATTTCCGCATGTGTCGTATTTTGGGAGTTCATTTGCCTTTAGATCGCCCAAGCTGCCACAGGACAGCCTTCAGGAAAAGGATTTTCCGTGGAATTTCGATTACGCAATTTTGCACTTCAACGACGTAGTTTGACCTATCCGGCATGGTCCGCTTTTGCTAAGCTGTGTTCTTTCCAAGAACACAGTGAGAACCGCGATCATCGGCATTTCAGGATACGGCAAGGAGCATTTACGCCTGCTGCTCCGCGGCTGTGAACAGGGCAAATTCACGGCCCAGGCGGCGGTGGTGATCAATCTTGATGAGGAACCGGAGGGTCTCGAGCATCTTCGCCGGCTGGGATGCCGCATTTACAGTTCGGTGGAGACCCTCTTTTCCGAGGAGGGGGGCAATCTCGACCTGTGCATGATCCCGACCCCCATCGCCACCCACTACCCCTTCGCCAAGCTTGCCATGGAACACGGCTGCCATGTCCTGCTGGAAAAGCCGGCTTGCGGGACCATCGAGGAGGTTCTCGAGTTGGACCGGTTGGCGGAGTCGAAGGGGCTGCAGATCTGCATCGGGTTTCAGGACATCTACAGCCCGCAGGTCCGTTTGATGAAGGAAAAGTTGGTGCGGGGGGAGTTTGGCCGCATTCTCAAAGTCCGGAGTTTCGGCAACTGGCCCCGCCCGACCAGTTACTACGGGCGCAATTCGTGGGCGGGCCGTTTGCGGGATGATACCGGGTGGGTCCTCGATTCGCCGGTCAACAACGCCATGGCCCATTTCCTGAACCTGATGCTCTACTGGGCGGGGCCCGAGGTCGACCGCTGGGCCCGGGCTTCCACCATCGAGGGAGACCTCTACCGGGTCCAGGCGATTGAAAGTTTCGACACCGCCAGTCTGCGCGTCCAGCTCGTGGAGGGTCCGGATCTTTTCTTCGCCGTCTCCCACAGCGGAGTTGACCTGGTGGAACCGGTTGTGCGCGTCGACTGCGAGAAGGGATGGATCACCTGGGACCATTGCGGACCCATTCACTTCTGTATTGACGGGGAAGAAACCAAATTCTCCCAGCCGAACCTGGATGTGATCCGCGACGGCATGCTGGATTCCGTCTGGAAGCGGTGCCTCAACGGGAAGGGGCATGCCGTCTCGATCCGCGATGCGGCCTCCCACACCCTCTGCGTCAACGGCCTGCACGATGCCAGCGAGATCAGGGAAATTCCGGACGAGTTTCTTGTTAGCCGGAATCTCCGCGGCCATGACTACCGTTGTGTCGAAAGTATCAACCGGCTTCTCCAGCAGGGCTTTGAAACGGGAAAACTTTTGAAGGAGCTGCCCTCTCCATGGCCGGGTCCGGACGGGCGTAAACTTGACTGCTCAAATTACACCGTATTCGGAGGAGGGTTTGTTTCCTCCAGTGCCCGGGTTGCCCATGGCAGTGCGAAGTCAAACTAGGGGCCCGCGGCTGGCCTTCCGAGCTTTCCGGAACCGACGATTCCCGGAACATTTTTCCTGAAAACCCATACTACCCTCAAAAATGAGTAATCATCCACTCCTGTACCGATTGTTCCAGAAAGCCTTTTGCTCCTTTTGCGCCACGGTCATGCTCCTGGCCGTTCACCCCTCGTTCGCCCAGGACACGGAGGCCAACAACGAGCCGGTCTTTGACCTGGACGCCTTCGTGGTCGACGGTTCCCAGCAAAAAGGGTACGTGGCCACGACATCGATGTCGGGGACGCGGCTCAACCAGATGGTCAAGGATCTCCCCATTCCCATTGACATCATCACCGAGGACTTCATCCGCGACACGGGGGCCCTGACCATCCGCGAGGCCCTGCAGTACACCGCCGGGCTGGAGACGGACATCATCAGCCAGCAGGTGGGCGAGAACCCCTCGCGAACCGGCACTTCTTTCCGCCTGCGTGGTTTTGTCAGCCAGGCGGCCCTGCGCAACGGGTTCCGCCGGGAGGGGACTTCCGACACGATCAATGTTTCGCAGGTGGACGTGGTCCGCGGGCCCAACGCCCTCCTCTACGGGATCGGGAATTTCGGGGGCGTGGTCAATTACGTGACCAAGGTTCCGCTGGATGAATTCCGCGCGACCATGCGCCTTTCCGTGGGAAGCTGGGACTTTTACCGTGCCGAACTGGATGTGACCGGCCCCCTGACCGAAAAACTCGGGTACCGTCTGCCGGTCATGTACCAGAGCAACAAGGACTGGATCGACCACGAGGAAACCACGAGGAAGGGTATCGCCCCGATTTTCCTGTACAGGATTTCCGACCGGACCCGCATCCAGGTTGAATTCGACTACTACAAATCCGAGAGCACCCTTCCGGAGGATCCGCTCTCCACCGGCCTGCGCGACGTCGAGGACCTTCCCTTCATCGACACGACCTATCATCCGGAAAATCTCGGTTTTCTCGAGTATCCGGACCGGTCCTTCCGCTACAAGGGTCCCGACACCTTCCGCACCCAGGAGGACCTCGGGGTATTGGTCCAACTCACCCATGCCTTTTCGGAAAACCTGGCCATGAATCTCGGCTATTACTGGACCGAGACCGCGCTCGATTCCATCAATGCCGGGGTCAGCCTGACCCCCATTGCCAGCATCCTGAGCGAGGACGACACGGGGGAACTCAACCGGGAACGCTACCCCTGGGCCTACAATCCCCTCCATGAAAAATATGACGAATGGAGTGCCGAACAGTTCTACGCCCTGCAATACAGCTGGAGCAAGAGCGAGTCGGTCCGTGAGCGGCAGCAGGCCCGGCTGGAGTTCACGTATCAACCGGAATGGTTCGGGTTGAAACACTCCTTCATGATGGGGGGCACCTTCGACCGGCTGGGTGAAGAGTCCACCCCATGGGCCTTGAAGGATCTGGATCGCCCCGAGGTGGGATTGACCAACAGTGATTACACGGGCCTGCAGGGTGCCCGTTCCCGCTACCACTCGATCTACAACTACGAGCCGATCCCGTACGATCTCGGGCCCAATGAACAGTTTTTCGTCACGGCGGATCCGCTGAGTAGTTTTATCGGCGATGCCATCGGGGGTTACCTGATTCATCAGACCTCGTTTTTCAATGACCGCCTCCGCACGATTGCCGGTCTGCGCTTTGATCGCTACCAGGTCCTGCGCGAATCCCGCTACACGCTTGAGGAATCCATCGAGGAAGTCGGGGACTCCAGCCTGATCGCCCGCAAAAAGCCGTACAAGACCCGCCAGAACCCGACGGAGGAATTCAACTATTCCCTGGGTCTTTCCTGGTCCCCGACGCTGGACATTTCCGTCTTCGCCCTCACGGCGAGCGCCCTCGATCCGGAGGTCACGGGCGGGCAGCGCACCCCGGACGGCCTGATCCCGGATCCCCAGAGCGGGCAGAGCTATGAAATCGGCCTGAAGACGGATTTCTTCGAGGGGAAGATTTCCGGATCCTTCTCCCTCTACACGGTCACCCGTGAGAATGTGGTGGTCGACGCGGCGATCATCAACCGGGCTCCCGATTCGGTGGTGGAATCCGAACAATGGGAGGACGAGGGCCGCGGCTCGCCCGGCGGCAAGGCCCTGCGCGAGGACCGCTCGAGCGGCTTCGACGCCCAGTTCTTTTTCATCAATTTTGTACCCAACTTCGAGACCATTCTCAGCTTCAGCTACAACAAGTATGAGATCCTCGACGCGATCTACCTTGTTTATGACGGCATCCAGGACGGCGAGTTTGTCTTCGAGGAGGTATCCGCGAAGGAGGAGCTGGCCAGGGAGGACAGCCGGATCACGCAGCTGCCATGGGACGACAGCCGCTTGAACAATGACACGCCCAAGTATTCCTTCCGGGTCTGGAACAAGTACACCTTTCGCGAGTCCGCTCTCGAGGGCCTTGATATCGGCCTCGGGGTTCGCTGGACGGACAAGCGCGAGGCCTCCTTCGGCTACACCGACGATATTTCCTATAAAATCATTCCGGACCGGTTGAGTGTTGACCTGGCTGTGGGCTACAGGCGAACGATCCGGGATGTGGACTGCTCCTTCCGCCTGAACGTTTCCAACCTGCTGGATGACGACACGGTGTATGGATATTCCTATACCCGGCCGCGCAGCTGGCGCATCACCGCCAATTTTGATTTCTAAGGGATCGCCCCGCGCCCAGAACCCATCCCCAAAAACTGCAGCATGAAAACCAAGACAACCATTCTTGCCCTTTTTACCCTTCTGCTGGGCGCTCAAGTCCAGGCCCAGCAGGGAGAGTCCATCAATTACATTCGCGACACCGCGCGGTTCACGACGACCGGCACCTTCGGCAGCGACAATGCCATCGATGTCTTCGCCACCGAGGAGGGATCCTTCGTCACCGGGATCCCCTTCGCCGAGTTTGCGGCCCTGCTCGATGACGCATGGGGCGAGGGCAGGGGCGGAATCATTGATTTCGACAATCCCGTCTACGGGCCGGCCTACACGGGCTATGACCGCACGGCGGTGCGGGCCTTCATCGAGCGGAGAGTCGAGGACGCGATCAACGCGGGGGTGAATTTTGACCTGCAAACGGATCTGCAGGCCTTCATCGAGGAGGCCCGTGCCGAGGCCGTGGCGGCCGGACTGGTCGATTTTTCGGCCAGGGTTCCCGTCGTTAACCGCAATGACATGGGCAAGGATGACACGGATCTCAACCCGGTCTCCGAAACGATCGATTTCAATCGGATCATCGCCGTTTTTGGAGAAGCCAATGATCGCCAGTTGGTCATTGAGCGCGGGCCACAATTTTACACGGAAGGGGACCTGGCAACCTTCGAAGATCCGGCCGCGGAATACCTGCAATTCCTCAAAAACGATACCCACTTCATGGGAGTCCGCCGTCCCGGCTACGGCAATCCGGTTCCGATTTCCCTGCCCTTCGCCCTCAATTGCGGCATGGCGGACCTTGATTTTGATCCGCGGGACAACGTGACCGCGGTGGGCTTCACGATGCTCAGTGCGAACAACTTCCAATACTGGCAGGGCCTGGCCGCGGAACCGGACCGTCCCAACAACATGCGCGTGGTGGCGGAATTTTCCGACGGGACCAGCGAGGAGCTGACCGCCACGACCCGCCAGTCCAGCGGCGGCTGGGACATCTTCTTTGCCATCAAGGCCCCCGAGGGCACCAGTATCGACCGGATCTGGGTCCGCGTGGTCGGCCGCAACTGGCGGACCTTCACCTTCATGGACGACCTCGGATTCGTCACCGAGCCGTCCGCACCCTACGTGGCGAGCGCCCTGACGGCCAGCGGGTCAGTCGGCGCGCCCTTTTACTATCTCCTTCTGACCGGGCAGGGCCCGGAGAGCGTCAGCATCGCCGGATTGCCCGACGGGCTTTCCTTTGACGCCCGGACCGGACTCATTTCAGGGAGCCCTTCCACTGAGGGAACGTTCAGCGCAACGGTGACCATGACCAACGCGGTGGGCACCTCCGAGGAGACGCTTGAGTTTACTATTCTCCCATCCGCTGGTGCGGATGCCTATCCGGTCATCTCAAACGCGGATGAACTGAGCGGGGCCGTCACCCTGAAGCGCGAATTGAATCCCATCCAGGTGGCGACCTCCCTCGACGAGGAGGTCCTTCCGGGGGAACTGGAGTTTTTCACCATTGTCCACCGGATCAACCAGGACGGAAGCGAAACCCTGTCCACCCTGGATGCGACCGGTCTCGGCATGGCCGACGGCCTCTTCACGGGGACACCCCTCCGGCCGGACCAGGTCGGCAATTATGAGGTGCAGGTCTTTGTCAAAAACGAATTCGGCGGGGACAAGGCGACCTTTTCCCTGAGCGTTTTTCCGATCGTCCCGGCCCCGAATTTCGACGGCGACAATGCCACCGATATCCTATGGCGCGACCTCGGCGGCAAGGGGATTTCGGTACTCGAGAGCTCGAAGCTCCTCGCCGATCCGCAAGCCGGCAATCCCCTGGGGAAATATGCGAGGAACACAGGGCTCGAGGGGGACCACGCCCTGTTCGGCGATCTGGATGCCAACAATCAGGCGGATCTTTTCGCCTATCAGGAGGGGATGGGACAGGTGGACCTGCTGTACTTCCTCCCGGAGGAGGCAACCCGCTCCCGCTCCATTGCGGAACTGTCCACCGGCTGGATGCCGGCCATGGCCGGTGACCTGCGGGGCGATGGGTTTGTCAGCTACCTTTGGAAACAGGAAGCGACCCGGCGATGGGCCATCTGGCACGTCGCGGGGGACGACCTGGCATGGGCCGGCATCTTCCTCGACGACGGGATACCGCGCGATCTGGCCCTGCACGCGGATTTCACCGGTAACGGAATCCGCGACCTGCTCTTCCGCCATGAAGCCAACCTTTACGAACTGGTGGAGGTGGGCACCCTGACCGGCAACGGGGACGTCCTGTTTGAATCGGAGGTCTTCACCCCCCCTTCGGCTGATTGGGTGCCTCATCTGGCCGCGGACTTCAACGGGGACAGCAAGGACGACCTTCTCTGGAAGAACACCCGAACCGGGGATTTCTCCATCTGGGTGATGGATGGAACAAGCGTTCCGGCAAACGTTCGCGTTGCCACGGAAGGGGAGGAAGAAGAGGCGGCGGACTTCCCCATCGGGACCGTCATGCCCGCACCGCTCTTTGCCATGAGTCCCGCCCTCGAGGTGGCCGTCGCCCTTGATGTGAACGAGGACCTGCGTGACGACCTGGTCCTGATCGACCAGGAACGCCTTGGCCTCTACCTCCTCCGGATGGACGAGGGTCTCCCGGTGGGAGCCCCCGTGCAACTGGCCCCGGCTGGCAGTCCCTTCCTGCCTGTAGCGGCTGGTGACTACAACGCCGACAAGCGCGAGGATGTGCTGCTGCAGGATATCGACGCCGGGACGGTCATGGTTGCGCACCTCGGCCCCGACGGTCTTGCCGGGGAGCGCGTCCTTGGGACCGCTTCCCCCGGAGGCCTTGCCTTTGAGGCGGACCGGATCGTGTCCGCAGACCTCACCCCGCCGGCCGAACCCCTTTGCACCTCCCTCGGCGGGTTGTGGTTCAGCCGGGCCGGTCTCGGCGATTATCACGACAGCCTGCGCGGATGGATCTTCCATGAATCGCAGGGTTTTCTTGCCCCCATCGCCCCCGAAGCCGGCGAATACCACGATCCCGTCATGGGCTTCCTCTGGATCTCACCGGAGGACACCTCCCTCATTTACCATCGCGGCCGCAACAACTGGCTCTACTACATCGAGGGAACCAGCGAGCCCAGGATGTTCTACAACTTCAACCGCCGCCGGGAAATGCGCGAGGACCAGTTGCGCGGTTGACCTTCGCGGGGGAATGCCATCAGCTGACCTGCATGAAGAGCCTCGACCGGAAGCTGGCAGCCATTCATGCGGATCCCTCGGGATGCCGGGAGTTCATCATCGCGGATGCGAAGGATGCGGACATGGCCTTCGGGATCACCGCCCCGGGTCCCCAGCGGGGCGCCTGCCGGCACGGGTACAACGAGGCGGAGGGCTGCTGGAAGACCCTGCCCGAATATCTGCAGCAGATCCGTGAGGTCGTGGCCCAGGGACTGGTGGACATCGTCCTCCTTTCCGCCTCGAACCTGGAACGGCTGGCCATCGAGGAAAAACTCTTCGACGACTCCCCGATCACCCCCGCCGCCCGGGCCAACGACACTTCCGACATCTGGGCCGTCCGCGAGGGAAAGTATCCGAAGCTGCCGTCCCGCTCCTTCCGCACCGCCAGCATCGACCACATGAAGTACGGACGGATGGTCGACGACCACGACCGGCCCTTCCCGGGCGCCGATCTCGGCCTTTACTCCATCACCTTCACCAACGACCTTGACTGGGACTACAAGGCCCTGCAGGACTTCGCCGCCTTCCGGGCCGAGGCCGAGCACAAGCGGTTCCGCTATTTCCTGGAAGTCTTCAACCCCAATGTCGATCCCGGCTTCCAGTCGGCCAGGGTCGGGGGCTTCCTCAACGACCACATCGTGCGCACGCTGGCGGGCGTCACCTCGGCGCAGCGGCCCGTATTCCTGAAAATTCCCTACAACGGGCCCGGGCCCCTTGAGGAACTGGTCAGCTACGATCCCCGGCTGGTGGTGGGCATCCTTGGCGGGAGCGCCGGAACCACGCGCGACGCCTTCCAGCTGATTCATGACGCGCGAAAGTACGGGGCCCGGGTGGCCCTCTTCGGCCGCAAGATCAACCTTTCCGAGCATCCGCTGACCTTTATCGAGTTCCTCCGGCGCATTGTCGACGGGGAGGTCACTCCCGAGGAGGCGGTCAAGGCCTATCACGGGGTCCTCCAGAAGCTCGGGATCAAGCCCCTGCGGCCGCTGGCCAAGGACCTGCAGATGACCACCAACAAGATGAGTTACCGATGACGGATGAAACCGCCATGTGCGATTTGCCCCGTATGAATTTCGACGCCCCGCTGGAACCGGTCGACGGGATCCTTCACGGGGCCGGCCAGGACCGGGAGGCATGGGAGGCCTATTGCGCTTTCATGGCCCCCGAGGGGCTTCGTCCCGACATGTTCATGGCCTATGCCGGTCTCAGGGGCTTCCAATGCCAGCGTCTGGAGAGCTTCCGGCCCTACTGGGAGGAAGGGGGAGAGGACCCCCCCCTGATGCAACTCGGCCTCAGCATGACCAGCGACGGGCAGCCGGAGAAGTGCTACGCCCATGAGGTCGCCGCGGGAAAGCACGACGAGTCCGTCCGTCATTTGGGTCGTTTCTTTGCCGCGGAGGAACGCCCCCTCCTGGTCCGGATCGGCTATGAATGCACCGGACCATGGAACGGGTATGAACCCGAATCCTACAAGGCCGCCTTTCAACGCGTGGCCTCGATCCTTCGCGAATATCCCTTCCCGCTCGCCACGGTGTGGTGTGTCGAGGGTGGCTGGACCGAAATTGCCTGGGACTTCTACCCCGGGGACGAGATGGTCGACTGGTTCTCGGTGGACCTCTTTTCCCCCGGGCATTTCACCGCCTCGGAGGACTTCATGCAGGCCTGCCTGGAGCGCGGCAAACCGGTCCTCGTCGGCGAATGCACCCCCCGGCGGGTGGGGGTCCTGGACGGGCCGCAATCCTGGGAAGGGTGGTATGCCCCCTTCTTCGAATGGATCGGGCGCCATCCACATGTGAAGGGCTTCTCCTACATCAACTGGGAATGGAGCCGCTTTCCCCAATGGAGCGACTGGGGCGACGGGCGCCTCCAGATGAATGAATTTGTAAGGAAAAACTGGATACAGGCGGTGGGGCGCCTGAAGAGGAAAGTCGCCGCCCGATGAGTCGGCGCTTACGGGACAACGATCCGGAGCTCCTGTGGTTCCCCGGTGGACTGCCACTGGACACGCCTGCCCGTCTTTTTCCCGTTGAGGAAAACGGCCGGCTCCCGTCCCCGCTCGATTGTGAAGCGGTACCGCGTTCCGCGGAAGACGCGCTCCCCGGCGAGGCGGCCCCATTTTTCCGGCAGCCGCGGGTCCACCACGAGGGCGTCCCCGTCGCCGCGCAGACCGGCGACCATCTCGAGGAAGGTCAAGTAGACCCAGGCCGCGCTGCCTGTATTGGGTGAATGGCTACTACGGCCGAAGACCTCGGGCGCGGCCGGCCCGCGGTAGAAGTTCGGGATGTACAGCGGCACCTGACCGGCGGACTCGATGGTGTTTTCCGGAGTGCCCGGCAGGAGGTTGCGCAGGACCCTCCATGCCTCATCCGGGTGCCCGCAACGGTACAGGGCGAAGCTCCAGAACAGCGCGGCATGGCTGTAGATGGAGCCGTTCTCTCCCGTGCCCGGGGATTTCAGGGTGAGTTTTCCGACATGTTGCGCCATCCCGGGATAAGGGGGGGCCAAAACCGCGGGGGCAATCCGGGTGTCGAGATGCTCCTTTACCGAGGCGATGATCCTCCCGGTTTGCTCCTTGTCGGGAATTCCCGCCATCAGGGCCCAGCTCTGGCTGTTCAGGAAGATGGCGCCGGCCTCGTTTTCGGCAGAGCCGATGGGGGTCCCGTCATCCGAGAAGGCCCGGAGGAACCAGTTCCCGTCCCAGGCGTGTTCCCGCACCGCGTTGCGGCACGCCTCCGCCGCCTCCACCCATTCATCGGGGGATTGCCCGCACCGCCGGACGATCCCGGCCCAGATATCCAGGGAACAGGCGAGGGCTTGGGTCAGCCATACCGATTCCCCCCGGCCCTCCGGGCCGGCCATGTTCAGGGGATCGTTCCAGTCGCCCTGCCCGATTAGGGAAAGGCCTCTCGGGCTGCGCTCGCGCAGGAGCCAGCGCAGACCCGTTTCCAGGTGTCCCGCCAGGGAATCCCCTGACCCGTCCGTGTACGAAACTTCGGACTCAAGGAACGCATAATCCCCGGTTTCGCGCAGGAAAACATCGAGGGCGATCGGCCCCCACACGTTGGTGTCCTTGTGGGGAATGAGGGTGATTGGCATCAGCTCCGCGTCCGGGAACATCGGCAGGCCGTGCGGCATGAACCCGTCCGCTTCCTGGTGCCGCCAGATCCGCCGGAACCGCTCGCGGGCGCTTTGCGGATCAAAGAGGGACAGCGTCATCGTGTCCTGGATGGCGTTTCTTGCCTGCGGGGACGGATTGAAGCGGAAAGTGCGCCCGATGCGGATGGAGCGGTCCGGTGACCAGTGGTTGATGTAGTGGTTGAAGGCCGCGTCCGGGGACTGGATCCTCAGCGGGATATGTTGTCCCTTCCGGAACCGGACCTGCTCTTCCACCGCCATGGCGAAGGCCTTCTCCGGGGGATAGGTACCCGCGACTTCCAGCGCATGACTCCCGTTTCGCGCCGGACCGAGAATCCACCCCGCCTGGAAGTTTTCCCCCGGCGCGAGGAGCAGGTCGTAGCGGCACCCGCACAGGCCCCGTTCATAATGGCAGTGCCGCCCGCCCAGATCCTTCCTCCGGAGGGCATCCGGCGAGGACCAGCCCCCGAATCCGAGGAAGTCCCGCTCCAGCGCCGTCCAGCTGCCCGGCTCCCGGTCGATGAAAAGGAAGGTGGTGTTCCAGCGCCGCGCCATTTTCCCGTAATCCGGAATCTTGACGTAATAGGGAAAATAATGGTGGAGGATGCCGAACGGCTTTTTGATCAGTTCGCTTTCGTGGCTGAGCAGCCCCAGCAGGCCGGTCGGGATGGCGATGATGAGCCCCAATGTCCGGGGTTCGCCGGTCTGGTTGCTGAGCTGCAGGTTCCACGCCTCGAGGGCGGCCTCGCGGGGGACGGCCACCGAAAGGACCGAGGCGATTCCATTGTATTCCTGCAGCCATGACAAACGGTCCAGCCGGATGTCGAAGGAGAAGACCGGGGGATCCTTGTGGACGGGGCCCCATGTGAGGTTCCAGAATTCCCCCGCCGCGGCATCCAGGCAGTAGACCGGCCGGAGGTTGTCGGCATAGGGCTGGCTGTTCGGGGTGAAGACCGATCCCTCCACCTTTCCGGTGTGGTCCGCCCGCAGGGAGAAGGTGTCGTTCCACAGGTCGAAATCCGCCCGCTCGAGGGAGCGCGGCTCGTTGATGCTGAAACAGTCGCCGGTTTCGTTGAATTGCCAGGGGTCGGGTTCAATCATGATAGGGATTCGCGGATGGTTTTTGCAATCGCCTCCATGGAGGCGGGGTCCTCCCCGGTGAAATTCCAGGCGAATTCCAGCGCCCGGGCCGCCCGCATCTCCGCGCGCGGGCAGGATGTAGCGGAATAGTCAATACCCGAATGGCGGAGCCACGGGTGCCACATCACCCGCGGACCCTCATACCCCGCGGGGTTGAGGCGCTTCATCCGGTGGACGGGCCTGGGAATGTAGGGGAAGGCCGGCAGCCCGGCCCTCCGCAGCCGGTCCAGCACCCCGTCCCGGCTGTGCGGCGAATGTGCGGGATCCACGATGAAACTCAACAGGTGGTAGACCGGATCCGTGTCCGGCGGTTCGCCGGGAAGACCGAAGCCGGGGATTCCCTCGAGCAGTTCGCGCAGGTATCGCGCGTTTTCGCGCCGGCCGCGGTTCTCCGCGTCGAGGCGGGGCAACCGTGCGGAGAGGATGGCGGCACTGATCGCGGAGGGCCGCCAGCCCAGCTGGAGGGTGTCGAGGAGCCCCTTCGCCTCCAGGTGCGCGACCCGGTCGGGATCCATGCCCCGGGGATGCCGCCCGTACAGGTAGGCCTTTTCCCTTGAAGCGGCGGATTTGAAAACAGCCAATCCGCCCTCCGTCGCCCCGAGGGGCTTCAGGCCCATGCAGCTGAAGGCGGCGGCGTCGCCGAAGGTCCCCACCTTGCGGCCGCCAATCCGTGCCCCGTGGGCCTGGCTGGCGTCCTCGAACAAGAGGAGCCCCTTTTCCGAGGCGATTTCCGCCAGTTCGCGCATGGGGGAGGGAATGCCGAACAGGTGAACGGCCAGGATGCCCCTGGTCTTTTCCCCGATGCACCCTTTAACGGATTCCGGATCGATCTGGCCGGTTTGGAAATCGATATCGGCGAACACGGGAACAGCGCCGATGGCGAGAATCGCGGCGACGGAGGCTCCCCATGTGTAGGGCGTGGTGATGATCTCGTCCCCCGGGCCGATGTCATGGCCGAGAAGGATCGCCTCAAGGGCGGCCGTCCCGGAGGAGAGAAACCAGGCATGGCCCGCCCCGAGGTAGGCTTCCCATTCCGATTCCAGCTCCGGCGCACCTTCCAGCCGTGTCCATTTGCCCGATTGCAGCTGGCGGGTGACCGCCTCGATGATCTCGTTGGTACAGGAGGGATAATCGGGAAATCGGATATTCATGGCTTAGAAATCGGCCTCGGCCTTGAGGGTTTCCAGAAGAGCATGGCTCTGAATGTGGTTGATGTTGCGGCTTTGTGCAACCTCCGCCTCGTATCCTCCCTCGGCAAACTCTTCCGGGGACATCCAGTAGCTGTCCCAGCCGTTGCACAGGCAGATAAAAAAGACCGGACGCCCCAGCTCCCCGCAGATGCGGTCGGCCCAGTTGGCGGACAGCTCGAAGGGCAACCCCAACAGAAGAAGAGGACCCAGCTGGAGGATGGAGATTTTCGTTTCCGTTCCGGGAATGGTCGCCTCCTTGAGGGAGAGGGCTTGCTGATTCCCGTCCAACGGTTGCGCGTTCAAGGCCATCATCACGGCCTCGCCGCCGATGGCCTCCCCGACGAGCCGCAGGGCCTTGGGGTCTTCCTGCGTGCTGATCCATGGCTGGACCTGCGCGGCCGCCCCCTCGAAAAAAACGGCCTGGTACCCGCGCATTCGCTTCTCGATGTGCCGCCGGGCGTGTCCCGGCCAGTCCGCGGAGGCCCGGTTGCTGTGTTTGCCCATGACGACCGGATGAATGCCCGCGCTCTCGAGCACGACGCCTCCCGGTTTCCCGGTGTAGTCCAGCCGCACCACACCGTGCCGGACCTTGTCAGCCGGCTGCGGGATGCGGTTCGGGAACTCCTGGATGTTCCAGCAATGAAGGATGCCCTTGTTTGTCCTGCACCGGCGGTTGTAGCCGAGACCGGTGAAGGTTTCCCGGTAGGAGAGGGTCACCTTGCTCTTTCTCGAGACGGCCAGCCGGGCGATCTTGCGGATCCGTCCGATCAACCACAGGCCGTATTTTTCACTGGTTTTCAGGGGATCGCTGACAAAGCGGCCTTCCGGGGAGTTTCCGGAAGCGGCCGGCTGGAAGCGTGCCAGCGGGGCCGAATGCGTGTGCGTGCAGGCAACAAGGATCCGCCCGCAAGGCAATCCAACCTCCCGCGCGATCGCCTCCCGGAGAGCCCGTGCATCCGGGTTCATCAGGATGCAGAGGTCCAGCGAAACCAGGAGGACCCCGGCCTCCTTGCCGGCCTTCAGGTAGACGGCCCTTGCCTGGAGGGGATCCAGCATGCGGTCCTTGTGCGGTTCGAAGATCCGCTCGACTTGCGGATACCCGAAAAGCGCCGTCGGAAAGGGCGGGGTGATTTCAATTCTCGCAGTGCCGCATTCCATCGTCGTTCCCCATCCGCTTTTCCTATTCGGGCCTCCCGCCCGAGAAGACCGGTTCCGGCCCGCGGTAATCCACCCGGTACCGTTCCTTGCCCTTCCCGAACACCCGCATGACCCTGTTTTCCAGTACCAGCCGGGGCCCCTCGATAATGGTTGCCGATGGGAGGGGTGGGACGGGCTCGCCGTTGACCTCGACAAGGGGAATCCGGCCCTGCCCGTCCCCTTCCGGCCAGTCGGGCTGATGCCATGCTTCCGAATTGAAACCGACCTGCCGGTCCAGGATCCCGTAGCCCCAGTCAAACTGCATTTCCCTCCAGCCGCCTTCCTCCGCGTAGCGAAAAGTGACTACATTTCCGTCCAGGTCCAGGTAGTGGAATTTCATTTCGTCTTCCGGCTCCGGTCGCAGCCGTTCCCTCGACAGGCAGGCTTCCATGAAGGTTTCCAGCGTCCCGTGGTCCCCGAGGTTGGCCAGCTCCACAAGCAGGCCGCCCAGTTCATCGCGCTCCATCTCCACGAAGAGGACGCCTTCCCCGCGTTGGATGGGCTGTCCGCCGAGGGAGTATACCGCGAGGCACGTGCCGGCATGGGAGAGGAACACAACGTCCCGGGAGGATTCCACGCGGGCCCCGGCCGGTAAGTAGAGCAGGCTCTTGCAGGCCTCCCCGAGGTCAGCCCGGATGTTGTCACTGATCGGGCCGGGATGCTCGCGGTGCGGTTTCCCCCAGCGGGCCTGAAAGTCCCGTGCCTGCTCCTTCCGCCATTCCTCGGCGATCCCGGCCACCTCGTCGCGTATTTCCTCCGCATCGGAGGGCACCCGCGTCATCTGCACGATCACGCGCCCGGCCTGGAGGAACTGGTCAAACGGGTTCCGGCCGCGGGCATGGCTGGTGCTCTTCATTCCCCCGTTGCCCCAGAGGATCGCCGGGTGGCCCTCCCCGTTTTTGATGACCACCTTCCAGTTCACGATGCCGTAGGAGGCATTGGTCCAGCCCCCGTACGGGGTTTGCACCGTGCCGGCGGTGAAGGATTTCTCGATCAGAAAGGTCTCCCCGCTGAGTCCGGACCGGGTCATCAGGTAATCCGGCTTGGAGAGCCGGTATGCCGACGGGGTGGGGATCTCCTTCCGGGCAAGCGGGTACAGGGCGGCCGGGGGACGATAGGAGCTGGTCGCGGCATGCACCACCTGGATGTATTCAGAAGGGTTGAAGAAGTCTTTTTCGGATTCCCAGCCATCGAGGCCGAACCAGAACCAGGCGATGTATTCCGTGGACGAACGCGGCAGGGGGCCGTAGCGCGTGTCGCCCCTGGATTCCGGGCCCCCGTAAATGCCCTGGGTGTATTTCAGGGCGATGTTGGCCGCATAGTAATCGAGCACAGCCCGGGCCGCGGAACGGATCTCCGCGTCCTCCGCGAAATCGTACAGGTTCAGCCAGCCGATCAGGTTGTAAGCGGTGTAGGGATTGGAATCCCACTCCCCGGTCCCGTGTTCGTAGGCCCGGCCGGCCCACTGGAGAAGCCAGGGCTTCAGCCGCGCCTGCCATTCCCGGGCCCGTTCCGCGAGCTCCCCGTAGCGCAGCCCCTCCTGGGCAAACAGGTATCCGCTGGTTCGCGACATGGCCACGTGGTTTTCCGTCCCCTCGCCGGTCAATGCGTTGTAGTGATACACGGGATCATGGTACAGGATCCGGCGCAGGAACGCCTCCCGGTTGCGCACCACTACCGAGGCCTCGGGATACAGTCCAAATATCCGGGCCAGCCCGATGAAGGGAAAATGAAAAAAATCATAGCGGCCCGCGGCATATTCCTCGAGGTACCGCTCCGCTTGCGGGTCCTCCGGTCCGTGCCGTTCCATCCGCGCTATTGCCTTTGGAAAGGAGTATTTCCCGCGGTCGTGGTATTGCGTCGGCTCATACCTTTCCGCAACCTCTTCCAGCAACCGCTCCCCCCGTTCCCCCAAGGCTTCCTCCTCTCGCCAGTCGATCCCTGTCCCTGTCCGGCAGGAGCTCGTCATTAACAACAACAAGAATAATGCGGCAATACCAGAGATGCCGGGGAATCTTCCAATCGCTCTTTTCAAGGCAGGGGTTTCGTTTTCGCGGGATTCTACACGCATCCGCACAAAAGGGAAATGCCTTTTTCTGACCCTGCCGGGATTTATTGCGTCAGGGGCCGCCCCGCTGGAGAGGTCAGCGGAAATTTTTCCGGTAGCGGGCCGGGGAGACGCCGGTGACCAGGCGGAAGTTCCGGTAGAGGATGCGGGCCTCGCTGAAGCCGCAGTGTTCGGCGATATCCTCCATTTTCATGTCGGTGGCCTCGAGCAGCTTCTTGGCGACCTCGACCCGGGCGCGATTGATGGCGAAGTGGGGGGAGTGGCCGAGTTTTTCCTTGAAGCGGCGTTCGAGGGTGCGGCGGCTCACGGACAGGTGGTCGAGAAGGTCGTTGACGCGGATGGAGCGGTGCACGTTTTCCTGGATGTACCAGAGGGCCTTGCGGACAAGGCTGTCCTGGATCGACTGCATGTCGGTGGAAACGCGGGAAATGACATTCAGGGGCGGCACCCGGATCACCGTTTCCTCCCGGGCGGCTCCGTTGAGGAGGTCGTCCAGCAGCTTGGCCGCGAGGAAACCAATCTTCTCCGAGGCCAGCATGACGCTGGAGAGGCCGATGCTGGAGCTCAGGCAATAGGTTTCGTCGTTGTTGACCCCCAGGATGGCGAGGTGCTGCGGGACTGGAATATCCATCATCCAGCAATTGCGCATCAACCGGAAGGAGGTGTAGTCGTCCGTGCACATGACCGCGGTCGAGACCTCGCTGGTCCGCAGCCACTCCCGGATCTTCGCGTCCGATTGCTCGACCAGGAGCATGCAGTCCCGGCCGCTTTTTTCCACTTCCTTCTGGAAGCCTTCCCGGCGCTGGCGGCTCAGCAGGGTGGAATTGTCCCCGATAAAGGCGAAGTGCTTGTAGCCCTTGTTGATGAGGTACTCGGCTCCCTGGCGCCCGATTTCCAAGTCATCATTGACCACGGAAGGCACCTTCAGGCCCCGGTTGGAAACATTGACGATGGCCTTGACGCAGCGGCGGACACGCTCGGCCTCCTTCTCGCTGGTGAACATGGCGATCACCCCGTCATATTCCTTCAACTGTTCATCCGAGTGCTCCCCCGTGCTTCCGGGAAAGATGGCCCAGCGGTTGTTCTCGTAGGAATACCGCACGATTCCCCGCCACATTTCGCGGAAGAAGGAATAGTTCAGGGCCACATTGACGAGGATTTTTCTCATGCCGGGGTGGGCACTCCCTTTCCGGGACCGGATCGCCGCATTTCTGTGTCGTATATTTGTTCCATGAATCGGAGGCGGGATTGAAACGGGTTGCCCCTCCATTCGAAAGAGCCTATTTCCATTATAGTTTGCGCGTGATTTCGCCCGTGGCAAGCCTTGACGCAAAAAAGATGGCGCATGCCGCAAAAACGGGTGTTGAGGGGAAGGAAATTCATTTATAATGGGAACTTTGCTTGGCTTTCGCTGACAAAAAACCCAGTATGACATACTCCATTTGTTGAACGCAACCAACCCGTCACACCCGAATCATGAAAGAAAAATTACAGAACATACGAACCATTGCCGCCGCCGGCACCCTCCTTGCGCTTGCCCAGCCTGCCCTCGCGCAGGATTGGGTGGTCCTCGACACCTTTGAGGGAGGGGTTCCGCAGGCGAATTGGGAGGCCACCCCAACCGTGAACTATGACACCTCAGCAGAATACCTGAAGATCGGACAAATCGACGGGTCCAACACGACCGCGTCCATGCGTGTTCCTCTTCCTGTGGTGCTGACCTCCGGAAAACTGACGATTGCCTTCGATTTCTACCTGCCGGTCCCGCTGGTGGAGGGCCTGACCCATGAAGTGGGCTTTGGCGCTGGAAGCCAGGTCCAGACAGCACAGAGTGGCTGGGGTGCCGTGGGCTTGCGCAACCGCTTCCAGATGATCGGCCCGTATCCGCAGGCCCTTGGCAATGCCTATGATTGGGGCGTACAGGGCGAGCCCGACTACGGGACCGCCCAGCCGGATTGCCTTGGTGAAACCGAATACGGGGTTGTTTACAACGTGTGGCTGGTCTATGAAAAGGACCCGCGGGGCACCGACGGGGTGACTATTTACTCCAAGAAGTCGACCGAGCCCATGCCTGCGGATCCCATGGAATTGGAATCCTTTTACTTTCCCTATGATCCGGACGGCGGGGAGGGCGAAGACTGGTCGAGCATCCAGTATTTCGTCATCGGGCAGGGATTGATCAGTTCCCCTCCCGCGTCTTATATTCCCAGTGACGTCCTGGGTGGCATCTTTGACAATTTCCACGTTTCCCAGGGGGAGAACCTGACCATGACCCCGACCGGGATCGACGGCACCTGGACCAAGATCGAAACCTTCGCCGGGGGGTCTCCGGAAGGGGACTGGACCCTTGAGGACGGGGTTTCCGTCGATGTGGACGGCGCGGCGACCATCACCGCTTCCGAGCCCAATTCCGGTGCGGTTCTGGATCTGCCGATCCCCCTCAGCACCAGCGGCTCCATGACCCTGACCATGGACATCCAGATCCCGACCACCGAATCGGACAATTCCGTGACCTGGGGCGCGACCAATGACGGACTCCTTGCCGGATCCACCAGTGCCCGTTTCGGGGAAAGCTATTTCTACGTGGACTATTTTGCTCCGGATTTCCTTCTCACCACCAATGTTCTGGACGGGGTGACCGACCTCTTCAATCCCTCCGAGCTGGACCAGTGGTACCACCTCTGGCTGGTGTACGACCAGGATGACCAGCGGGTCGACTGGTACTCGGTCCCCTTTGCCGAGTCCGGCGAGCCCACGCTGCCCACCGAGCCTTTTGCCTCCTATGATTGGACGAACGAGCTGGATGTCCTCGACCGGTTCCTGATCGGTTCTGAATTCGGTGGCGGGACCATCCGCATCGACAACATCTACCAGAGCTTCGGCACCAACATCAGCCTCTCCCCGACCGCCGGGGATGTCGGTGGCGGCGGGCCGGAACTCGGGCTGGACCTGGATCCCGGTCTCTGGAACGTCACCGATATCGGCTGGATCTGGGGCTTTGCCGATTCCGCCGACTGGGGGTACTCCACCTTCATGGGCTTTATCCAGGTGGCCAGCTATCCATGGCTGAACCAGGCCAGTTTCGGCTGGGTAGGGGTCATTGATGAACCCGACTTTTACTACAGCTACGCGCTCGGGACCTGGCTCTACGCGCCCGCAAACTGGCTCGGCCGCGTTCTCTACTGGGACGGCAGCGAATGGGTTGAGAATGACTTGATCGACCCCTTCCTCTAGCAGTTTTCCACCTTGGTTGTTCCTTCAGGGGCGTCCCGTTTCCCGGCGGGGCGCCTTTTTTTTGGTGATGAATTTTAGGCAGAATGACGGATGCCGCGCCTCGTGGCACAAATCCTGCTTGAGTATCTGCTTTTACTCCTTCCACCAAAAACAGACACCAGATATGAAGAGAATACTGCAGATAAGTAAGCGGGGTTTCCCCTTTTTCCTGATGCCGACGGGGCTGCTTGCCCAGGAGCTGCCGGAGGTGCCGGCCATCAACACGGGCGATACCGCCTGGATGATTGTGGCCTGCGCCCTTGTCCTTTTCATGACCCTTCCGGGCCTGGCCCTGTTTTACGGCGGGTTGGTGCGGGCCAAGAATGTGCTGAGCGTCCTCATGCACTGCATGGTGGCCGCCGGGATGATGTCGCTCCTGTGGCTGGTCTTCGGCTACAGCCTGGCCTTCTCCGAAGGGGCCGGCGGATTGAACAAGTTCATCGGCGGTTTTGATTATGCCTTCCTGAACCACATGGACGTGAACACCGTCAACGGGACCATCCCGGAGGCGGTTTTCGTCATGTTCCAGATGACCTTCATCATCATCACCCCGGCCCTGATTGTGGGTGCCTTCGCGGAACGGATGAAGTTCAGCGCCAT
Source organism: Oceanipulchritudo sp. (assembly GCA_049975345.1). Lineage (GTDB taxonomy): Bacteria > Verrucomicrobiota > Verrucomicrobiia > Opitutales > Oceanipulchritudinaceae > Oceanipulchritudo. The sequence goes on along the minus strand of JBNGDP010000032.1, from coordinate 1,060 downwards.
GCTCTGGTTCCTCCTGTTGTGGACCATCTTTTCCTACTTGCCGGTCTGCCACATGGCCTGGGGCGGGGGACTTTTCCATGACTGGGGAGTCCTCGACTTTGCCGGCGGCACGGTGGTGCACATCAACGCGGGCATCGCCGGCCTGGTTTCCTGTATCATGCTGGGCAAGCGGACGGGGTATCCGACCGAACCGATCAAGCCGCACAGCCTCCCGCTTTCGGTTATTGGAGGCTGCATGCTGTGGGTGGGCTGGTTTGGTTTCAATGGTGGAAGCCAGCTGGCGGCCGACGGCGTGGCCGGCATGGCGGTCCTGGTCACGCATCTGGCCACGGCCACGGCGGCCCTGACCTGGATGTTCGTCGAATGGATGAAGCACGGCAAACCGAGTGTTCTCGGGATCATCACCGGCGCGGTGGCCGGGCTGGTCGCCATCACCCCCGCTTCCGGCACCGCGGGCCCGTTGGGCGGCGTGTTGATCGGATTTTGTTCCGGCCTCGTCTGCTATTACTTTGCCACCGCGGTGAAGAAGAAGTTCGGCTATGATGACAGTCTGGACGTTTTCGGAGTGCACGGCGTTGGCGGAATCATCGGGGCCATCCTGACCGGTCTCTGCGCCGCCTCCTTCATGGGTGGCATCGGTCTGGACGGGGTGGGTGTCGGGGCGCAGGTCTGGGCGCAGCTGCTCAGCGTGGTCGTCACCATTCTCTGGAGCGGTGCCGTTTCCTTTGTCGTCCTCAAGGTCGTCGATCTGGTGATCGGGCTGCGGGTCAGCGAGGACGTCGAGGTCCAGGGACTCGACCTTCACCTGCACGACGAGCAGGGCTACGAGATCTGATCCAGCCGTTGCGCCTGTTGGATTTTGCCAGGGGTCGATTCTTGCGGGAATCGGCCCTTGTTCTTTTAAAATGTGGGTTCATCGTGGAATTTTGTGGAAATTTCATCGCGGCGGACGGTGCGCCTTGACGGCCAAAGGCCGGATTCCATACCAGAAACCCAGCCCGGATTCCGCATAGCCCGCAAGGGCGAAGCGGGAGCAGGGCTGGGTGATGGATACAATCCC
>JBNGDP010000031.1:28356-31895 GCA_049975345.1 Oceanipulchritudo sp. | reverse complement strand
GGCGGGGGTCCGACGGTCTCGCCTTCGATGTAATCGCGGTAGGGGACCTTGCGGCTGGGGAGGGTGGCCTTACCGGCCTTGAGGAGATCGATGGCGAACTGGGCGGATTCGCGGCCGAGCCAGTAGGCGGGGGTACGGAGGAAATCGATCTGGATGCCGCCGCAGGGATCCCCGCCCATATCGATGGCGATGAGGGAGTAGTCGCGGCCGGGTTCGCGTCCGAGGCGAAAGCCTTCGATGAGGAGCATTTCGGCACAGGCGCGGCTGCCGGTGACAAATCCGGTAAGGGGGGCATCCTGACATTCATTTTGTCCGAGAAGGGCGTCGCGGATGGCCGCCCGGAGGAGGGCATTACTGGCTTGGGACGATTCGATCCGCCGGGGAACCAGACCGGCCTCCTCAAGGGCCTGGAGGCAGCCATCCCGCCTGTCGGTGAAACTGAAGTGGATGCCCGAGTCAGGTGGCGGAGTGTTGCTGAGGTAACCGATATTCCGGTGCCCGAGGGAGATCAGCTGTTTGGCGGCCTGGCGACCGGCGGCACGTTCATCGGGGTAAACGCAGTTACGTTCCTGGTTTTTGTTGATGAGAACCGCCGGGATACGGCTGTTGTCGACAAGGTCGATGGCCGACCTTGCCGTATCGGGCCCAAGGTTGAGGATGAGGGCATCGACCATGAGCTCCGTGAGGACGCGCGGGGGACCCTTTTCGCTGAGAAATTTGTCATCGGGAAGGCGGGCATAAACCAGATTCAGAGCCTTCTCGTGAAGGACTTCGTAAATGCCCCGCATGGTGCTCGGAAGTATGGGCCAGGCAAAACCGTGGGTACTTGTCAGAAGCCCGATCGAATCGAAACTGCCCTTTTGCATGGACCGGGCCACCGCGTGTGGCCGGTAGCCCCGCTTGGCCGCCAGCGCTTTTACCCGCTCACGGGTGGCTTCTGAAAGGGTTCCGGTGCCTCGCAGCGCATGGCTGATCGTTTCCTGAGTCAGGTCCAGTTCGCGGGCCAGGTCCGCCTGCGTAATCCGGCGCGGATGGGGTTCTGCCTTCCTTTTCATTGATGGTGTGCTCGAAGCCATGTGCATATCTGAGTTGAGCAAACGCTTTCCATCTGTGCAATCAAGGGTTTTTCCTTGCCATGGATTTATAAAATATACGCATGCTTGATTTTGGTCAAAATGTGCAACTTCCTACCCCTTCCCTTGTCATGAAAAGTGTTCCCCGGTTTCTAATGATAATTGGCGCGTTGATCTGTCCGGCTGTCCTGATTGCGCAGGACGAGGAGGATGAGGACATTTTCGACTTATCGGCCTTTGAAGTCTCGGTGGATTCGACGCGTGGCTACCTTGCCTCGAACTCGCTGAGTGCGACGGGCTTCAACGCGGAAAACTTCAAGATCCCGCTTGGGATCTCGGTGGCGACGGAGGCGTTTTTGGATGATATAGCGGCGACCGACCTTTCGGACACGACCTACTATCTTGCGGGGGTGACAACCGGCGAGTGGGGCCCGGGAGACCGTCAAGGGGCGAACTACCACATCCGTGGATTCCAGGCGGCCTGGCAAAACCGCAACGGGCTGCGGGTCTATAACATTAGCGGGACTGACAACGTGGCGCGCTTTGAGGTCTTGAAAGGCCCCAGTTCGGTTTTCTACGGGGAAGCCGCACCCGGTGGCATTGTTAATTACGTGACCAAGCGGGCCAGCTTTGTCCCGAACCACAGCGTAACCCTTGAGACGAACTCAAACGGCCGGCTGAAAGGAACGCTGGAATCGGAGGGACCGCTGAAGGTTCTGGGAAAGGACGACTGGCTAGCCTACCGTTTCATGGTCAGCTACGAGGACGACCGGACCTGGCGGGATTTCGAATACCGGAACAAGTTGTTTTATTTTGGTGGGTTGCGGCTGCGCCCCTTGAAAGGGCTGGATGTTTTCATTGAGTACGAGAAGACCCGTGAGGACTACAACTACGGACGCAATGTCCCGATGGGAAACCGGGACTACATGGTGGATTGGGCGGATCCGCCGCAGGAGCTGCTGGACTACATCCTGACGGTGGACCGACGGGCCACCCCGGAGAATGTGCGGGACCGGGCCCAGCTGCGGTGGTTGGACATTGTCGCCTGGCAAACCGACAACAAGGCGGTGTACGGCGTGATGCCGCCAAAATACGTCGATTTCATGCCGGAGGCGACACCCTACGGACACAAGTGGAACATCCACGGACCAGGCGGACGGGTGGATATGGATATCGAGGTGAAAACCATCGATATTCAATACCGGGCTCTGGACTGGTTCCACCTGCGGGCGGCGGTGACGGAATGGGATCGGATCATGACGAGTCTCGAAAGCCTTCGCTACCACGTGCGTGGGGACGGAAGCATCGATGTTGAGCCCGTCATGGGCTTTGGCTTTGGTTTGTTAAATCTCACGCGCCAGACCAATCTTGAGGCCCTGCTCAGCGGCGACTTTTGGGGGACCAGTCACAACCTCGTCCTGGGATTTGGCCAATTTGAACAGGAGTTCCACCCACTCACATATAGATTTAAGCCATTTTCCGAGCAACCGGAATGGTTTCGGGGGGCATGGGACCCCTACGACGAACCGTACTTTGACCTCAGGGACACGCTGGATGACCCGAATGCTTACAAAAGCAGCGGATCGCGGGGGAGGGACCGGAATTATTACGTCAGCTGGAATGGACAGTGGTTCGATGGGAAACTGTTTATCCACTCCTCTTCACCGAGCAATGGGGGTATGTGAAACAGGACCTCGGAACAACGCTGCTCGCGGGAAGCCTCCTCAATGTGGTCCTCATCCCCGTCATCGGCTATATGGCCGACAAAGTCGACCGTATCAAACTTATCGCTGTGGGCATCTGTGGCGGCATGCTGGCAAAAATCGCCTATTTCACCTTTGTCCAAGTCGCGCTTCCCGATTCCCGTCCGGAAATTATCCATATCGTGCTGTTTGGCTACATCGCCAATATCTTCGGCAGCTTTGTCAGCATCACCTTCTGGCCGCTTGCCTATGACTTTATTCCCCGCGAACAGATGGGCACCGCGCAGACGGGCCTCACCATCGTCAAGACCCTCACCCGCTTCGTCCTTCTCAACGGGGTCGGCGTCTGGATCGTCGCCTATTCCTGGCTCTTCCTCCCCGAAGGCCAGTATGACTATTTCAGCGGCTACCTTTACCTGATCCTGACGGATGTCATCGGGGTCGCCATTCTCCTCAATTTCTTTCATCGCATAAAAATGGGGAAATTGGAGAAAATTGGCACAACCCGCTTTGAGGCCGTTGAAGAAACATGAATTTCCTGCTTGTCAATCTGTCGTTCCCACTAATAACATACGTATGCCTTTATTAACCCTATCCAGCATTTTACCCAATGATCAAAACCCCTATTACCCTGTGTGCCGCTTTTGCCTTGCCGGTACTTTCACTCACTGCCGAGGTCGAGGAAGCGACCATTGGCCGCCTGTCCGCCGAGCCGGTGTTCGGCACGAACGCCCCGGAGTGGGAGGAAGCGCAGTCGCTGCCG
>JBNGDP010000031.1:0-28256 GCA_049975345.1 Oceanipulchritudo sp. | reverse complement strand
GGCGTGCGCGAATCTCAACTGGCGTGGTCCTCGACGGAGGACAACGCCTGGCGTTATCCGGCTCTCTTCGGGCTGGTGGAACTGGCGGAAAATCCCGGAGGGGCGATGAATCTGATCGGGGACAGCTTCCCGGACACGGACCGCTTCAACGGCAGCCTGCCGGACGAAGCCCGCTGGGTGCAGACGGCGGCCACGGTGGAAGGTGTCACTGCTGAGATTGTCTCTTCGACCTTATTAGATGGCAATGCGCTCGAGGTGGCAAACACCGGATGGGCGCAGTGGACGATGGCGGCCTTCCCGCGTACCGAGCTTATCAACATTGGGGACCAGCTGATCCTGACTTTGGACGTGGCTTTTCCCTCTGGGGGCCTTCGGGATTGGGATTCCGGCTTTATCATCGGCTTCCTTGACCAGGCCGGGAATCCGGTGGCGACCGTGGACAGTGCGGACGATTTCGGCAATTACGGGACCGGCAAAAGCAATGGCTGGAGCACCTACTTTGCAGCCCTTGCGACTGGAACGGGGAGCAACAGCACTCTTTCCAGAAGAGGGCCCATCGAGAATTTTCAGGGTTGGTGGTATCAATCCATCACGCTGGGCGCATTCAGTGGCGCGGCGCTGGCAATGGAGGATACGGTTTACACGGTCTCCATTGGAATTGTGAAGAGCGGCGAGAACGAGATAATGCTTTTTATGGTCGATCCGGAAACAGGTGAAGTCACCACTTTTGCGAAGGATGCCGAGGCAGTGACGAACGCCTTTGACGCCATTGGCCTGCGTGGCCATTTCGATCCGGACAATGAGACTCCACCGGTTTATCAGGTCGACAATGTCAACTTGGTCCTGATTGAAAACGGCCCGGTGCCCGGTTCCGGAACGGGTGGGGAGCCGGTCGTCCTGATCGACGATGACCTGACCGACCCCAACCGCTTTGACGGGGATCTTCCGTCCGAGGCGCGCTGGGTGCTCAACAACACGGACACCTACGGTGCCGAGGCGACCATCCAGCAGCATACCGATCTAGCCAGCTCAGCTTTGGTCGTCCGCAACGGGGGAGTCGGCGCGGACGCCCAGGCGCTCTACACCGCGTTTCCACGGACGACGCTGCAGGAGGTCGGGGACCAGTTGGTGCTGGAGTTTGATGTGGACTTTGAAACGGAGTTGTTTCCGGACCAGGATAGCGGTTTCATTGTCGGATTCCTCGACCAGCAGGGCCAGGACATGGTCACCTTGGGAAGCACGTCCGATTTTGCCAATATCGGCGGGTTCAAGGGCAAAATGATGGCCAGTTACTCGGTGGCCTTCGCCACGGGCGCGGGATTCTTCTCGCAAGTCTGGGGGCGCGGCAGTCTCGGTGCGGACGCGGCGAACAATTCCAGTTGGTGGGCGGGTTCCGAGGAACTGGCGTTTACGAGCACACGAATTTTTGACGAAGTGGGGGCGATCCTGGCATTTCGCGTCAAACTCCAGCTCGTTCGCATGGAGGATGACAGCATCGGGCTCTTCTTCTATAACAACATTGGTGACGCCTATTTCCTTGGCGGTGTGGATGAAACGGCCGAGACCTTCAACTTTGATGCCCTTTCCTTCCGCCTGGACGGGGAAGCAGATGATGGCTCACGACCGGTTTTTGCCTTGGATGATGTCAAGCTGACCTTTATCCCGCAGGGCGACGTCCCCGAGATTGGCGGCGGCGGTGGTGGAGCCACCGGCGACCGCGGCACACCGCCGGATCCGGTTGAGATCCTCTACGCCGAAACCCCCTTCGGACAGGTCGTGCAGAATGCAGCCCCCTACGTCTACAATGAGGCCTTTGGCTGGATGTACACCGGGGCTGGCGCGGTGGCTGATGCCAGCTGGTTCTACATTTGGGATTACGGAATCGGCTGGGTCTATACGACGGCAGAAATCTGGCCCTTTATCTACAATGTGAACCGTGGCGAGTGGACCTACTATTTCGGAATGTATTCTGGCATCCACTGGTTCCATTCCTTCGCTGAAGGGAGCGCCTATTCGGTTCCTCTTCAAGGGCGTATCCGCTTTGTCGCTACAACTGGAACCGATGGGGCGACCGGAACCCTTGCCGACCCGATCCGCACCATTCAGGAGGCGGTCGATACAGCTCAACCCGGCGACTACATTTACATCAGAGGTGGCCTTTATGAGGAGTCCGTGAACCTGACCGTCGACGGGCGCGCCGACGCACCCATCACCATTTCTGCCTATAGTCCCAATGGCCGCCCGGAGAAGGTGATATTGTCGGCCTTCGAATCGATCACCCCCGGTGAGAACGGATTTGGCGAGTGGGAGGTTCATGAGGGCGAGATTTACAAGATTCAAATCCCGAGTGACTTTCCACAGTATGGCTACGGTGCGCGGTCCCTGACGCTCGCCAATGGCAAGGTGGTGACGCCGGCGCGTACGCCCAACACGGTTGATTATTGGGCAGTGACCCGCGAGGATATGATGAAGGCAGTCGAGGTCTCCTTCCCGGGCAGTTTGACAACTTACACGCACCCTCTACTCGAAGGTTTTCCCAGCAATGCCTGGCGAGGGGCCTACATGCACCTATATCCACGGACAGGCTGGTATTACCAGGAGCGGACCGTCGCTTCCTCCGAGGACGGCTCCATCACCTTTCAAAACGGCTCAGGTGCCTTCAATGAGCCCGCGATTCCCGAGGATCCCTTCCTGTTAACCAATGCACTTCCTGCCTTGGACCAGCCCGATGAGGCCTTCTTTGACTTTATAGGACGCTGGGGTCCGCGAAATACGCTTTATGTCTGGCTGCCCGATGGCACCAGTCCCAACGATGCCGAGATGAAATTCAAACGCTGGCATGATGGTTTTAAAGCGACAGATGCCTCACACTACAACATCAGCCATTTCAACGTGCTGGCGGGCCGTGTCCTCGTGGATGAGATGTCCAGCCATATCCATTTTACCCACCTTGACGTCCGCTATGGCGGATTTAATGAAGAGGCCTGGACGGAAGAGGCTTCCGTGGAGTTTAATGGAAACCACAATTCCCTAATCGACTCAGTTGTTTTGTATTCAGATTATTCCAACACTGCGAATAACGGGATGTTCAATACCTTCCGGAATAATGTTCTTGGCTATGGTGCATGGCAGAATCACGCCCGCGACGGTCGCGGGGTGACCTTCACCTACAATACCGTATTCCAGTGTGAAGGCGGCAATGTTGTCATCAGCTCTCCCGCCAGTGTTTACAGCATGAACCATGTCTACATCGGTGGTGTGGCCGGCACGGATATAGCCAACATGAATGGATGGGGTGTGGCCGACGGGGAGGGGACCATCGTTTCCTACAACTGGGTGCATGGTGCTTACGGGATTTACAGTAGTCGGCCTGGGGCCAACGGCGGCTTCGGAATCCGTACTGATGCCGGTGCCGGCGTCGGAATGGGGAATTTCCGCATCTTCCACAACGTGGTCTGGGATGTTACCCGCCACGACATCTCCTCGTGGGGCCAACCCATCGGAGCACCCTTGTATGGAAATACCCAAAATTACGTTTATCACAATACCGTCGAGGACGAGATCGCCATTGCTCCAGCTGGGAGGAACAACCCCGACGGAACCTATGTCCGAAATAATATTATGCTGGGTGAGTACGCTCCGCTCTACAATCCGAACGACCCCTTTACCGTTTTGGAATTTAATGTCATTGGTTCCGGCAGCTGGGGTGAGTTTAATTTGATTGCGGATGGGATGGTGATGGATTTCCAAAACCAGGATTTTACCCTGCATCCGGATTCCCCGGCCATCGACTTTGGTGGCTTCCTCGACCAAGGGGTAGAGCAGGATTACACCGGGGACTATCCCGATGCTGGTGCCTATGAGTATGGTGTCGAACCTTGGTACCCGGGCGCTCGCGTCCGCTGGGTGGACCTCTACGACATGTATCTTGTGGACAATGGGGATGGCAGCCTTTCAGTCGAAGGCTTTCCGATGGGAAGAAAGCCAACTCCCGATTTCACCGTGCGTCTTGGGATTGATGGACCACAGGGCAGCGTGACCCACCATTACAACAGCGAGACCCATTTTGCTGAGGCAGTCGTAGATTTGGATTTGTCAGGCCTATCCGGTGCCGTGGATGTCTACTTCAGCCTTGATGGCATCTCCTTCGTCAAGGCAGACCTCCTCTTTGCCTTGTGATCCATGGTAATCATGACCCAAGGTTGACAATCTTCCGCAGAAAAACATACGTATGGCTTCGTGATGAGAATTACCCCGCCTTTCACCGCATTCGCTCTTGTGCTTATTGGAATCTCCCCGTCTTTAACAGCCCAGGATGAGGAAGCTGTTTTTGAATTGAGTCCATTTCTAGTCCAAACGGAAAGTCAGCGAGGCTACCTGAGCACCAACTCTGTGACGGCGACTGGTTTCAACATTGAGAACTACAAAGTGCCCTTGAACATCTCGGTGGTGACGGAAGGCTTTCTCGAGGACCTGGCAATCACCGACCTTGCGGACGCGACGGAGTACATGGCGGGCGTCCAGCGTGGTTCGGAAGGCCGGGAAGGTGCCAGTTATTTCATCCGTGGCTTTCAGACCGCGTGGCTGAACCGCAACGGCATCCGCCGGTATAACTACAGTGGCACGGACAATGTGAAGCAGATGGAAGTGCTGAAGGGACCGAATGCGGTGTTTTACGGTCGGACCGCCCCTGGTGGCATTGTCAACTACGTGACCAAGCGGCCGGAGTTCAACAGCGAGTACGTGGCGACGGCGCGAATCGGGGAAAATGACGAGTGGTCCGTCTCCCTTGAGGCGCAGGGTCCTTTGTGGGAGGACAAAGTTGCCTACCGGGTGATGGGGACGACCCAGGAAGGCGGTTACTGGCAACCGATGAGCGAACGGGAGCGTACATTTTTGTACGGGGGCGTCCGTGTGCGCCCGATCAACGGGCTCGATATCTACCTCGAGTATGAGCAGATTGATGATTTCAGCAACCATGGCGGCTGGCTCCCGATGGGGAACTATCAGTACATGGAAGAATATGAGAATCCACCGCAGGCTTTGCAGGATTACATTCTATCCGTCGACCCTCGGGCCACGCCGGAAAACATTCTCGATCGAATGAAGCTGCGCTGGCTCGACATTGGGACCTGGCAGGCGGACCATTTCCAGGTTTATGGCGAGCGACCCCCACGAAATGTGGATTTCATGCCGGAAGCCACGCCCTATGGAGATGAGTGGAATACCTGGGGACCCAATGGCTACGTGGACGCGGATATCGAAACCATTACTGCTGAGGCGCTCTACCAGGCGTTTGACTGGCTGTCTTTCCGTGCCGTGAGCCTCTGGGATGAGCGTTATCAACCAACCCTGTCCTCCTTTCGCTATCACGTCCGCGGGGATGGCTCAATTCAAGTCCGACCGAACCCTGACTGGGGACTCTTCAATGACTCTCGGCAGATCAAACTGGAGACGATTGTTCGAGTGGATTTTGTCGGTTTCCATACCTTTGTGGGCGGATACGGTCAATATGATGACAGTTATCGTCCGCTGACTTATCGCTTCAAGCCGATCTCGCAAATCCCATGGTATGAAAACTGGCATCCCTTCGAGGATCCCATTTATGACTTGCAGGAGGCCCTCGAGACAAGCGAGGTCATCACCCTGTCAGGCGAGGAGAATGTAACCAAAAGTTATTACCTCAATGTCACTTCTGAATTTTTCGACGGGCGTGTCCACACCCTGCTGGGAATCCGTCATGAGACCTATCAGCGGAACTTTGTCGATCCGGAAGGCAACTTCCTGAGTTCGCCTCCGGAATACAAAGAGACAACACCGATGATGGGGGCGACCTGGGAGTTCAAGGATGGTTTCACCTTGTTCGCCAGCTACAGTCAGTCGGCGCGACCGGGTCCGGGAGGCCTTGTAACCGGTCCGGGTGCCACCGAGGCGGAACGGTCCAGCGGTGGGCCTCCGGGAATCGGTGAGGGAATGGATCTGGGCATCAAGGCCAGTTGGCGCGACAATCTTGTCTCCGGAACCTTTTCCCTCTTTGAGGTGAGTTCAACAGACGAAAAGACTGTTCTGGACCGGGATGCCACGGATCTGGATCCGCGGAACAACGATGATGACCCCAACAACAATGTCACGATCTCCCGGCGGGCGGGTGAAAGCCGTTCCAGAGGAATCGAACTGGAAGGCGTGTATACGCCCAGCGAGCAATTCCAAATGACGTTTCAGTACACCTGGCTGGCCGAGGCGGAGATCGTCGATGACCCGACCCAGCCTCAACTCAACGGTTTGCGTCTTGGCAATGCTCCCGAACACAGTTTTGGGTTTTGGAATCGCTATACCTTCACAGAAGGTCGGTTTGAAGGCTTTACTATTGGAGGAGGCGGGCGCTACACTGACAGTTACAACGCCCAGGGACCCACGAGCCCGAACCAATATGATCTGCCTGCCTATTGGGCGTTTGATGCGTTGTTGCGCTACGGCTTCAAATGGAAGGAGGCCGATGTGAGTTTCACCCTGAATATCAAAAATGTATTCGACAAGCGCTACTACGAGGGCCCGCCATCCCGATTGGGTGATCCCCGGACTTTTCGCTTCACCGCACAAATCGTATTTTAACCCGTATGGTTTCATACTAACCGTAAACGAACCCAATAACTAAAAACCATGAAAAAAATGCCTAAATCACTATTCATACTCGCGGGATTGGCCGGCTTTGCCACTGCCGCTTTTGCCCAGACTGTACAGGAGTTCATTCCGCCGAGCGAAGACGGCCTTGTGTTCCGTTACCGTGTTGATCCCGGTGATCCACCGGCAATGGTTCCCTTGCCAGGAGGAGGAGGATCTGGCGCGACGACCGGCTACACGGGAGATGCTGGAAAAGTCTGGATGTCTTTCATCCGTTTCGCCATGCAGGAGCCATTGCTTGATAGTGATTCCGATCCGGTTGTCCCATACGAAACCCTGGCCAATGCTTCCAAGATTGTCCTGAAGACAGGAGTCAATCGGATGGAATATGCACGCACTCCGGATAATGAGAACGGGGGCACCTATTCCGACTGGTACTTCATTCCGGATCATTACAACTTCCCTGGCTGGGATCTCGATTCGCTGAAGTCCATGGAATATTTCCTTGTGCCCTGGCACCCGAATGCCTACCACGCCCAGGAATTTGATCCGACTCAGTACGAGGCGATGCCTGACGGTGATTTGGGAAACCGAGACCAGTTTAATCTGGACGTCGATATCACGGCAGCCGTGCAGCAGGCGATTGCGGATGGAAAGCTGACCAGCGAAACGGTATCCTTCTCGATTGCCGTCTTCCCGAATGAGGTTGACTACTACAATCCGGAAACCGGGGAATACAATCAGGACGATCCGCTTTATGCCCCGCATCGCAACTGGGCCTGGAAAGGTGGTGCGAATGGTGGTGATGGTCCGTATCTTGAAGTGACGACCGGTGGCGCTGAAGATTGGTACGGGTACGCCGTGGACGCAAATGGCTGGGCCAACACCGAAGATTGGATGAGCTTTGTCAATGTGACCTTTGATCCGTGGATCTGGTCCAATAGACTCAATAAATATGTCTACGTCGGCGACGACAGCGGTTGGGTGTACGTCTACAAATGACCTTTTGACCACATGAATCTTTAAGCGGAGAGCCACCGGTTCCCTGGTGGCCCTCCGCTCTTTTTCAGACCCTTTTGCCACCCTGAATTAATGAGACTTATATCCACCTTGCTTCTGGCCTTTTGCATGAGTGTGCCTCTTGGCCTGGCAGCCCAGGACGTGCCACTGCATCAGGTCCGCCGGATGGCCGGCACCGCAACGCCGGATCCGCAGGATTCACAGTTTTTGAACTCAACAGTTGCCACTGGAAACGGGAACGTGGGATACCGTGGTGACGGAAGCCAGTGGCGTAATCTTGTCTTTGTCGCCCTGGACGCTTCCCTGGTGTCGAATATCGCTTCAGCCTACCGGATTGAGCTCACACTCGACCTTGATTATATTAATGGACAACCGGATGCGCCCGACTGGATGGTTGACTACTTGGGAGTTGTTTCCGACGACAGTGACCTTTCACAGGCCTGGAACAGCCCTCTCTACAACTCTCAGACAACACCCGGCGACCCGGTCGGGACGCTTGTGACCGACTATCTGCCGATTACACAACGCTTTGATATCACGGACAACCTGGCCAGCCTCAGTGTATCCAGCTACCCGGCTTATATGCTCTTCCGCCTGAGCGGACTTGCTCCCCCCGATTTTGTTACGAACTACAGCGGGGCCATCAGTTCAACTTTGACCGGGCAGGGCCTGACGATCTACCAGGCTGATGCAGAGCCCGCACTGGTTGTATCCACGGACCGGGTTTCCGTCCCGGAGGGTGGCACAGCCAGCTGGACCGTCGCCCTTAAGGGGAAGCCCTCCGGGAACGTGCGACTGAATCTGGAATTGCCCACCGATCCATGGCTCACCGTGGAGCCCCAGACGCTGCTCTTTACTCCGGCCAATTGGAATGTCCTGCAAACAGTTACGCTGACTGGCAACGGCGATGACCGCTTCGCCTACAAGGACATCTCAATGAATTGGGCAGTTGATCCAGTCGACCGGCCTGCAGCCTGGGCTGGCGTTGAGAGTGGCACGGTCCTGGTCGCCCGGGATGACAATGACCCCTTGAACCTGGCTGTCCTGAGCGGAGAGGAAATCGCCACCGCCCAGTTGGAAATGTCCACGGAGGAGGCATCCGCTTCGGTTGTTGCGGCTTCTCATCTCTCTCCAGTCTGGACGCGTGACGGAACGATCTACCATGTCTATGTGAACCATCTTCAGCAGGCGGTCATCGCCAAGTTACCACCCGGCGGCCTCCGCAGCACCCATATTTTGCAGGAAGGGGTCCAAGCAGATGTCCACAACAGTTTTTCCCTCGGAGTGGATCCGGAGGGGTATCTTCACGTGACCGGTGACATGCATAATGCCAACTGGAACTACTGGATCTCGCAGTCGCCCGGCGACATCACCGCATGGGACTTCTACAGTCCCGTGGCATGGAATAACCATCCGGATGCGGAGGACAGCGCCGCCCCGGGACCGATTCTCTCCGGCAACACAATTTCCTACGTCCTGTTTCGACCCGACAATGGGGGACGGCTCTTCGTGAGCCATCGTGGGCGGGCGAGGAATGATTTTGTCAAGGGATGGACGGGGCTGCGCCTGCAACGGCTGGACGGAGTCGCTGGAGACCGCTGGGAAGCCCTTGGGGTTTTCAGTAAGCTGTTTGCCGACTTCTTTCCGGCGAGGGTGATCAGCTGGGACGAGGTGGGCGGTCGGGCCGATGGAGATCCGGGGACCGAAGACTGGTACCAGACCTATCGCGGGCAGATGTGGTTTGACGCAGCCAACCGCCTGCACCTGTGCTGGGGCTATTTCGGTGAAAATTCGCGCACCCACAATACAAGCATCCCGACCGATTATGGCTCGGGCGTAACACACATCCTATACGCGTGCTCCCCGGACGGGGGCGTTTCCTGGGAACGGGCTGACGGGACACCGATCAGCCTTCCGATGAGTCCGCTCAATGCCGACGTGGTCATTGAAACCAATCCAGGGGACCTGACCTCCACTTGTTATGTCGTGACGACCGCCGAGGGGCATCCGGTGGTCTCCTATTCGCGCAACGGCATCCCGATGCAGGGGGACCCTTACTTCAAAGTCTGGACACCCGGGAGCGGCTGGGGTGCCGCGAATCCGTTACCGACAGCGGATGCCTTCCGGATCCTCGCAGACCGCCGTGGCATCCTGACCCTGCCCGACAACACCGGTACCTGGTACCGCTCCTACAATAACGGGGCAACATGGAATGCCTTTTCCGGGATGCCCGCCTACGCCGGTGGGGAAAATGGCTCGGTGGATTATGCGCACCTGCAGGATACCGGAGAGATCCGCTTTCACACCCTTTCTGATTCGGGGGGTACAAACCACTACGAAGTTTGGACGGTCACCTTCACTCCCGCCGAGACCCCCAGCCATGCAGAAACATGGCGCCTGGCGAAGTTTGGTGATCCAGCCGATGCTGGTGATGGCGCGGAGATGGCCGACCCGGATCTGGACGGGGTGGTCAACTGGATCGAGCGTGCCCTTGGCCGGGATCCACTCCAAGCCGAGGGCGACACTGCCATACAGGTTTTTCCGGTCAATCTCTCAGGAACGCCCTATCTGGAAATTTCCTATCCCCGTCTCCTCGGCGGAATCGATGAAGGCAACGGGCGTTACCGTTTCGCGGAAATCCAGTACCAGCTGGAGGAGGGCACAGACCTGCTTCAGTGGGATCCGCGCGATGACTGGGAATGGCAATCCACAACACCGGGTCCCGGAACTGCATGGGAGTCGGTTCTTTTCCGTCTGCCGGAGGCGCTCATACCGGGGAACCCCCGTTTTGTCCGTCTTGGACTTGAGAAAGTTCCATGACGTTTCTTCACCATCAACCTCAAAAAATAGAACCATGAAAAAACATATTATTATCACCACATTCATTCTCGCCTCGGCCGTTATTGCCGCCCAGGGACAGACCATCCCGACAGCGGGCTCCGGCGCAGGCGCCTTCCGTGCCGGTGTAAATGACTACTCAACGACACCCACCTTCGGCGTTGGCTCGGCTGGATTTGACAGCAACACACTGGGTTGGTTGAATAGCGGTGCGGATTCGGTCTTCATGCAGATGATCCAGTTTGACGTGACCGGATTTGAAACCGACCTCAACGATTCATCGAACACGATCACGTTAAACCTCAGTTCCGTCAACGATCTTGCAGGTGGAACGTCTTACAGCGTCTGGCTTGCGGCACAAAGTTCAGTGGATGTTCAATCTCAGGGAGATGGCGGGGGAAATGGCTTGCTGGCTACTGCGGCATTGCCGGCAACCGGTACGAAGATTGCCGATATTACGGCGACAGGATCATTCGATTACGATGTGACCAGCCTCCTCCAAGGTCTCGATTTTAGCAGCGACAAGCAGCTCTATTTCAGGGTCCAGGTGGACGAGCCGACAACAAACCCGGGAGGACTAGCTCTGGGTGATGCTCCTCTGGATGGATCGACCTTGACCATCACAACCAGCGGTGGTGGCGATGGGAATATTGGCTACATCAAGATTGTGCCATCAGGAAGTAACGTGAATCTTACCTTCAGGGTTCAGCAGACAACGGATCTCGGGACTATTCCCTTCACGGATGTTCCATCCGAGGATATCACCATTACCGAGAACGCCTTTGGTGAAGCGGATATCGACGTCAATGTCGGCGATCCTGCCCCCGCACAGGTGTTTTTCCGCATTGCCGCCGGGCAATGAGCGTGCCTTTCTAGAGTATAATTCCACCCAAATTCGTCGACGCCTCCCCCCCCGGGAGGCGTCGATTCTTTCCATTTTGCTTGATAGGCCTTCATGAACTACGTCATCGAAACCCAACACAAAAGCATCCCCTGGCGGTGGGTGACGCTGATGGCTGTATTCGGGCTGCCGCACACAATTGCTTTTTTCGTGACGATCAACCTCGTCTTCACGATCAAGAAGTTCATCGACAATCCGGCCTTGATCAACTCGATCACCAGCATGGATGTGGCTTTTAATCTTATTTTTGCGGCCACAGTGTTGTACATCAGCGACCGGATCTGGACGCGTTACGGGCGGCGCAAGATCTTCATGATCCCGGCCTATGCGATGATCGCCATCGCCTTCATGCTTCTCCCGTTGGCGACCAATGTCTGGACGATGCTCGCGGCTGTCGTGCTCTGGTACATCTTCATCGATGTGGCGGCCACTTTCATGACCCTGAAGATGGAGGTGGTGCCGCCGCACCAGCGGGGACGCTGGTCCGGTATGAATGCCTGGATCACGCAGATCCTGGTCATTGTGTTTTTCGTCCTGATTGGTCCGCGGTTTGACGATGTCGTGAATATCGGGGGTTTCCGGTTGACCGGTGAAATGTTCAGTTACTGGATCGGATCCTTTGCGATGCTCATCGGGCTCCTGTTCCTGTGCTTTTTCGTGAAGGAGGTCGAGCCGGAGGAGGAGCGACCCACTTTCAAAGGCGGCTTTCTCGGCGTGTACAAGGCCATCTTTGCCGACAAGCAGCTCTTTCCCGTTTACCTGCTGATGTTCTGCTGGCTAATGATCCAGCAGGGATTGGGCGCGGTTGATCCTTTGCTTTTCACGGAACAGTGGGGTTACGTGAAGCAGGATATCGGGACCAACATCCTCGCGGGAGGCCTGCTCAATCTGATCGTGATGCCGATCATGGGGTACCTCGCCGACAAAGTGGACCGGATCAAGCTGATTACCATCGGCATGGTTGGGGCCATGTTGGGCAAGATAGGTTACTATATCTGGGTACAGTTCATTCTCGCGGACAGCCGGCCTGAAATTTTCCACATCATTGTTTTTGGATACATCGCCAGTTTCTTTGGCAGTTTCATCTCGATCGCCTTCTGGCCGCTGGCCTATGACTATATTCCCCGGGACAAAATGGGAACGGCCCAGACCGGGATAATGGTCGTCAAGACCCTCTCCCGTTTCCTGTTAATGAATGGCGTCGGTGTCTTTATTACCGCCTATTCCTGGCTCTTTCTCCCGGAAGGACAATTTGACTACTTCAGCGGCTACCTCTTCCTGATCGTTACAGACATTATCGGTGTCGGCATCGTCTTGAATTTCATTTACCAGACCAAAAAAGGGAAACTGGAAAAGGTCGGGGAGACCAGTTTTCATCCCGTGGAAGGGCAGAAAGGAGAAGCCTGATCGTGAAGCCAAAAACATGGATCCTGGGGATTTACCCGGCGATTGCGCTGCTTTTGCTGGCCGTGACGGTAATCCTGTTCAAAGACTGGTGGCGGATTAGCTTCACCGGTGAAAATACGGAAGGCCGTATCAAGGCGGTGTTCTTTTTGCGTGAGTCAGGTGAGAACGCCCTTGTTTCAGGAGTCGATACCCACCTTCGCATGACGAGAGCCAGTGGCGACGTCATGGAGTTGTTCTATCACGACAATGAGATCACCCGAGCAACCGAGGGGAGTCGAAGCTATGAAATCGGGGAGGGGGGCCTTATCCGTTTTTCCCGAGACGAAGAGGCGGACAAGGCCTTGACTGCTGAATTTCGCGATGTCCTTTCCGGAAAGAGCGATCGGACTGACTGGTTTTTACTCCGCCAGAAACGTGTGGACGGACCGGAGGCAATTGTCCGTCTTGAAAAAACGGAAACGGCTATCATCTGGGAGGGTCTGCCCGAGGACTTCAATGACTTTAGCGTTGATTCCGACTCGGGACGTGTTGTTCCACGCAACGGGACCGTCGCTTTTGAAGTTTCCGAACTGGTTACGCAGGCAATTTACAGTTATGAGGATGAGGAAGCCCTGGCTGAGCGAAAAGGGGCCATGCTGATGAGATACGAGCGGCGGCTGGACGGGGAAGTCGTCGGTGAGATTAACCGTGAGTTCGTCATATTTAACGAGCCCTATTGGACAGCCCAGTATCCAATCTTTGTGTTCGAGGCAAACGGGGAGACGCTGGCCCTGAAGGCCGACATTGGGCGGCATGGGGATCCCTCGCTGGCCTTTCCGTTATTCGCCAGGGTCAATGTCAATTACCTCGCCGGCTCACCGGAGCAAGCCCTCATGAACGGTAAGATCTCGGCTCGCAAACCCGGAGAGAATTTTCTGAACTGGTTTTCGCGTGCATCCGAGGTTTATCTGACCCGCTGGATATATCCGGGCATGTTTCTCTTCTGCACGTTGATTTTGGTGGTGGTCAGTATGTTGTTTATCTCGATGGCCACCCATCCGCCGAAAAAGCTCCCGCCCATTCCGAAGGAGAAGGAGTCGGAATCGTGACACGTCGCCAATCAGCAATTTGAAAAACTAGAGGGTAAGCTGAACAATGAATAAACAAGCAACCATTCTGTTCCAGGGGGACTCTATTACAGACTGTGGACGCCCTTACGATTTGGAGGGTAAAAATTACTGTGAATCGCTTGGTCATGGGTACGTGAAAATCCTGGCTGGTCGAATACCGGTGACTTTCCCTGAAAATCGGTGGCGCATTATCAATCGTGGCCTGTCCGGAAATAAAGTGACACAGCTGTGCGGCCGCTGGCAGGTGGATACCCTCAACCACAGGCCCGATATATTGAGCATCCTGATCGGCGTGAATGATGTCTGGCACGGGTTGCCAGGTGACGGTAAGGAGTACAACGGAGTCAATCCGGTTCACTTTGAGCGCACCTACCGGTTGCTCCTGGATTTTACGATGGAGACCCTTCCTAAAGTTAAGTTGATCCTCGGGGAACCGTTCCTTCTGAAGGGTACGGCCTGGACCGGGGAATTTGCAGACGGGGTTGCAGAAAGGCAGGCAATCGTCAAACGGATCGCCAAGGACTTTGATGCTGGTTTCGTCAGATACCAGTCGGCGTTTGATAAGGCTTTGGACGACATGAGAGTTGATGACCTGGCCCCAGACGGGGTGCACCCGACCAATCTGGGAAATACGGTCATGGCGGATGCCTGGATGCAGGTATTCGAGGAGCTTCAATCTGGCTGAAACCTTCGGCAAACGAATATGAGTGAAATCCCATACAACGAGCGCATTGCCTGGTTTCACGAGGCGCGTTTCGGGATGTTTATTCATTACGGCTTGTACAGCCTGATGGGGAGGGGCGAGTGGATTCAATGGCAGGAGCGCATCCCGCGTGATGTCTATCGCGAGCTGGCCGATGACTTCCATCCGAAGCCCGGCTGTGTGGACGAGTGGCTGGATCTGGCCGTGGCAGCCGGCATGAAGTATGCCGCTATCACGACCAAGCATCATGAAGGCTTCTGCCTCTTCGACACAGCCACGACCGATTTCAAGTTGCCCGCCTTCCATGCAGGGCGCGACCTGGTGGGGGAATTCGTCAAGCGCTGCCGGAAGCGCGGACTCAAGGTAGGACTCTATCTCTCCAATTTCGACTGGAACAATCCCGGATACGCCGAGCCGGAGCGCTACCCTCAGGACTACCAGCGCTGCGTGAGCGACCTGCACGAGCAGACCCGGGAATTGCTCACCAACTACGGGCGGATCGACCTCCTTTGGTATGATGACCCCTGTATCGGTGTGGCCGATGGCGTCAATCAACGCAGTAGGGCCGACTACTGGCGGGGCGGAGAATTACTGGCCATGATTTATGAATTACAACCGCAGATTCTGGTGAACGACCGGCTCGGTGTCCCGGCTGACCTCGACACTCCGGAACAGCATGTCACCGCATCCGCGCCCGGACGTGGCTGGGAATCCTGCATGACCATCGCCGATCCGGAGTCCTGGGGCTGGTCGCGCCATGCGCCCAACCGCAAGACGGTACCTGAACTGCTCAAGAACCTCACCCTTGCCGCGAGCGGGGAGGGGAACTATCTGCTCAATATCGGCCCGATGCCGGATGGATCGGTAGACCCACTGGATGCTGAACCGCTCCGCGCCATCGGTGAGTGGCTCAAGGTTCATGGCGAGGCCATCTACGGCTCTCAGCGCTACTTCCCCGACTATACCCGTCACTGGCAGGGGGTGTACACACGCAAGGGAAAAACCGTTTATATAATTTTATTTCGCTACAGCTCCGAGGTGCCCGTTCCCTTACTGGAACCATTTCCAGTCAAGGCTACATTGCTTTCCGATGGTTCCGGGCTGTCCATTCATCCCGGTTACAATCGAGGATTTGTCTTAAAAGGATTGCCTGATGAGCCGCCAGTGCCGGTTCAGCCCGTGATCAAGCTGGAATTTGACGAAACACCGCGGCGGGTGATGGAATCGGACCACGCCGCGTGGATTGAGGGAAATGTACAGGATTGAGTCTCATGGAAGCAGCCGGGAAGCAGAAGCAGGGAGGGAATTACGGAAAATGGGGCCACGACGAATTGGGCTTGCCCATCTTTTCTCTGAGAAAAACCCTGCCAAATGTGAGCAAGGATCGCACGGGGCACCCGGCCGCATACGGGAATGATCCGTATTTTCTTATCGGCAACGATGCCCTGAACCTTTTCGTATGGGCCAGCGGCCGGTTTTCGCTTCTCAGTGGCACGTATGGCTGGGCACGCTTGAATGCTGCAGATGCTCCAAACCAGGGGCTCAACAAAGCATCATTGGCGAATGGGGATCATCAATATGACTTGATCGGCCCGGAGCTTCCGGTAACGGAGCGTACCTTCGGGATCGGCTTTGCCCGATTCCGGTACCAGCCGACTAAAGGGATCGCAATCGAACGGCTGCTGGCCTGTCCTCCTGGACCGGGAGAGGATGAGGCGGCTGGTTTCCTAACCCGGGTGACAGTGACAAATACCGGGGATTCCGTCGCGAATTATCGCTACGAGGAGTTTCTCACTGCATGCTATGTCCTAAATTCCAAACAGCGCCAATCGTTTAGGGATCGGCCGGTCGGTTATGGTGTCCTGGGCGGTGTCAAGGGCGCCTCCGCTCAAGTCCGCTTTCTTCCCGGTTCCGACGATCCAGTTCACCTTGGCATGGATTCTGTCATTTCTCCATATAACACATGTCCGCCGGAGATGGGGGTCCACATGATTGAGGGGAAAGCGGACATCATTTGCGAAGCAGTCGATGATCAGCGCCGCAATCTCGGCATCCGCGGCACACTGTCTCTTTCTCGAGGGGAACAAGCCACCCTGGCATGGTGGACGAGTTTCAGGCATCCGGGTGAGAAAGTGGATTTGGATTCCATAAACGTCCCCCCAGCCGACGGTATACCCTTCCGCACGGAATGGCGTAGCCGCATTCCGGAGTTCACTGGGGAAGCCGATCTGGTCCTCCGCCGCGAGTTACAATGGCATGTCGGTTGCCTTGAAGCCGTGGCGCAGCGAAGCGGTGTGTACGGGGAAACCTTTATTCCGCAGGGCTGTTCCTACGATTATGATCTCGGGGTAGTGGCCTCTGCGCGGGACTTGTTACAGCACGGCTTGGCGGCCCTTGTGTATCGGCCCCAACTGGCCAGATCAATCCTCAGGCATTGCATGAAAAAGATGACGCCTACAGGTGAAATCCGCCTTATGGAAACGGGTGGGGCCAGTACAAGCCATGCGTTTTTCTTCACCAGTGACCAACAGCTGTTTTTCTTTTTTCTAATGGCCGAATATCTGCGCTTGACCGGGGATGATTCTGTCCTTGGTGACCTCGTGGACTATTACCCACCTGGTCGTATGGGTAACTCCGACGGCCTGAGCCGTATCGAGCAGGCCCTGGGCTTCGTGGTTCATGAGGTGGGAACCGGTGAAAACGGACTCCTTCGTTTGCTGTGCTCTGATTGGAACGACTGCATTTATTTTTTCCAAAAGGACAAAGCTTATCCGGATATCTACCAGCATGCCGAGAGCACCCTCAATGCGGCCATGGCTGTTTATGTATGTGGCGCTTTGTCAAATCAGTTATCCCGTTTGAGTGAGCCCGATACCGAAAGAACAGAACGCATCCGGAATTTGGCGGCATCCTTGCAACAGCTAGCGGAAAGGCAGCGAAAGGGTCTCAAGGTGATTTGGCAGGGCCGTTCTTTCCTTCCCCGGGTGCTTCTTCCGGATGGTGAACTGTGGGGAGCTGACGATCTCTTGCTTGAACCCCAGATCTTTGCCCTTCTCGATCCGGAAATGTCCAGAACGGATAAATTGGCCCTATGGCAAAGAATCCAATCAACCGTTCTAAACGGTGAACTACTTGGTGCACGGCAACGGGAGAATCCACCAGACTTTGACCGTTTCCCCTCGGGCAACCGTGAGAACGGCGGGGTCTGGTTTGCATTGAATGGACCCCTCATTGTGGCTTTGTCCCAATTTGCCCCCGATGATGCGTGGGAGCTGTTGCGGCGAAATACACTGGCTCACCATGCGAACACCTTACCGGACCAATGGCCGGGAATCTGGTCTGCTCCCGACAACCTTGAGTCGTGCCTGAGGCCAACAGTCGGCATGCCTGATCCAAATTACATTTGGAGTGACATGCCATTGTACTGTGCCCATCCGCATGCCTGGGTTCTCTATGCCTGGCACAAACTGAACAATGATTGAAGGTTACAATGGCAGATAAACGCGAACAGACGGACGCCTTTCTGCAGATTGCACAGCGTGCGGAAAGATCGAAGGAAGGCTTGATCGAACCGCAGCCACTGGCATTTGATAGTGATCGAGTGATGCGGTTGGCTGAATCCCGCAAATCAGTCTGCATTCCATCCATACCGTCGGATGAGTCGTGGTATGATTCGGAACTTGCCCGGTTGCGTAAGCGATGGGTACCGTTTCTGGCCAATCATGCTCCGGAACCAAATAGCGTTCGCACACGCATTTGTATTGACCGCTTCGACTGGCGGGTGGATTCAGTGGCCCGTCTGGACCGCTTGCCGGATGCGCTTGCCGGAGAGGGGGACTGGGAAAGTGTCATCATTCCCCACTACGGAGGCCCGATCGGTCGGACGACTGCTTTCTACCGGACAAAGGTGACCCTGCATGGGACAACCGCACATGGACGCATCTGGTTGCGCTTTCAAGGGGTGGACTATGCCGCAAAAGTGTACCTGAATGGCAACATCATTGGCTTCCATGAAGGATTCTTCTCCCCCTTTGAATTTGATGTCACGGAATTCGTGAATCCTGGGGCGGAGAATATCCTTCTCGTGCAGGTCGAAAACGACGCCATCATGATGGGGAATCATTCATGGGATTCAAACGAGGCGGGAGACAAGCTCTACGCCGCGACGGGTCCGGGCTGGGATGATCCTGAAATCGGGTGGCACCATTGTCCGCCTGGAATGGGTATTTACCGGGGAGTGTACTTTGAGACACGTCCGGAAGTCTTCATTGAAGACGCGTGGGTCCGGCCCTTTGTCGACGAGTCGGCAATCGAGCTCTGGCTGGAAATTCAGAGTCTTATAAGCCTGCAGGATGAACTGAGTGGATCCGTTTCTATATATGGCCGCAATTTTGAGGCGATCGTACTGGAAAACGAGCCGGTCACGCTGAATGGCAAGCCGGGCGTTGGAAGAAATTACTACCGGATTCGCCTGTCCCTCGATTCTCCAAAACTTTGGAGTCCCGAGGAACCGTGGCTCTATGCGCTACAGGTCCGGATCGGCGAGGATTTGCAGGAAGTTGTTTTCGGCATGCGGGATTTTTGTATGGAGTCGGAGACCGAACCAAAAGGACGTCTGAGTTTGAATGGCCTGCCCCTCCGGCTACGCGGAATCAATACGATGGGGCATGAGCAGCAGTGTGTCATGGCCGGTGACGGCCCGCAGCTGCTCGACGATCTCCTTATCTACAAGATGGCGGGCATCAATTACATCCGCTTTACGCAGCGGCCAGTGGAGCGTGAAGTTTACGAGCTTTGTGATGCCCTTGGCCTGATGGCCCAGGTCGACCTTCCGTTGTTCAAGAATCTCCGCCGCAACCAGTTCAATGAAGCGGTGCGCCAGTGCTCCGAAATGGAGCGCTTTGTCCGGCGACATCCCAGCGTGGTTATGACGAGCTTGATCAACGAACCGTTTCCTTTGGCATGGCACAACGCCTTGCATCGCCATTTGGGGAAGGAAGAACTCGATATCTTCTTTCAGTCAGCTACGCACGCCATTCTCCTGGAAAACCCGGACCGCGTGATCAAACCGGTCGACGGGGATTACGATCCTCCGTCGCCGGGGCTTCCTGACAACCACTGCTATACACTCTGGTACAACGGTCACATGATCCCCTTCGGCAAACTGGAGGCCGGATATTGGCAACCCGTCAAGCCGGGCTGGGTTTATGCCTGTGGGGAATACGGTGCCGAGGGACTGGATCCGGTCGATCTGATGCGGAGGCGGTACCCGGCGGAGTGGCTGCCAACAGCGGTTGGCGAGGAGCCGGATTGGAGCCCGCGGAAGATCCGGAAGGCGCAGACCGGGGACATGTACCAGGTTTTCTATGACAAGCCCGACTCCTTGGAGGGCTGGGTCGAATCGAGCCAGATTTTCCAGGCGTGGGTGGTGAAGGAAATGACCGAGGCTTTCCGGCGGGATTCGCGAATGGTCAGTTTTGCCCTCCATCTGGGCATCGATGCGTTCCCTTCCGGTTGGATGAAAACCATTGTCGACTGTGAGCGCCGGCCGAAGAAAGCTTTTTTTGCCTTTAAGGATGCGTTGGCTCCCGTTCTCCCGAGCCTGCGTGCTCCCCGTCGCTTCTGGTGGGAAAAAGAAATGTTTGAGGCGGAAGTTTGGATTTCAAACGACCGGTCGCACCAGCTTGGAGATCTGCAATTGAGGATAGACTTGTACCGTGGTGCTGAGGTCATTGCCAGCGTTGTGGAGACCATCCCGGAATTGCCTGCTTGTGATTCAACAGGATGGGGAAGCGTCAATTGCCCGTTGCCGGGTCTGAGTAGGCGCGAATCTTTGACAATGTGCATGCAGGTGGTTAATGCTGACAGAAAATTTCTCGGTGCAAGCCACTTTGATTTCGAAGTCTTCCCATCAATGGAGATTATTCCGGAAGCAGATTTTCCAAACTTGCTGGATAAGGACTTGGTCAGCCGGGCGAAGGCAGGTGAGACCGTTGTTTGCGGACCGTTGGCTATGGGAACTTATGCATTCGAAGATGTTGAATTTGAGATCAAGCCTATCGGAATGGGTGAGCTGATATTCTGCAGCCGTTCGACGGGTCATCCCCTTGTACAAGGCTTTGCTTCGAATGATTTCCGTCTTTGGTATGATGATGAGCTTGGCTATGCCAGTTGCTTCGCCGACAGCGTTATTGTTGGAGATGGCTGGGAGCCGGTATTGCTCGCCGGTCGCGGCGGCTTTGGCGAGGCGTGGACACCGGCTCCCGTGGTTGGTGAAAAGCGCGTGGGGGATGGACGGTTAATCATCTCCCAGCTTCAGTTCGAGGGACGCCTTTTGAAAAATCCTCCTGCTGCCCTTTTTGTTCAAAGACTCAGGAAATGTATGTATTCTTCAAGCAACCGATGAAACATTCAAATTTTGATCTAAACCTCCCTGATTGGGGCCCTTACGGAAAACAATATGTCGGCCTTTCGCATCTTGCTGATTTCGGGGCCGGCGACCGTTGGGACTGTTATGTGATGCCCGGCTACCATCGCCGGCGTGTATTTGGTCCCTATGCTCTGCGCGAGAATTTCTGGCACTACTGGAAAGCAAAGAGCGATTTATCTGCCTACACGCTGCGCTATGAACTGGAATGGAAAGACCGTGTGTATGTGGATGTTCACTACGAAGGGACCGGTGATGGCCGGATGGTGCGCGTGGAGTATGTCAACCAGACGGAACTGCCGCAGAATCTCGACCTTCACCTGGTTGCCAGCTACACCCGCAATCCAATGCGGCCCGGCCGGGTCCGTCTGCCGGAGGGGGGCCATTGGATCGGGGCCATGGAGTATGCGGCAATTCACTCGCAGAGCGGCGGCCATCGGATGCAGCACGCAAAGGATGCACTCAAGCCCGGATGTTGGCCGCAACCCGGTGCAGTGGATGGACTCACACTCGGGTCGCAGTTTTTCAATACGCCGGGTGACCGCGTGGCCTACCAAGTCGCGATCCCTGAAGCCATCGCCGACGCGGTTTTGCTGCTGCGCTATCACCGCTGGACGCAGGGCCCGTGCCGCATGCGCTTTGCCGGATTCGGGCTGGACCGGGAGCTTGCCATGGAAGCCAACGGCAAGCCGATGGAGCAGATGGCCATTGCGGTGGGTAAGCTGGACGCGGGAACGCATGCGTTTGCAGTGGAAAGCATGGTTGCGTGCGCCATCCTCGTTGAGGGTTTTGCGATCTTGCCCAAGGAACAGGTTGGGGCGTTTTCGGTGAATCCGGCACCGGCGGAGACATTGCCGGAAGTTGAGCAAAAGGCTGGGCGGGTCGAATTGGCTTACGAAGGACTCGTGGCGCGCTATTTTCTCGAGGCTCCGGAGGGCTGGCCTTGCAAGGTGCGGCGCGTGACGGGGGATGATGTGCCGGCGATCGTGTGCGAACATGCCAATGATTCAGTTCATCCGCATTGGCGCGGTAACGGAGCGCAGGAAAGCATGCTGCTGAGCATCGGTCCTGTTGCCTTGGATCCCGGAGAGCGCAAGACCTTGTGTTTCCGCGCGGGGAAGGTTGGCGGAAGGATTAAAGCCAGTGAGCCCTTTGCCGGGTATTTTACGGAAGATCGGCCGTATGCCTTTGGCATGGAACGTTTGGCGGCGACCACGCTGGCCAATGTGGTGTTCCCGGTCCAGCACCGCGACCGCTATGTCCGCCACAACACGCCCGGCCGATGGTGGGATTGCCTGTACACATGGGATTCCGGAATGCTCGGCATCGGGCTGGCCGCCATTGATCTGGAGCGTGCAAAGGATTGCCTAGACCAGTACCTTCTTCCGGAGGATGATCCTTACGCTGCCTATGTCGACCATGGGACACCATTGCCCATCCAGGCTGAACTGGCCCGCGAGATCTGGGAGCGCAGCCACAATGTCAGTTGGCTCGCGGACATCTATCCAAAGCTGCGCAACTTCTATTCATGGCTGGCCGGGCGTAGCCGGGGATCCACTACAGACCGTTTTCAAACCGGGCTTTTGCAAATATGGGATTACAACTACAACTCGGGAGGCTGGGATGATTATCCGCCGCAATGGGCGCTGCACAAGGATCCCGCCCGCCGGGCACACATTGCCCCCTGCGTGACGACCAGCTTCGCCATCCGTTTCGCACGGCACATGTCTGTTTTCGCAAAGGCACTCGGGAAACAGGATGACGAACCCGTGTACGCGGACGACCGGGCGCGCTGGGCCCAGGCCCTCGAGCACGCCTGGGATCCCGAGGTTGGCTACTACAGCTATGTGGAACACGGCCCGGATGGTGGGAAAATTGATTTTTATCGCACGGGCAACGGGGAAAACTTCAACCGTGGCATGGATGGGATCAGTCCGTTGCTGACCGGTGAACTCAGCGCTGAACGCCGCGACGTGCTTGTGCAGAAGCTCTTTGATCCCACAGAACTGTGGACCGAGTGGGGCTGCACGACGGTCTCGCGCTCGGCCAGCTATTATTCCGACGCCGGCTACTGGAACGGGGCGGTTTGGATGCCCCACAACGTCATGCTCTGGAAAGCGCTGCGCGAGCAGGGACTCTATGCGGAAGCCCGCCGGCTTGCCGAGGCCCTGCTCAGCAACTGGGAACGGGAAGCCCGGGCCACCTACCATTGCTTCGAGTTGTTCCGTGCCAATACAGGACGTGGTTCCGGCTGGCACCAATTCAGCGGCTTGAGCGCGCCGCTCCTTTTGGTCTATGAGGCGGAGTTTAACGCCTAACGGTTGAGAGAGTCATGACGACACCTCCTGTAAGGTATCCCAAGCCTCCGATGAGCCTGCAGGAATGCTGGACAATCTGGGCGGATCCGCCTGCCACTTACCGGGGGAAACCCTTTTTTTCATGGAACGGGAAACTGGATATCACGGAACTGAAACGGCAGGTATCTGTATTCAAGGAAATGGGAATGGGCGGATACTTCATGCATTCCCGGACAGGCCTTGCGACCGAGTATCTGGGACCAGAGTGGTTTGCGGCGATCAATGCCGTGGCTGACGAGGGTGCGCACCTTGGCATGGAAGCGTGGGTGTATGATGAGGATCGCTGGCCGAGTGGGTCGGCCGGTGGATTGGCCACAGCCGATCCACGCTACCAGATGAAAGTCATCCGTTGCCGGGTGATCAAAAAGGAATCCGTCGAATGGCCCGTAAAAGATCATTTCCTCGCGGCTTTTGTCGCCGAGTTGGACGGTTTGGATCTGGGACATTGTGAACGGATTGGTTATGGAGAAACGATCGAATCAGAAAGGACGTCTCTTTTAGTTTTCAGTTGGGAGACGCTTCCCCTCGGCTCCTTCTACAATGGAAACACCTATCTCGATACACTGGATCGCGACGCGGTGGAAAATTTCCTGAAAATCACGCATGACCGATATGCTCAAGTATGCGGGGACCGACTTGGAGATGCGATTCCCGGGATTTTCACAGATGAGCCGCACCGTGGATTGGTACTGGTCAGAGACATTTGGGGACTGGGTCCACCTGACTGCCACCTGACGGCACCATGGACCCCAAAATTTCCGGAAATTTTCCGGGAGCGCTTTGGTTATGATCTTCTGGATGTCCTCCCGGAGATATATTTCCGCAAGTACGGGGATCGTTTTTCACCACACAAGTGGCGGTACATGGAGCTCCTGCAACAATTGTTCATTGAAAACTGGGCAAAGCCGTGCCTTGAACGCTGTCATCGCTACAACTTACTCCTGACCGGGCATGTCTTTCATGAGGACAGCCTGATTACGCAGGCGATCCCGCAGGGCTCAATGGCCCGCTCCTATCCTTACATGGACATTCCAGGGGTGGACGTGCTCGGGAAGAACAACAAGGCCTACTGGATCGTCAAGCAGTTGCAGTCCGTCGCCCGCCAGCAGGAAAAGCCGTGGATGTTGTCTGAGCTGTACGGTTGCATGGGCTGGAATACTGATTTGCTGGACCACAAGCGGCTGGGGGATTGGCAGGCGCTGTTCGGCATTAATGTGCGCTGCCACCACTTGAGCTGGTTCACAATGGCAGGCGAAGCCAAGCGGGATTATCCAGCCAGCATTTCTTTTCAGTCGTCGTGGTGGCGTGAATACAATCAGGTGGAGACCTACTTCTCCCGGTTGCAGGCCGTCCTCCAGGCGGGCCGTCCTGTTTGCGACGTTCTCGTCATCAGCCCGGTGGAGTCCCTCTGGGCGCAGATTTCATCCGGTTGGGCCGATTGGTTCACACCGGCGACTGCTGAAGTGAAAAGACTTGAGAAACAATATGAACAGCTCTTTCACTGGCTGCAGGGGAACCGGATTGATTTTGACTATGGGGACGAGGATCATCTCCAGCGCTACGGTTTCTTGGACATGGACAGGGGAGAAACCACGCTTCGTTTGGGTAAAATGCGCTACAGGACGATTCTTGTCGGGGGCTGCGAGACGCTGCGCTCCAGCACAATTGAACTGCTGGAGGCCTTTAGCGCGGAGGATGGAAACCTTCTTTTTGTCGGTGATCCGCCCAGCCTGGTGGATGCGCTTCCCAGTGACCGGATGCGCTTGCAGTCGCAGGCCCAAACCGTTGTGTGGGAAGAAGCTTCCTTGGTAGAATCGCTCTATCACAAATCGGCTTCCTCAATCCTTTCTGTTGAAGGCGTCGGGAAGACCGTCTTTGCCCAGGTGCGCGAGCTTGAGGACGGTTGGACAGTTTTCCTCCTGAATACCAGCAGAACCGAATCGTACGATTGCGCAAAAATCGCATTCGCCGGTGGCCAATCGGTTGAATGCTGGGATGCTCTCTCAGGAGAAGCGGAGGTAATAGAGCTTCGCAGGGAAAATGGCCGGATTTCCTGGGAGACAGGGCTGCCTGCCCTTGGCGAGCGTGTCTTCCAGGTAAAGCAGGTACCTTCCGGAAAAGGGATGGCCAAAGCGTGTGAAACATTTGGAACCCCCGTCTCCATTGAAGGCCCCTTTTTATACGAATTGGGTGAGCCGAACATCCTTGTCTTGGATTATGCCGAACTGCGCATGAGGGATGGGGATTTCCAAGAATCGATGGAAATTCTCAAGATTGAGCAATTCCTTTGTGGAAGAACCGGTATTCCTTCGCGAACGGGAAGCATGGTCCAACCATGGGCGCGCAAACCCGGGAGCGCTTCGTCAATTTCTATTCCCATCGAGTTGCGCTATGAATTCGTGGTTCGCGTCCTGCCGGAGGCTCCGGTCAGCCTCTTGATTGAGCCAATCAACGGAATGGTGGCTTCTTTGAACGGGAAGGAAGCTGCGCTTGGTGAAACCGGCCATTGGCAGATTGATAGCTGCTTCAAGGAATTCAAAGTGAATCATGACGTACTCCAATTGGGTAAAAACACCCTTTCCCTCAACTTCATATTCCGTGAAGGGGTGGACTTGGAAGCAGTTTATCTGAGGGGTGCTTTTGGCGTTAAGCTGGCGGGTGCGAAAAGGAAACCGTGTATCCAGGAGCTCCCGCAACAACTCAGCACCGGGGATATTTGCCAGCAAGGGCTCCCGTTTTACAGCGACCGCATTTTCTATCAAATCCCGGTCCAGCAACCCGGGCGCTTAATCTTCAAGCCATTGGGGGCGGCTTGCCTTGCCTTCACAGGCGCAACGGGGAGAAGGGTCATCCCATGGGGTGACTTCTGCCATATTGTCTCAGAGGAGGATGTCCAAAGGGGCTATGTCATCTGTGAGTTGATCTTCAACCGGCGCAACACCTTTGGTCCGTTGCATCATCCCGACACTGAAATGGACTGGACGGATCCCTGGGCCTTCCGGTCGGAAGGTGAAAATTGGACGGACAGCTACGTGCTTGTTCCAAACGGGATAAAAGAAACCCACTTTCAACCGAGAATCATCGGATAATTAATGTCATGAATATATCAACACAAAAAGTTGTACCTTTTGTCGGATTGGCAACGGTCCTGGCTTGTAATGGCGTAGCTGCTACGCAGCCGAATATCCTGATTGCCATCACGGATGACCAGAGCTGGGAGCATGCGGGTGCCTATGGGTGCGATTGGATCGATACACCGCATATGGACCGAGTCGCCTCAGAAGGACTGCGTTTCACTCATGCCTATTGCCAGGTCCCCAGCTGCTCACCGGCGCGGGCAACCTTTCTGACTGGACGCCATCCATGGCAACTGGAGGAGGGGAGCACCCTGTACGGGACAGTCCCGGCACGATATCCGAGCCTGATGGATGTGCTTGAGGCCGCGGGCTACCGGGTCGGATACACCGGCAAGGGGTGGGGCCCGGGAGACTATGCCCTCGGCGGAAGGACAACGAATCCCGCTGGAACGAGCTCCGGATTCTACGCTTTTCTTGACGCTACACCTGCCGATACGCCTTTCTGCTTCTGGTATGGTACGGGCGATCCTCATCGGCCCTACGCTGAAGGAAGCGGCTTAGCCTCAGGCAATCACCAGCTGATCGATGTCGAGGTGCCCACCTTTCTTCCGGATAATGCGACTGTACGCTCGGATTTGCTTGATTACGGCTATGAGATTGAACGCTTCGATACGGAGTTGGGAAATTTCCTCTATGCGCTGAAAGTCCGCGGCCGACTGGATGATACCATCGTCATCGTGACATCGGACAACGGCATGCCATTTCCGGGGGCAAAGGCCAATCTTTATGACCACGGGGTGCGCGTCCCCTTTATTGTGCGCTGGCCGGACATCATTCCTGCTGGTGTAAAAACCGATCAATTCCTTGCCTTTGCCGACATCATGCCAACCCTGCTTGAAGCGTGCGGGGTGGAAGCGCCGCTTTCGGTAACCGGGATCAGCCAATGGCAGCATTGGCTGAATCCTGATGGAGGCGACGGTGGCGGACGGGAATGGGTCCCGCTCTACCTCACCCGTCATACCATCTGTCGCCCCGACATGCTCGGATATCCCATGCGGGGAATTCGGACACCTGAATTTCTTTATATCCGTAACTTTGCCCCTGATCGCTGGCCGGCCGGGGACCCGCCAAATTACCGGGACATTGACGCCAGTCCTTCGAAGACCTTTATCAAGGCCAATCAAGCGGGGATGCCGGAAATCTACGCACGCTGCATGGGTAAGCGGCCATCTGAAGAATTATACGACATGGTGGCCGATCCATATTCCCTGACCAATCTGGCGGACGATGCGGGACATCAGGCCATCCTTGAAAGCCTGCGGAACACCTTGGAATCCTATCTTCATGAACAAGCCGATCCCCTGGCCCTGGGTTTCGGCAACTTCCTTGAGGCCATGCCATATACACGCTCACGGCTCGACGAATACTACGGCGGAACTGAGGTTCTCGGGATATACCATCCCGGCAGACTAGCTGAATTCAAGGACTGGTTGGCTGAGGATGCTGACGGCGATGGATTGGCCAACCTGGTTGAGCTGTCCGTCTTTGGTGATCCGCAAGCGGCCTCCTCAGGGCTCCATCCAATTGTCCTTGATGGCACCATGCGGATTCCATTGCGGTCGGGTGTCTGGCCATGGGAAGTAACGGCACATCCCGTGTTGGACAGTTTTATTGATGTCACCTATCATGGCAGTTTTCTTGAGGTTCAGATTGCCCCAGCGGATGAGACGATTCTTTTTCAGATAGGTGCCGTCTTTGATCTTCCGGCGGAGTAAATGAGAACGAAACCGATTTTA
>JBNGDP010000030.1:0-31916 GCA_049975345.1 Oceanipulchritudo sp. | reverse complement strand
GAGGACAAGCCGGTCGATGTGGAGGATCCCTCGATCCGCTACAATCCGATCATGACCGACGCGGACATGGCCATGAAGATGGATCCCGTCTACCGGAAGATTTCCGAGCGCTTCCAGAAGGATCCGGACGCTTTCCGGGACGCCTTCGCCCGTGCCTGGTTCAAGCTGACGCACCGCGACATGGGGCCGAAGGTTCGCTACATCGGTCCGGATGTCCCGGAAGAGGACCTGATCTGGCAGGACCCGGTCCCCGCCGGCCCCACCGGTTACAATGTGGATACCGTCAAGGCGCGCATCGCCGAGAGCGGGCTCGGCATCAGCGAAATGGTGTCCACCGCCTGGGACAGCGCGCGGACTTTCCGCGGCTCGGACATGCGGGGAGGCGCCAATGGCGCCCGCATCCGCCTGGCCCCGCAGAAGGACTGGGAAGGCAACGAGCCGGCCCGCCTGGCCAGGGTGCTCAAGGTGCTCGAGCCGATCGCCGCCGAAAC
This sequence comes from Oceanipulchritudo sp., assembly GCA_049975345.1. Lineage (GTDB taxonomy): Bacteria > Verrucomicrobiota > Verrucomicrobiia > Opitutales > Oceanipulchritudinaceae > Oceanipulchritudo. Next base: position 31,425 of record JBNGDP010000030.1, on the reverse strand, counting down.
CGGGGCCAGCCTGGCCGACGTCATCGTCCTGGCCGGCAACCTCGGTATCGAGCAGGCGGCGAAGGCCGCCGGCTTCGACATCGCCGTTCCCTTCGCCCCCGGGCGCGGGGACGCCACCCAGGAACAGACCGATGCCGACTCCTTCGACGTGCTTGAGCCCATCGCCGACGGCTACCGCAACTGGCTGAAGAAAGAGTATGCCGTCAAGCCGGAGGAGCTGCTCCTCGACCGCACCCAGCTTTTGGGCCTGACCGCCCACGAAATGACGGTGCTGGTCGGCGGCATGCGCGTCCTTGGAACCAACCACGGGGGCACGAAGCACGGGGTCTTTACCGACCGTGAGGGTGCCCTGACCAACGACTTCTTCGCCAACCTCACGGATATGCGTTACACCTGGGTGCCGACCGGGTCCAACCTATATGAAATCCGCGACCGCAAGTCCGGGGAGGTGAAGTGGACAGCCACCCGCGTCGACCTCGTCTTCGGGTCCAACTCCATCCTGCGTGCCTACGCGGAGGTCTATGCCCAGGACGACAACAAGGAGAAGTTTTTGGAGGACTTCGTCACCGCCTGGACCAGGGTCATGAACGCGGACCGCTTCGATCTGGAGTGATCGGCCTTCCTCGCTCCTGATCTGGATTTTCCGGTGCTGGACCGTGGACCGGTCCAGTGCCCTCTTCCGTGTTTGACGCTTCAAGCAAACCTGCTTAGGAGGAGTTGGGTATGAACGCGCTCATTGCTGAACTGATGGAGAGGGCCCCGGTCATCCTCGACGGGGCATGGGGCACGCAAATGTTCGCCCTCGGGCTGAAGCCCGGTGGCTGCCCGGACAAGTGGAACCTCGACGAGCCGGACAAGGTCAAGTCGGTGGCCCGGGCCTACGTGGAGGCCGGATCCGACATCATCCTGACCAACACCTTCGGGGCCAACCGCTTTGTCCTCGAATCGCACGGGATCGCGGACCTGGCCCTGGAGATCAACCGGCGAGGGGCGGCGCTCAGCAAGGAGGCGGCCGGGGATCGCGCGCGCGTCTTCGGCTCGATGGGCCCCAGCGGCAAGATGCTCATGATGGAGGAAGTGACCGCGGAGGAGCTCGAAGAAGCGTACACCGAGCAGGCCGCGGCGCTTGCCGAGGGCGGGGCCGACGCCATCGTGGTCGAGACCATGGCCGACCTCGAGGAGGCGCTGATCGCCATCCGGGCGGCGAGGGCCACCGGATTGCCGGTGGCCGCGTGCATGGTCTACGACTCCGGGGCGGACAAGGACCGGACGATGATGGGGGTTACGCCCGAGCAGCAGGCGCAAGCCTTTGTCGAGGCCGGGATCGATATCATCGGCTCCAACTGCGGGCAGGGTATCGAGGGCTTCGCGGCCATTGCCAAACGGCTCAAGGCGGCCAGCGGCCTGCCGGTCTGGGTCAAGGCCAACGCGGGATTGCCGGAGCGGTTGGAGGGCGAGTTGGTGTACCCGACGACGCCCGCAGCCTTTGCCGAGGGCGCCGAGGCGGCCATTGCCGCCGGGGCCTCCTTTATCGGCGGCTGTTGCGGGACCAGCCCGGAGTTTGTCACGACCCTGAAGGCGCGCCTGCGCCCGGAGGGCTGATCCTTCCGGAATATTGCTTTACCTTCCAGGCCGGCTGGTTTACAAGCTGAGGAGTTGAATCTTCTCTACCCAATGAAACCATACCCCAATTCTCCTGCTTTCCTGCTTTCCTTATTCCTTCTTTTCCCGGCCTTCATTTCCGCCTCCGGGCAGGATTTTTCAGCGCGGGCGGAGACGATCCTGGAATCGCTCCGGGGCATGCCGCTCGTATACGGGGGCGGCAAGCAGGATTACGGGGTGGCCGCGGCGCGCCTGGCCGCGGACCCGACGGACGCCGAGGCCCTGGCCTTCGTCGCGGAAAGCGGCCTCGGCGCCCTGGATGATCCCTTCAACGCGATGTACAAGATCCGCTGCTACAAGCTGGCGCAAAACGAATTCAGCACCCAGCAGCGGTCCCTCATCCAGGCGGACGGGGAAGCGGTCGAGGAGTGGAACCTGGACTACACGGAGAACCACAAGGTGCTCCTCTGGTCCACCGCCTGGCTCATGGCGGAGTCCTTTCCGAACGGGACATGGACCTGGGGCGGGCAACCAACCGGTAGTGGTGAAGTGATGGCCGCCGTCAAGGAGGCCCTTTCCGCCTACGGGCAAAGTGTATTTGATCGTGGATACACCGAGTTTCTCTCCCCGACCTACGACCTCTACAAGGTGGCGGCCTGGATGAACCTGTACGACCTGGCGCAGGATCCGGACATCCGGGCCATCGCGGAGGCTATGCTGGCCTATCATTTCACCCTGCTGGCCCTCTCTTCATTCGAGGAAATCCTCCTGCCGCCCTACAGTCGCGGTCCCAATGCCATTCTCGACGGGGCCCTCGGCAGCGGATCGCAATGGATCCACTGGTTATTCTGGGGCTTCGGCGGCTACAATGCGGCCAACGTCGTCAACCCGTCCTCGCCCGAGTTCATCCTAGCCCTCACGGGCTGGCGACCCACTACGGTCATGGACCGCATTGCCGCGGGGGCGGTGGAGACACCCTACGAGTTTCAGGACCAGCATCCCTTCTTTTTCCAGGAGGATCCGTTGCACGTGATGCGGACCACCTACCGGACGGAGTCCTACGCCATGAGCTCCGGGGTGTACCGGATGGACATGAACGGGCTCAACGTCTTCGGCAACCGGCAGTTGGTCCATGACGACGCGTTCGCCATCGCCTGGGAATCCTCCGCCGTGATGCGGTACCTCTCGGTCATGCATCCCTATTGGAACAGCGCGGCCGGCCAGTACGACTGGACCAGCCGCCTTTCCCCCTTCATGCAGGTGGTGCAGCACCGGAATGCCGCCATCGTCGCCTTCGATATCCCCGCGGAAGATCCGTGGCTGGAGTATCCGATCCTCTGGTCCGGCGCGGGAACCCGCGCGGAGACTCCTCTCGCGGTGGCCATGATCCGCATTCCTTCAACCGGACCCGTTTATTCCGACGCCTGGGGAGAGGATTGGATCTCGCTCACCATCGGGGACACCTACATCGCCATCAAGGTCCTGCAGCCCGGTTGGATCCGCGACCGCCGGACCATGACGGGCCTGAACCTGATCATCAGCCGGGGAACCGACGGGGTGCGCTGGCAGACCGGCTTCCTCTTCGTGTGCGGGACGGCCAGTGAATACCCGACCGTGGACGATTTCATGGGCGCGGTCATGGCGCAGTCCGTTTCCGTTGATTGGGACACCGGCAGCATCGGCTACACCACGCCCTCCGGTCACGGCCTTTCCATGCAGTTCAACGACTCGCTGGAGGTTCCGGATTTCTCCGTTCCGCTTTTCGAGGTGGACGGGGCGGCAGTGGACTACACCAGCTGGCCGGTCCTGAACAGCCCGTGGACCTCCATTGCCGACGGTGTCATGGAAATCATCGATACACAGGAACAGACCCGGCTCCTTGTCGACTGGAGCGGGCCCGTTCCCGTCTTTGAAACCCGCGAGCTGGAGGACCCGAACACATGGGCCGGTTATCCAATCGAGGAGGACGGCTGGGTGTACACCGGGGACTTTCTCGGATGGATCTACCCAATCGAGCCGTTCGTCTACTGGGATGCGATGAAGAAGTACCTCTACCTGCCGCAGGCGCATGTCTCCGCCGGGGGCGCATGGATCCACTTGCCCTGATCCCTTTCTTCCGCCCTTCGCGACAATGAAGAAGGCATCCCCCCCTTTTTTTCTGCTGCTTCTCCTGCCGGCCATGGCGGCCCATGCCTGGCGCAGCACGCTCTATCCGGTGGGCTGGGTCCCGCCCGGGGACACGGTCGTCTTCAATCAGGACCTGTTTGTCCAGGACTTCTCCCACGCCGGCTTCGGCTATGGCGAAATTCCGCTTCCCTGGCCGGAAGGACCTGTCTTCAATGTCCTCGATTACGGGGCGGACGCCGGGGGCCTGGTTGACAGCACCCTTGCCATCCAGTCGGCCATTGAGGCCTGCGGGGCTTCCGGCGGCGGGGTGGTGTATCTGCCGGAGGGGCTCTACCGGGTCGCCCCTCCGGCGGGAGCGATGGAGTGCCTGTCCATCGGTTCCGGCGGAATCATCCTGCGCGGGGCCGGCATGGGGGAGACGCGGATCCTCAACACCTCGACCTCGATGCGCAACAAGGCCATCCTGCGCGTCGGCAACGGGGCGGGCAGCTGGCTGAACAGCACCTCCGCCAAAATCCCTGTGACCGCCGATCTCCTCGGCCCGGTGACCCGGATCCCGGTGGCCGATGCACGGTCCTTCTTCGTTGGCGAGCCCGTGGTGATCCACGCCGAGGCCACGCCGGAATGGATCACCGAGCACATGATGGACACCACCGACTACTGGCTCGGGCAGGGATCCGCGCTGGGCGGGGTGGCCTTTTACCGGCAAATTGTGGATATTGAATACGATACTTCGACACTGGTTATCGACACACCGCTTCGCTACGCGATCAAGACCCGCGACAATGCCGCGGTTTACCGCACCCATCCACAATTGGCCATGGTGGGGATCGAGCATCTATCCATCGGCAACGTGGAGCATCCGGGAACCACCGGCTGGGCGGAAAACGACTACAGCAATCCAAGCATGAGCGCCTACGACGTTCACAACTCCTGGCTGATCGTCTTTGAAAACGTCCGGCACGGCTGGATCCGCGGAGTGCATTCCTTCATGGCGGACGGCAACACTCTCGGCACCCACATCCTCTCCAACGGCATTCTCGTGCTGCACAGCCGCAACATCACCCTTCGCGACTGCGACTTGCAGAAGGTGCAGTACGGTGGGGGAGGGGGCAACGGCTACACCTACCGGTTCCAGAACGCACAGGAGGTCCTGATGGTGGATTCGGCGGCCCGCTACCAGCGTCACGGGATCGTCCAGTCCCACATGCGCAACTCCGGCAACGTGTTCCACCGCGTCCTGACGCAGGAAACGAAGCGGCAAACCGCCGGCACCGGGGTCACCAGCGGCAGCGGCAGCGACCACCACATGCACTTTTCCCAGTCCATGCTCTTTGACATGGCCGAGGCGGACCGGGATTTCTATGACGCCCGCTGGCGCGCCCAGTGGGGCACGGTGGCCCACGGGCTGACCTCGACCAACTCGGTTTACTGGAACACCCGCGGGGAGCGCGCCCCCCCGAACCACAGCAACGTCGTCCGCTCCGACCAGTACGGGTACGGGTTCGTTATCGGTACCAGCGGGACCACTACATCGGTCGACATTGGCGTCAGCACTTTCCGGACTTCACCGGCCGACTACGTGGAGGGGGCGGGCACCGGCGATACCCTGGAGCCGGCATCCCTCTACCGCGACCAGTTTTTCCGTCGCACCGGGCGTGAGTTGGCCGATGTCTCCCTGACCATCCCCGCCGGGCTCCGCCAGCTGTATCTGGGAACCGGGGCCTACGCCCTCCTGTGCGCGGATGTCGACTGGGGCGTTGACGACCTGTCGGGCAGCTTTGTCCGCTGGTCCAGGACGGGCGGACCGGTAGCGGTTTTCCAGGACAAATCCGCCATCCACACCCTGGTCCATCTTCCCGAGCCGGGCGTGTACCGGTTCCAGCTCCATGCCGACAGCGGCTGGTTCAGCGGTTTCATGGAGATTGAACTGGAGTTGGTGGACGCGGAGGATCCGGCCTACCTGCAGTGGGCGGAGAACGAGTTCGGGTCCTTTGTGGTTGCCGATCCGTCCATGGAAGCCACCGTCTGGGGCCGGCTCGCCAATCCCGATTCTGACCGCCTGCTCAACACCTTCGAATTTCTCCACGGAACCGATCCGCAGCGGTTTTCGCCGGAGAGCCTGCAGCTCGATGCCGGCGAAACCGGCCGCTTCCGCGTCGCCCATCAAGCCGGCTTTCCGGAGGTGCAGTGGTCCGCAAACCTCTCCCAGTGGGAGTCAATGCCCTGGGAAAGCATCCGCATCACCGAGGTGACGGCCACGGATTATGCCGCCGCTTTCACGGTTCCCGGGCCGGACCCGGGGACGTTCCTGCGTATCAAAGTGGACGCGGAACCGTGAGCCGGTGTAGTGGAATTTTCACTCACTCCGGCTCGCTGAGGAGGTGGAAGCGGTTGCCCGGGACGGGATCGCCGAGGATTTCGGTTTCCGTTTCCAGCGAGATGGTGTTGAGCTTGCTCCAGTTTCCCGGGGTCAGGTCGGGGGAATAGAGGATATCCCAGCGGGTGCCCGCGGTGCCGCGCACCTGCAGGAGGACCTCGTTGGCCGTTTGCGAGGGAAGGATGGAGAATTCCGGCGGATCGGCAACCTGCCCGGACTGGAGGATATCGCCTTGGCCCCCGACGGCCCAGAACGGGATGCCTTCGAGCCATACCGGATCCTCCGCATCCCAAGTGATCACCTGTTCCTGACAGATGTCCAGGTTGGTGGACGTAACGACCGGGCCTTCCCTTCCCACCATCACCCAGCGCCCGTCCCCGAAAGCTGCGGCATGGATGTATTCGGTTGTTCCGGTGTCGTGGATCTCCCGGTCGATCCCGTCCGTGGGGACGGCGAAAAACCGGCCCGCCCCGCGGGCGATGCCAAAGTACGAGGGCTCGTCGCCGGCATCCCCCGGGGTCCAGTTCTCCCCGTCGGTGGAGGTGGCGGTGACTCCGGATTCCCCGACCAGGACGTAGCGGCCAACGGCATACACGGCGGCGTTCAAGGCCCGGTCGGTGCCGGTCGGGTAATACCGTCCATTGCCGCCCGTCGGAGGACCGCAGGATTTTCCCCGCCCGGCTGGTGGCAGGGAACCCGCCCTCGGCGAAAACCACCCCGTCGAGGGATACCAGTTCTGGATAAAAACGGGAGTCCCATTCGATGAGGTCCGTGCTGCTGGTCAGCACGCCGCCCAATCCCGTCACGACATGGGTGCCGTTGCCGCAGGCCGCATTCCAGAGGTTCTGGTTGTGGGGCAGGGGATGCCGGTGGTCCCAGTCGTCAATCAGTTTTGCTTGAGCAAGGGGGGACCCATGAGGACTCCTGCCGCAAGGAGCAGATAACTCGTCAGTTTGTACATCGCTGATGGGTGAGGGTGTTCGGGTTCAATGCCGGAAAGGGAAGGATCACGACTCCACCAGGTCCGCATATTCGCGGTTGCGGCGGATGAAGACCTCAATGTAGGAGCAGGCGGGGACCACCCGCCAACCGTTTTCCCGGGCGTGCTCGAGGGCGGCCGTTGCGAGCTCGGCGGCGACGCCCTGGCCGCGCAACTCGGGCGGTACCTCGGTGTGGTCGAAGAGGTGCCGGTCCCCCTCGATCGTGTAGCTCAGGATAGCCCCTCCCGGCGCGCGGAAGCACTTTTCTTGCGGGTCATGTTCGATCATTCCATTTAATTGAATAATTGCCTTTACCGGGCGGGCAACTTTGAATTGGCGGAATGAAGCGTATTGTGTTCACGGGGCTGGTTTTCGTGCTGGGAATGGCCGCGGGCAGCGGTCTTTTCCTCTTCCTGTCCAATCCCGTTCCCGGGGTGGCGGATCCGGATGTCCCGGCCGCTTCGGCGGAACTGGAGGCCTTGAAGCAGCGCGAGGGGAAACTCCGGGAGCAGCTGCGCGAACAGGACCTCGAGATCGCCCGTTTACGGGCCGAACGGGCCAATGCGCGCCCGCAGGCCGCCCCGGAAACCTCCGAGGAACCGCCCGCGGAGTCGGAGGCGGCGCCGCGCCGCGGTTACATCCGGCACATGGAGGAGCGGATGGCCCGCCGGGTGGATGAGATGGCCATCGCCTACGGACTCGACCTTTCCCAGCGGGAGCGGCTCGCGGAGGTCTTCCGCAAGCAAATGGAGATCTTCCGCGCTCAGCGCCGCGGGGAGGAGGTCGAGCCCTTCAGCCTCGACGAGGCCGTTGCCGGGATTTTGACGGAGGAACAGTTTGAACAGTATCTCGCGGAATCCCAGGAGGAGATCTACAACCGGGCGGAACTCATGGCCACCACCCAGGTGATCCGGCTGAACCAGGTGGCGGCGCTCTCACCGGAGCAGCAGGAACAGGTCTATGATACCGTCCACCACGCCGCCCAGGAAATGATGATCTCCCGGCAGACCGGTGAATCCTATGACATGCGAAGCGTTATTGAGCAGCGCCTCGGGTCGATCCTCACTCCTGAGCAGATGGAGGCCTGGCGGCAGGACGAGGGGCCGGTACGCGGCCCGGGCTTCGGGCCATAGGAACCAATTCAGATATTGCCCGGATCCACTCCGGTGAAACGGGCCACGATCTGCCGGATGGTGTTGGAAACGGCCTGCTTCTCCCGATCGGCGAGTTTCCGCTCCAGGTCATTGCGCATCTTTTCCTCGAGGGCCTTCTGTTCGGCCCCGAAGGCGGCCTGAAGATCGTCCTTGGTTGATTTCACGTGGGGATTGTCGGTGCCGGCGATTTCCTGGAGCGTTTTCCAGAGATGGACCTGGTCGGAGGTCTGCGTGACGACGGCGGGGGAGACGACCATGGGCACGCTTTGCCCGTCTTTGCCGGGTGCATAAACGCAGGGAAGCTTGCCCAGCCGCTGATGGCGGGTGAGTTCAAGGAACTCGCTGATCGGGACGAGGTCGTCGGGCCGAGCCTCGGCCGGCGGATCGCTGAATTCCCCGGCATAATCCTCCTCCCCGGCGGCGAAATCGGCAAAGGTATAGGTCTCCCCGGCCTGGGGATTCCAGGAGAGGTCGAAGCAGGAGACGAAGCCGCGGGCCCGGTCGGGATCGTAGACCACGAAGGGGAAGGCGCGGGAGCGCATGGCCCGTTCGGCGCGCAGGCGGAAGCCCGCCTCATCCTCGTCCTCCTTCGAGGCGAGCATGGAAAGGAGGGTGGGGCGGGGCGAAGTGAGGGCCTCGAAGATGTGCTTGGCGAACTGCGGTTCGGCGACACAGGTCTGGAGCAGGTAGACCCCGCGCATGGCCAGGGGAAGGGTTTCCACCGCCATCGTGGCGGGCACGCTGGGATCCGATGTGGGGGAGTATTCCTTGCGCAAGGTCGAGCGCAGGGCCGCGATCTTGAACGGCTTGCGGCTTTCGAGAAGGGACATGATCTTGCGCAGGGCCTCCCCGCTCTGGCTGCCAAGACGGGCAAGGATCAGGAACGGCGGACACATCCGCAACTCGGAAGGGCTGAGTTGGCGCCAGGTGAAATCCGTGAAGACCGGATCATGGGCCGCCGGATTGTACTTGGAGCGGATTTCCAGCTGGGCCATGCGGATGCTGGAGAAAATCCCTGCCATGTGGTTCAAGTGGGCCTCGGCCTTTTCATGGATTGCGGATTCCTCCTCATCGATATCCGCGCGCGGATAATCCGCGGGGGCCCCGGCGCAGATCTTCCGGGTCTCCTCCAGCTTTTCAAGGAGCCCGTTGACGCGCTGCAGGCGCTCCCTCGGCATGCTGCGCGTCGAAGCGGAGCTGCTGAGAACCTTGGAGAGGGAAGACAGGTTCAGGTTGGAAGATCCATATTTCCCGAGCGATTGCTCCAGCTGTTCCTCCTCATGCCCGTGCCGGTGGTATTCATCGAGGCGCAGCAGGTTCCGGAGCGCGCGGATTGTTTCATCCAGCGCTTCTTCAAGGGCGGAGCAGTGGTGGTGCCAGACGTCTTCGACCAGTTGCAGGATTTGCTTCTCGTCCATGGGTGGATGGGGTTGTCAAACCGCGTAGCGGTCCATCACGCCGTTGAGGCGTTTGAGGAAAGTTTCATGGTCCGGCCGCGGGGCCCGGCTGTTGCGGAGGTCCTCGTAGGCCGGCAGCCTCGGATTGTGGTAGATGAGTCCCATCGGCGCGGGGTCGGTCTTGGCCGCCACGCTGAGGGCCGAGTCGATGTCCCGCTGGTTGTGGGCCTGGGCGGGTCCGCGCTTGAGCAGTCCGGGATGAACGGGAATGCCGTCCTCGTTCTGCAGGAAGACCACCGGGAAGTTCAAGCCGCCCTCCCCGTAGGCCTGGGGCATGAAGACCGGACAGCGCTGCAGGATGCGGACAAAGGAAAGCCCCTTGTGTTCCCAAGCCCGCTCGATGGTCGCGTCCAGGTGGGCGGGCAGCCAGGTCGCGCTTTGGGCGACGAAGGAGACATTAGTCATCCCGACGACGACCCCGATCGGGTTCATGGGCTGCAGATAGGCGCCCTTGGGGGTCGTGTTGGTCTTCTGGCCGGGAGGCGTGGTCGGGGAAACCTGCATCTTCGTCAGGGCGTAGATTTCGTTGTCCAGCACCAGGACGACCGCGTTGATGTTGTAACGGATGGCGTGCAGCCAGTGGTTGCCTCCGATGCTGAAGCAGTCCCCGTCGCCCATGGTAACGACGACCTTCAGCTCCGGCCGGGCCAGGCGCACCCCGGTGGCGATCGGCAGGGCCCGGCCGTGGATGCCGTGGAACCCGTAGGTCTTCAGGTAGTGCGGGAGGCGGCTGGAGCACCCGATCCCGGAAACCGTGACCACGTTCTCCGGGTCGACGTTGTTCTTGCGCATGACCCGCTGGAGGGCCGCCAGCACCCCGTGGTCGCCGCAGCCCTTGCACCAGCGCGGGGTCTCGGACTCATAATCCTCCAGGCTGTGGGAATGGATCGCGCAGGTTTCCTCGAGGCATTCTTGTATGATCGCTGACATGGTTTCTCTTTTCTAATTCAAATCGGGATCGGGACCGGGACCGATTTTTTATTGGATTAAGCAGTGGCATGTACCTTTGCTTCCGCCTGTTTGCGGATTTCGTTGAAGATTTCGACGGGCATGAGGGGGCGGCCGGGCACCTTGGCGTAGCAGTCGATATCGAGCAGGGTGTGGGACCGCAGGACCTGGGCCAGCTGGCCGTAACGCCGGCTCTCGGGGGTGATCAGCGGGTCGTCCCAGTCGTCGCTGTAATTCAGCTCGACGGTCATGACCTTCCTGAAGCGGGAGAAGATATCCTTCAGGCCGGGGGGCAGGGGGCTCAGGAACTGGATGTTGACCGAGGAAACGGAAACGCCCTCCGCGCGGGCCATGTCGACGGCCTCCTCGATGGCGCCGCGGGTGCTGCCCCAGCCGACCAGGAGAAGGTCCCCTTCCTCCGCGCCGTGGATGGCCGGGGGATGCAGGCTCTTCTGCAGGGCGGCGAGCTTGCGGCTGCGCATCTGATGGGCGCGCTGGTTGCGCTCGGAATCGTAGCAGGCCTTGCCGTTGCGGTCGTGGTTCAGGGAGGTGATGACGCCCATGCCCCCGGGCTGGCCGGGGATCAGCCGGGCGGAAAGGCCCGTGGTCTCGTCCCAGTCGTAGGGGAGGGTCCCCTCCGGCACCGGACTCAGGTCCAGCGGCGCCCGGCGCGGGGTCTTGGATACATCCGGACGCTCGAAGAGTTGCTGGCCGGTCGCCAGGTTGGCATCCGAAAGGACGATCACGAGCATGCGGAATTCCTCGGCGATCTTCCGGGCAACCGACAAAATGTAGTAGCACTCCTCGATCGTGCTGGCGGCCATGACCACCTTCGGGGCGTCCCCGGGGGCACCGTACAGGCAGTGCAGCAGGTCGCCCTGCTCGATCTTGGTCGGCAGGCCCGTGCTGGGGCCGCCGCGCTGCACGTCGACGATGACCAGGGGGGTCTCCGTCATCACGGCCAGTCCCTGGAATTCGGTCTTCAGGGCCATGCCCGGGCCGGAAGTGATGGTGAGGGCGGTCTTCCCTGCGTAGGAGGCCCCGAGGGCCACCCCGATGGCGGCGATTTCATCCTCCGCCTGGTGGACGAAGCCGCCGAAATCCTCGAAAATCTCCGAGAGTACATGCGAGGCCGAGGTGGCCGGGGTGATCGGATACATCGAGCAGAGGTCGAAGCCCGCGGCCACAGCCCCGAGGGCCAGGGCGGTGTTGCCGTTCATGGCCACCTTCTCCACCTCCGTCGGAACCGCCGGCACCTCGAAGGTCGTCTCGAAATGCTCCAGGCCCCACTGGTAGCCGGCCACCGCCAGCTTCACCGCCGTGTCGATCACTTCCCGGCTCTTTTTCTTGAAGACGTCCCCGATCACCCCCTTGGCGATCTCCAGATCCTTGTTGTAGAGCGCGGAGAGCAGCCCGACCGCGAACATGTTCTTCCCCCGCTGGGGATTGTCCACGTGCTTCAGGGTCTCCTTCTCCAGCGGGATTTCCAGCACCGTGCAGCCGCGCCCGCGCACCTCCGCCAGCACCCTCGCGTAGGATTGACGGTAGGCCTCGATCTCGTGCTCCGCCCACTGGTCGTCGATCAGGATCAGCGCGTCGTCCGCCACCGTCCCCGCCTCGAAGCGGCTCAGCAGCGCCATTTCGTTGAACGCGAAGACCACGTTCGCCAGGTTCCCCACGTTCGTCACCGGCTTCTCCGCCATGCGGATCCGGTTGCCGCTCGCGCTCCCTGTCGTGTGCGGCGGCGGCTGGATCTCCGAGGGGATGATCTCCACCGTCCAGAGGCCGTTGCCCGCTTTCGCGCACACCTGCGCGAAACTGACCGCCGCCTTTTGCGCGCCCTCTCCGGCGTCGCTCACTATTTCCAGTATGTGTTCAGGTAATCGGACAATGCGGGAACCGCTCATGGGACTGCCACTTCAGGGGGGTTGGAATTCATTTGGATTCGAGCTTTACAATTCATCCTCAATGGATTGCAGCCTCTCAAATTGCAATAAGAAAGACTTTCGGCAAGGATTAGGTCCGCAGAGGGTTTGCGTATCTTTCGCCAATGTGCCAGCATTAGCTGGCTTAATGGCTTTTTGCGCCCGAAATTAACCAAATTTATTCCTTGGCAAGCCCCCATTCCGATCTTTATCCCTTGCCAAGACTCCTGAAAGGCGCAGAAGGTTTGTCTTCCATGCGCCTGATGGGGCATCGGACACCGTACATTCGAAAATCAGCTTAAAAAGAACAGACATATGGCAACGAAAATAGCAATCAACGGATTCGGCCGGATCGGCCGCCTGGTATTCCGGGCCCTGGTGGAACAGGGGCTCCTCGGCAAGGACTTCGAGGTCGTGGCGATCAACGACCTGGTACCAGCCGACAACCTGGCCTATCTGCTGAAGTATGACTCCATCCAGGGCCGCTTTGACGGCACCGTGGTGAGCGAGAAGAGCTCCCCGGACGCGGAGGAGGACGACACCCTGGTGGTGAACGGGCAGAAGATCAAGTGCCTGGCCATCAAGGAGGGCCCCACGGCCATGCCCTGGAAGGAACTGGGGGTGGACATTGTCATCGAGTCGACGGGACTTTTCGTGCAGGACACGAAAGCGCAGGGCCACATCGACAGCGGGGCGAAGAAGGTGATCCTTTCCGCACCCGGCAAGGGTGACGGGGTGAAGACCGTCGTCATCGGCGTGAACGAGGACACCCTGACCGCGGGCGACACCATCATTTCCAACGCCTCCTGCACGACGAACTGCCTGGCGCCCATCACGAAGGTGGTGCTCGACAACTTCGGCATCAAGGAAGGCCTGATGACCACGGTCCACAGCTACACTGCCACACAGAAGACGGTGGACGGCCCGAGCCGCAAGGACTGGAAGGGCGGCCGTACCGCGGCCATGAACATCATCCCCTCGACCACGGGGGCGGCCAAGGCCGTCGGCCTGGTGCTTCCTGAAGTGAAGGGCAAGCTCACCGGCATGGCCTTCCGGGTCCCGACCCCGACGGTCTCGGTGGTGGACCTCACGGTGAAGACCGAGAAGGAAACCAGCTATGAGGAAATCTGCCAGAAGATGAAGGAAGCCGCCGAGGGCGAGCTCAAGGGCATCCTCGAGTACACCGAGGACGAGGTGGTCAGCTCCGACTTCATCCACTGCAAGTCCTCCTCCATTTTCGACGCCGGCAGCGGGATCGGCCTGAACAGCACCTTCTTCAAACTGGTCAGCTGGTACGACAACGAATGGGGCTACTCCAACCGGGTCGTCGACCTGCTCAAGAAGGTGGTCAGCCTCTAATTCAGGAGACTGCGACCACAAACAAGCAATTTGGAGGCCGCCCCGTGAGAGTACTTGCCACGTGGGCGGCCTTTTTTAAAATTGGACAAAAGACGAAAGACGAAGGTCAAAAGACCCTTGGCTGAATCCTCTTGACCCAAGTCCTTAGTCCTTAGTCTAAAAATACCATGGCTACGAAGACGATTAAAGACATTGATGTGAAAGGGAAGCGCGTGCTGGTGCGCGTGGACTTCAACGTGCCGATCAAGGATGGCGCGATCACGGACGACACCCGCATCGAGGCGGCCCTGCCGACCCTGAAGCACCTGCTCGGGCAGGGGGGGCGGGTTATCCTGGCCAGTCACCTCGGGCGGCCGAAAGGCGAGCGCAAGGAGGAATATTCCCTTGCCCCCGTGGCCAAGGCCCTTTCCACAAAACTCGGCCAGCCGGTGGCCTTTGCCAAGGACTGCGTTGGCAGCGAGGCCGAGACGGCCGCGGCGGCCTTGCAGGACGGGGAGGTGCTTCTCCTGGAGAACGTCCGCTTCCACAAGGGGGAAACGGACAACGATCCGGAATTCGCGAAGCAACTGGCCGCCCTTGGGGAGGTCTATGTGAACGACGCCTTCGGTACGGCCCACCGGGCGCACGCCAGCACGGAAGGGGTAACCCGGTACCTGAGCCCTTGCGTGTGCGGCTTCCTGATTGAAAAGGAACTGACCTTTCTCGGTGAAAAGACGGCGAAGCCGGAGCGTCCCTTCGTGGTCATCCTCGGCGGGGCCAAGGTGAGTGACAAGATCACCGTGATCGACGCCCTCCTGGAGAAGGCGGACCGCATTCTCATCGGCGGGGCCATGGCCTACACCTTCCGCCTCGCACAGGGGGGCAGGGTGGGCAACTCCCTTTCCGAACCGGACAAGGTGGAAACGGCGAAGGCCGCCCTCGAAAAGGCCAAGGCCAAGGGCGTGGATTTTCTCCTGCCGGTCGACAACCTCGTCTGCAACGCCCTCGATTTCAAGGCCGGCACCCTCGGCGAGACCCGGGTCCAGGAAGGGGACATTGAGGACGGCTGGGAAGGGATCGATATCGGGCCCAAGACCACGGAGCTCTACGAGCAGGCCGTCCGGGAGGCGAAAACGGTGCTCTGGAACGGTCCCATGGGGATCTTCGAGATCGCCGAATCGGCCAAGGGAACCTTTGCCGTGGCCAAGGCTGTGGCGGAAAGCGAGGCGCTCTCCATCATCGGCGGGGGGGACTCCGTCAAGGCCATCAAGAAGAGCGGTTATGCCGACCAGGTGGACTTCATGAGCACCGGTGGGGGGGCCAGCCTGGAATTCCTTGAGGGGAAGGCCCTGCCCGGTGTGGTTGCCCTTGACCAGGCATAAACTCCTCCTACTGTGAGCCTTTTCTTCTAACCAGGATATCCAATCACAATGGCCAAAACCATCCGCAAATACCTGATCGCCGGCAACTGGAAGATGAACAAGACCGGCTCCGAGGGAGCCGACCTCGTGCGTGAGATCGACCTTTCGGTCGGAAAGCAAACCGATGTGGGGGTTGCCGTCTGCCCGCCCTTCACCGCCCTGGAAAGCTGTGCCAAGGCCCTCGAGGACAGCAACATCCAGCTGGGGGCGCAGAACATGCACCCGAAACTGGAAGGCGCCTACACCGGCGAGATCTCCCCGGTCATGCTGCGCAGCCTCTTCTGCACCTTCGTCATCATCGGGCACAGCGAGCGGCGCGAGTATTTCAAGGAAAGCGACGCCTTCATCAACGAGAAGGTGCTGGCGGCCCTCGAAAGTTCCCTCAAGCCAATCCTCTGTGTCGGCGAAACCCTTGAGCAGCGGGAGGCCAACGAGACCATCAGCGTGGTCAAGACCCAGTTGATCGAGGGACTCAAAGGGGTCGATGCCGATTCCGCCGAGAACCTGGTGATCGCTTACGAACCGGTGTGGGCGATCGGGACCGGCAAGACCGCCACCCCGGAGATGGCACAGGAAGTCCACAAGATGATCCGGGAGGAATTGAAGGCTCTCCTCGGGGCCACCGCGGCCGCCAAGGTGCGCATCCTTTACGGCGGTTCCATGAAGCCGGAAAATGCATCTGAGCTACTGGACCAGCCGGATATCGACGGCGGCCTGATCGGCGGCGCCTCCCTCAAGGCCAAGTCCTTCGTCGACCTGGTCGAAATCGCCCGCACGAAGTAGAGTGCTCTGTGCGAGGGAATTGGTTCCCAAGCTTTACTTTTCGGGAATCAGGTTATTGTCGATAGGTATGTTGAACTCCTTTCGACACACCCTGATTTATTTAGCCATGGCGACATCGACTGCATTGAACGGGGCGGAAGTGCTCACTTATGAATCCCGCGACCAGGTCCCCGCTGAATACAGGTGGGACCTCGAGCTCTTTTACTCCGACTGGGAAGAATGGGAGGCCGATGTCAGCCGGATGGAAGCCCTTTTCACCGAATTGGCCGGCTACAAGGGCCGCCTTCTGGAAGGTCCGGAGACCCTGCTCAAGGCCATGAAACTTTCGGACGAGGCCGGCATGGTGACAACCAAGGCGTGGGGGTACGTTGCCCAGGTACAGGATCTCGACACACGCGACAACGAGATTCGCGGCCGCTACGGGAAGATCATGGCGCTGTATTCGAAACTCAGCCCGATGCTTGCCTGGATTTCGCCGGAGATTTTGAGCATCCCGCAGGAGACGATGGAGGGCTGGATTGACGCCAACCCGGAGCTGGAGCCATATCGTTTCGGGCTCATCGACACCTACCGGACCGGCAAGTACACCCTGGACGAACAGGGAGAGAAACTGCTCAGCCTGCACGGGCGGGTGCGGCATGCCCCGGAGGAAATCTTCAGCGCCCTCACCAACGCCGACGGCGATCGGCCCGTTGTCACCCTTTCCAACGGCGAGGAACTGACCATTACTCCGGGCGTTTACGGCAAGGCCCTGAACATTTTCGAGAATGCAGACGACCGCCGGAAGGTGCAGGAAGCGTGGATGCGGCAGTTCCAGGACCGGCGCAACACCTTCGCCTCCATTTATGGCGGGGTCCTCTCGCAGGGGTGGGTGCTGGCCCAGTCACGCGGATATGAGAACACGCTGCAGATGGAGTTGAACGGCAACAACATCCCGGTGGATGTGGTCACCTCCCTCGTCGAGGCGGCCCGCTCCGGGGCGCCCGAGTTGCAGCGGTACCACCGCCTGCGCCAGCAGTTCCTCGGGCTCGAGGATTACGGCTGGAGCGACATGCACGTGACCCTGGTTCCGCACGACAAGAAATATCCTTACGACGAGGTTGTCCCGCTGGTTGTGGATTCGGTCGCTCCCCTCGGCGAGGAATACCAGACCAAGATGGCCGAACAGTTCAAGGCCGGCTATGTGGATGTCTACGAGACGCCCGGCAAGCGCTCCGGGGCCTACAACACGGGCCGCTACGGGGTCGGGTCCTTCGTCCTCCTCAACTACCAGGGCACCCTCGATGACTTCTTCACCGTGGCGCATGAAATGGGGCATTCCATGCATACCCGCTTGTCCCAGGAGTACCAACCCTTCGCCACGCACCGGTACACCATCTTTGTCGCCGAGGTGGCCTCCACGTTGAATGAGAAGCTCCTCCTGCAGAAGCTCCTGCAGACCGTCGATGAGCCCCGCGAACGCATCGCCTTCATCGAGCGCCAGCTGGACGCGATCAAGGGGACCTTTTTCCTCCAGACCATGATGGCCGACTTTGAAATGCAGGCCCACAAACTGGTCGAGGAAGGGGAGGGCATCACCGCCGATCGGTTGACCGAACTCTGGAAGGAGGTGGTGTCCGCCTACCATGGAGACGTCATTCCGGAGGACGATCCCTACATGTATTCATGGGCCCGCATCCCGCACCTCTATGGCTCCCCCTTCTACGTCTACCAGTACGCCACCTGTTATGCCTCCTCCTCCGCCTTGATGAAGCAGATGCAGGAGGATCCGGAGGCCACCGTGGAGCGCTATCTGGAGCTCCTGAAATCCGGTGGCAACGCTCATCCCATGGACCAGTTGCAGAAGGCCGGGGTGGACCTCACCAGGCCGGAAATCCTTCACGCCGTGGTCGAGGAGTTCGGGCGCCTCGTGGACCTGCTGGAGGTGGAGTATACCCGGTTCCTGGACGACCAGAAGTCGATCGGGTAACTTCTCCCCATCCCCTTCATCCCCTTCATCCCTGATTAAAACAAGGGAATCCCGTTGATTTTATCAGGGATGAAGGGGATGAAGGGGATGGTTTATCTCACTTGACCGGGCACTGGTTGAGCATCCGGAAGAAGTCGTTGCCCTTGTTGTCGACCAGGATGAAGGCGGGAAAATTTTCCACCTCGATCTTCCAGACCGCTTCCATGCCGAGTTCCGGATACTCGAGCAATTCCACCTTCTTGATGTTGTCCTGGGCGAGGATGGCCGCCGGCCCGCCCACCGAGCCGAGGTAGAATCCGCCGTGTTGCTTGCAGGCGTCTGTCACCTGCTGGCTGCGGTTGCCCTTGGCGATCATGATCCGGGAGCCGCCGTGCGACTGGAACAGGTCCACGTAGGAATCCATGCGTCCGGCGGTGGTCGGCCCGAACGAACCGGAAGGCATGCCCTCCGGCGTCTTGGCCGGACCGGCATAGTAGACCGGATGGTTCTTGATGTAATCGGGCAACCCCTCGCCCTTGTCGAGGCGCTCCTTGAGCTTGGCATGCGCGATGTCGCGTGCCACGACGATGGTGCCGGTGAGCGAGAGCTGGGTGGTGACCGGATACTTGTCCAGGGTGGCGAGGATGTCCTCCATCGGCTGGTTGAGATCCACTTTCACGGCCCCGGATGTGGTCTGCTTGCGGTATTGCTCGGGGATGTATTTTCCCGGATCCGGTTCGAGGGCCTCGATCCAGATCCCGTCCTTGTTGATCTTTGCCTTGGCGTTGCGATCGGCCGAGCAGGAGACGCCCATGCCCACCGGACAGGAGGCGCCATGGCGGGGCAGGCGGATGACCCGCACATCGAGGGCAAAGTGCTTGCCCCCGAACTGGGCGCCGATGCCGCTGGCCTGTGCGGCCTTGAGGAGCTTCTCCTCCATCTCGCGGTCGCGGAAGGCCTGGCCGAATTCGTTCCCCTTGTCCGGCAGGGTATCCAGGTACTTCGTGGAAGCCAGCTTGACGGTCTTCAGATTCGCCTCGGCGGAGGTTCCGCCGATGACGAAGGCCAGATGATAGGGCGGGCAGGCAGCCGTTCCCAGGGAGCGCATTTTTTCCGTGAGGAATTTTTCGAGGCTCCCGGGATTCAGCAGGGCCTTGGTTTCCTGGTAAAGGAAAGTCTTGTTGGCCGAGCCGCCGCCCTTGGCCACGAAGAGGAACTCGTATTCCATCCCCGGCGCCGCATAAATGTCGATCTGCGCCGGCAGGTTCGTCCCGGAGTTTTTCTCCGTGTACATGTCCAGCGGCACGGTTTGCGAGTAGCGGAGATTCTCCGAGGTGTAGGTGTTGTACACCCCTTTGCTGAGAAATTCCTCGTCCTGGCCGCCGGTCCAGACCTGCTGTCCCTTCTTTGCGACAATGGTCGCCGTCCCCGTATCCTGGCAGAAGGGGAGAATGCCGCGGGCCGCGACTTCGGCGTTCTTCAGCATGGCCAGGGCGACGTAGCGGTCGTTGTCGCTGGATTCGGGGTCGTCCAGGATGGCGGCCACCTGCTCGAGGTGGGCCGGCCGCAGCATGAAGGAAATGTCCCGCATGGCCTCCCCGGCCAGCAGCTCCAGACCCTCCGGCTCGACCAGCAGGACCGGTTGGCCTTTGAATTCGCCCGCGCTGACGTGATCCTTGGTCAGGAGGCGGTACTTTGTCGTGTCCTCCCCGAGCGGGAAGGGTTTTTTGTAAACGAAAGCCTGTGTGCTCATGGTTTTCTCCGGCTATTGGTATTCGGGTAATTTTGTCCGAGGCAACAGTTTATGCGCCAATCTTATCGAATTCCGTATTGTCAGGCCTTGTTGGATGCGCCTTTTTGAGGCTCATGCGGATTTATTTCATGAGCATCTGCGGGACCGGGATGGGCAACGGGGCCCTGCTGATGCGTTCCCTCGGGCATGAGGTCCTCGGGGCCGACCGGAACACCTATCCGCCGATGTCCGACCGGCTGGCCGAGGCCGGTATTCAGATCCTGGAGGGCTACAACGCGGCCAGGCTGGAGAAACTCCGGCCGGACCTCGTGGTGGTGGGCAATGTCAACACGCGGGGCAATCCGGAAGTCGAATGGCTGCTCGAGACGCGGGCCGTGCCCTTCGTCTCGCTGCCGGAATTGTTCGCGAATGAGATCCTGCGCAGGCGGCAGGCGGTTGTCGTGGCCGGAACGCATGGAAAAACCACGACAACAACGCTGACGGCCTACATCCTGCGGGAGCACGGGCTGGATCCCGGCTACCTCATCGGCGGGGTCCCCGAGGATCTTCCGGCGGGGGCCCATGCCGGCGACACGGCCGCGCCCTTCATCATCGAGGGGGACGAGTATGACAGCGCCTTTTT
Organism: Oceanipulchritudo sp.; assembly: GCA_049975345.1. GTDB lineage: Bacteria > Verrucomicrobiota > Verrucomicrobiia > Opitutales > Oceanipulchritudinaceae > Oceanipulchritudo. The sequence goes on along the minus strand of JBNGDP010000030.1, from coordinate 10,987 downwards.
CGACAAGCGAAGCAAGTTCATTCATTACTGCCCGAACGTGGTCCTTCTCAACAATCTCGAGTTTGACCATGCCGACATCTTCCGCGACCTCGCGGATATCCAGCGCAACTTTTCCCACCTCCTGAAGATCGTTCCGCGCAACGGCCATATTCTCGCCAACAGCGACGATCCCAACCTCGAGGACCTCCTGCATATCGATTGGGCGACCGTCCTGCGCGTGGGCCTCGGTGACCGGGCGAATCTCCGTATCACCAACTTCCGGGAAGGTCCGGAAGGGAGCGAATTCGACCTCGTCCACGAAGGGCGCCTCTGGGGGCATGTCAACTGGCGCCTCTGGGGGCTCTATAACGCTCGCAATGCGGCCATGGCCGCCCTCGGGGCCGCCCTCGGAGCCGGGTTCCGCGATCCCACCGCCCTTGATCTTTCCTGCCTTGCCCGGTTCCGCGGGGTCAAGCGACGCCAGGAAGTTCTCGCCGATACGGGGTCCCTCGCCGTGATGACGGATTTTGCCCATCACCCCACGGCGATCCGCGAGACCCTTCTCTCCCTGCGGGACCGCTATCCGGATCGCAGGCTGGTTCTCTGCTTCGAGGCCCGTTCCAACACCGCCTGCCGGAGAATCCATGAGACCGCCTTCGAGCTCGCCTTCGACGAGGCCGACGAGGTCCACCTCGGCGCGGTCTTCCGCGCCGAGCGCTACCCGGATTCCGACCGCATCGACCTCCCCGGCATGGCCGCGCGACTCGGCCCGAAAGCGCGGGCACACATCTCCAACGAGGCGCTCGAAGCCGCCCTCCTGCAATCGCTGCCCGAGCGCAGGGAAACGGTCATCGTCTTTTTCAGCAACGGCTCCTTCGACGGCGTCCCCCTGCGGGTGGCCGCCGGGCTTCTTGATTGACGCACAATGATCCCGGCTTGAAAGTGGCCCCGTTCCATGAGGCGTGAACTGGCAGCGGTATATGATGAATTGCTCCGACGGCAGAGGGAGGGGGAGAAATCGGTCTTCCTGACCGAAGAGGCGCTAAGCATTCTACGGGAGGCGGCCCGGGAAGATTCCCCCGCGTCGGAAGCGCAGGAAGGGGCTCCGGAAAGGGACCGGCAAACCATTGTGCCGGAGCTTTCCAAAGCCCCTGCCGGTGAGAAGACGGCCCCAAAGAAGGCCAGGGCCGTTGCCAAGCCGGAGCTCAAGGTACCGGAAGCACCGGTGGTCGATTTGCCCGAAGGCGACAGGCAAGCCCGATGGGAAGCCTTGCGGGGACAAGTCTTGACCGATGCGTGGTGCCTCTCCCAGGTGAAGCCCGGCAAGCAGGTGGTTTTTGGCGTGGGCAATATCGATGCGCGGATTTTCTTCTGCGGGGAGGCCCCGGGAGCCGACGAGGAGATCCGTGGCGAGCCCTTCGTCGGGCCGGCCGGACAGCTCCTGACAAAAATCATCCAGGCCATGGGATTGCAGCGGGAGGATGTCTACATCGCCAATATCATGAATTACCGGCCGCCCTTGCCTTCCCCGATCGGGAACCGTCCGCCGGAACCGCAGGAAATGGCCTATTGTCTGCCCTATCTTCTCGGTCAATTGGAGATCGTCCAGCCGGAGGTCATTGTCGCCCTTGGCAACACGGCCATCGAAGGGCTCCTGGGCCACGATCCGAAACGCCGCATCGGGAAAATCCGCGGCCAGTGGATGGAATTCAAGGGGATTCCCCTGCTACCCACCTATCATCCCAGCTACCTGCTGCGCAACCAGGGCCTGCACGCCAAGCGACAGGTCTGGGAGGACATGCTCACTGTCATGGACCGTCTGGGAATGCAGGTCAGCGAAAAGCAGCGCGGGTACTTTCTGAAATAGGATGCCTCTCCGCGGCCTCAGCTTTCCTTGAACTGGCCCACCAGCGCGCTGACGGTGGCCTTGGCGTCGCCATAGAGCATGCGGGTTTTCTCCATGAAGTAGAGCTGGTTGACGAGGCCGCTGAACCCGGCCCCCTGGCCGCGTTTGAGGGCATAGACCGTCTTGGCCAGATGGGCGTTGATGATCGGCATCCCGTAGATCGGGCTGGCCTCGTCCTGGGAAGCGGCCGGATTGACGACATCGTTGGCCCCGATGACGATGGCCACGTCGACCGTGGGCATGAGCGGGTTGACATTGTCCATCTCCACCAGTTGCTCGTAGGGGACGTCGGCCTCCGCGAGGAGGACGTTCATGTGGCCGGGCATGCGGCCCGCCACCGGGTGGATGGCATACTTCACCTCGCACCCGTTTTCCTCGAGCAGGTCCCCCAGCTCCTTGACCACGTGCTGCGCCTGGGCGACGGCCATGCCGTACCCGGGAATGATGACCACCGAGGAGGCGGCCTCGAGGACGTAATAGGCATCCTCGATGGAGGCGGGCTTCATCTCCCCCTTGACCTCGGTGCCGGCTTTCTGGGTGGCGGCCCCGAATCCGCTGAAGAGCACGTTTGTCAGGCTGCGGTTCATCGCCTTGCACATGATGATGGTCAGGATCAGTCCGCTGCAGCCGACCAGGCATCCCGCCACGATCAGCACGTCATTGAGGATGACAAAACCGGCGGCGGCGGCCGCCAGGCCTGAAAAACTGTTCAGGAGGGAAATCACGACCGGCATATCCCCGCCCCCGATCGGGAGAACCCCGAGGATCCCGAGGATCAGGGAAAGCACCACCACGGCCAGGAAGAGACCCAGCTGGACGGCTGTTTCCAGCTCGAGTTCCCGCCCAAGGACAAACAGAAGGGAGCAGACCACGATGCCCAGGACAATGGCCCCGTTGATGATGCGCTGGGCGGGGATGATGACGGCGCGGCTGCCCAGTTTGCCCGAAAGCTTCCCCCATGCCTGCACGCTGCCGGTGAAAGTAACCCCCCCGATCACCACAGCGAGGAGAATGACTGTCGCGGTGAAGGTCGCCGGGGTATCCGAGTGCGTGAAATAGGCCAGGAAACCGGCTTCCCGGATCTTCTCATACTCGGCCCAGCCGACCAGGAGACTGGCCAGCCCTCCGAATCCGTTGAACAGGGCCACCATCTCCGGCATGGCGGTCATCTTGACCAGCTTGGCCGCCAAGGCCCCGATGACCGCGCCCAGGACCAGGCCGGCGAGGATGAAGCGATAATCAAGTCCCTTGTCCAGCAGGGTGACAACGATGGCCAGCAGCATGCCGACGGAGGAAACCAGGTTTCCCCGGCGGGCCGTTTTGGCCGATCCCAGCATCTTGATCCCGAGGACGAAGAGGATCGAGGAGATGATATAAATCAGGTTGATCAGGGAGGCGCTCATTTCCTCACCTCCTTGTTCTTGAACATGGCCAGCATGCGGTCGGTGACCAGGTACCCGCCGACGACATTGATGGTCGCCAGGACCAGGGCCAGCACCCCGAGCGTCAGGGTGAAGACGTTGGTCTCGACGTTCACGGCGAGTATGGCCCCGACAATGGTGATGCCACTGATCGCGTTGGATCCCGACATCAGCGGCGTATGCAGCTGCGAGGGAACCTTCTTGATGAGCTCATAACCAAGAAAGGCCGCGAGCACGAAAATAAAGAGGAGTTGTATCAGATCCATGGTGAATGCGGTTCGGATTCGGTATTCATGAAAGTCTAGTCGCGGAAGCGGTCGTCGCGGACGTTCCCCTCATGGGTGATGAGGCAGCCCTTCAGGATTTCATCCTCCAGCCGGTAGGTGAAGGTTCCGGCCTCCTTGTCCCAGAAGTGCTCCAGAAAATTCGCGAGGTTGGCGGCGTAGACCTGGGTCGCGTGGCAGGGGAGGCAGGCCTCGAGGCGTCCCGTTCCGATGATGCGAACGCCGTTTCCAGTGATCACCTCCTCATCGACGACGGTGCCCTCGACATTGCCCCCGGTCTCCGCGGCCAGGTCCACTATCACGCTGCCGCGCTTCATCCCGGCCACCATGTCCGCGGTCACAACCGTGGGAGCGGGCCGCCCGAAGAGCTTGGCCGTGGTGATGACAATGTCGCTCTGGGCGCACACCTTGGCCATCCCCTGGCGCTGTTTCTCGATCTGCTCGGGGGTCAGCTCCTTGGCGTAGCCCTGGTCGGTCTGGCCGGTTTCCCCGAGATCGATCTTGATGAATTTCGCCCCCAGTGAACGGACCTGTTCCTCGACCACGGGCCGCGTGTCGAAGGCCTCCACGCGGGCGCCCAGCCGCTTGGCCGTGGCGATGGCCTGCAGGCCGGCCACCCCCACGCCGATGACGAACACCCTGGCCGGGGAGATGGTCCCCGCAGGGGTCATCATCATGGGAAGGATCCGGTTCAAGCGCTCCGCCGCCCGGAGGACGGCGTAGTAGCCGGCGAGGTTGGCCTGTGAACTGATCGCGTCCATTTTCTGGGCGAGCGTGGTACGCGGCATCATTTCCATGGACACCGCGTTGACACCGGCCTCCGCGAAGGCCTTGATCAGGTCCTTTCGCGCGAAGGGATTCAGGAAGCTGACGTGCAGGCTTCCCCGCTTCAACTTGCCGATTTCCTCCACCTGCGGGGAATTCACGCGAAAGACCACATCCGCGGAGGAAAGGGAAGCGTCCCGGTCCGTTGAAATGGTGGCACCCGCCGCCTCGTAGTTGGAATCCTCATGGTCGCTGGCCAGCCCGGCGCCCGCTTCAACGACGACCTGCAGACCGAGTCCGGTCAGTTTCTTCACCGAGTCCGGATCCGCGCTGGCACGGCTTTCCGGCTGTGGTTCCTTGGGGCAGAACACTTGCATAGTGTGGATGGAGTTAAAGGGTCCGACCGGGATGTTCAAGGAGTGATTTGGATTTGTTTGGAAAGGAACCTTGCTCAGTTTCGCGGCTTCCATCTACTGTTCCGGTATTTCCTTCCCATGTTGGCTCGGTTTAAACGGTTTTCTGTCGGCCCGATGTTGCTGCTCACCGTTCTGGTGGCCGGTGTCCTGCTGCCGCTGCGGCAGGCCGGAGCCGGATTGCTGGTGCCGTCCCCGGAGGAGCAACCGGAGGGCGTCCGGGAGGCCGGGCTGAAGTGGGGCATGGAGGGGATCCGCACCGCGATCGAGGAAGGATTCCTCGGTGTGGCCCTGACCCTTACCGGGAACCTGCTTTCCGGAAATCCGGACCCGGAAACCCTTGAGGTGCTCCTGAACCAGCGCCTGCACATTGCCCTTGCGCGCGGGGATTTGCCCATGGCGGAAGATTCCTGGGAGCGACTGCGGGAGGCGGGCCTGCAGCCCCGCCCGCTCCTCGAGGGGCTCCACCTCTACTTTACCCGGGGGCCGGATGCCGTGGAACCTCTCCTGCCCGTATTGCGGGACCGGATCCAGGATCCGGACTCCCTTGCGTGGTTGCGCCTCCTGGAGGCGCTGATTCTCAGCCGCGGGGATTCCGTGGAGGCGGCAAACGAAGCTTTCCGGGAAGCTGGACGCCTTGCCCCCAATCCTCTCGTCCGGGAGCAGTTCGAGATCATCCGGTTCCGTGAGGAATTGGCCGCGGGCACCTACGATGAGGCCGGAATCAGCGCCCTTCGGGAGTCCGTGCGGGCCATGAGGGGGGAACGGGCCGGCTTTGAGGCGGCCCGCCTGCTGGCCATGGCGCTGAGCCGCTCGGGAGACTCCCAGGCGGCCATCGAGGTCTTGAATGAGCATCTGGCCATGCCGGCCCTGCGTGAATTCAACCTGCGGCCGGATTTGCTGTTTCTGCTGGCCGTCATCGCCGGGCCGGATTCGGCCCGGGGACGGTTGGCCCTCAAGCAGATCATCGGGGAACAGGCCCCGCCCGCCCGGCAATCCACGGCGATGACCCTTCTTGCCCAGAACAGCACCACGGCGGAGCTCCGGGAGGACCTGCTTCAGGATATCGATGGTTGGCTTGAAGAGGATCCGCCGCATCCCCTGATCGACCGCCTCCTCGCCTACAAGGCATATTTCCTTTCCCAGGATCGTTCCAATGATCAGGCCGAAGCCAGCGCCCGTTCCCTGTTGGATCAGTTCCCCTCCTCCGCCTTCGCCGACACGGCCCTGTGGATTCTGGCTTACGTTTCCTGGAACCAGTCACCGCCCAGGTACCGCACCGCCGCTGATTTCCTGAACCAGTTGCGCCAGCGCCTGGAGGATCCCGGGCAAGTGCTCATTACCGGCATCCTGATCGCCGATTGCTATTTCCTCAACGGGGACTACGCCAGCGCCTCCGATGCCTACGGGGCCGTTTTCCGCGATGCTCCCGCCGCCAGGGCCGCCTCCATCTTCTTCCAGCGGGTGGAATCTGAAATCAAGGCGGACCGGCCTGCTTCCGCGGCAGAATTGATCAACGCTGCGAGCATCGATCCGCGCATCGAGGAATCCGTCCGCTGGCAGGCCGAGTGGAACCTTCTCGATTACCTCCGGCGGGAGGGGCGAATCGACCTCGCCTTTGAACGGATCCAAAGGATCCTCCAGCCCCCCGATGGGGATCCGCAACTCTCCCCCTCCCTGGATTTGCGTTTTCGATGGCTCGAGGCCCGCTTGACCCTTGAGGCGGGAACCGCCACGGAGGCGGTGCGCCGCACGGAATTCCTGATGGAGAGCCTTTCCGGTGACCGCTACACCGGGCTTCCCGATTCCCTGCTCGAGGAAGTCCGCAGCCACTTGCTTCTTCTGCGAGGGGAGGCCCTTATCGCCTCGGGCCGGAAAGCCGAGGGGATCCAGAGCTTTTCAGAGTTGCGGGCCGCCTATCCCGAGAGTGGTCCGGCCATTCTATCCTACCTGGTTGAATCGCGCAGTGAATCCGGTGAAGACAATCTGGTCAGTGCACAGCAGAGCCTGGTGGGACTCGTGGACCGCTTTCCCTCCAGTGAGTATGCCCCGATTGCCCTCTGGGAGGCGGCCCTGAATGCCGAACAACGTGGCCTGAACATCCATCTCCAGGAGGCCATTGGAATCCTCGAGCGCCTTGTTTCCGAGTATCCCGACCACGAACTGGTCTATTTTGCGCGATTGAAACAGGGTGACCTCGCCCGGCGGCTCAATGATTTCCCGACCGCCCTGCTTTTGTATGAGCGAATCCTGACCCAGTATCCCGACCATCCCGAACGGTACCGGGCTGAAATCAGCCGGGCCGATTGCCTCATGGCCCTGGGAAGCCAGGACTCGACCCGGTACGACATGGCCGCCATCATCTACGAGCGCAACTGCCTCCTTCCGACGGTTCCCCTGCCGGTTCGCATGGAGGCCGGATTCAAGTGGGGGCACTCCCTCCGCCAGATGGGCGACCTGCAGGGATGCGAGGCCGCCTATTGGCTCCTGCATGAGCGCTTTGTCAGGGATGCCAATATGGCAAGGTCCGTCGTCAATGAGGAAGTGGCCCGTTACTGGCTCGCCCGGGTTTTGTTTGAACTGGGGGATATCCAGATCGAGAAGGGGGAACTTGCCAAGGGCCGCCAGATTTTCCAGTTCATCACCGATATGCGATTACCGGGAGCAGCCTTGGCCCTCCGTCGGCTGGAGGCTCTTCCCTGAATGCTTCCCCATTATGTTTGAATTGAACATCAGTTTACTACGGCAGGGAGGCCCGATGATGTGGGTCCTTCTCCTCGTCAGCCTCTTTGGCTTTATCATTTTCATTGAGCGGACCCTGTTCCTGCACCGGGGCCAGATCCGGACCGGCCAGTTTCTGGAAGGCATCCGCAATCTTGTCAAGAAGGGGCGACGGCTGGAAGCCCTCACCCTTTGCGAGGACATGCCCGGCCCGATCCCCGGTATCGTCAAGGCCATCCTTCTCAAGGCCGGGGAACCGGAAAGCGCCATGCGCCTGGCCGCCGAGGAAGCCGCCCTCGTGGAAATTCCCATTCTGGAGCGCAGGATCGGGGCGGTTGCGGCCATTGCCCGGATCGCCCCCCTGCTCGGGTTGCTGGGAACTGTCCTCGGCATGATCGAGGCCTTTTTCGGGGTTTCGGCCAGCGGAACCACCGGGTATCCGACTTTCGGCTTGTTTCTCGGTGGGGTGGGGCAGGCCCTCCTTTCGACCGCCTTCGGCCTGATGATCGCCGTCCTGGCCCATGTCGCCCACCATTTCCTCCACGGCCGGGTCCGGGCCCTGGTCCATGACATGGAATATACCGGACACGACTTGATCCAGTTTCTTCAGCTCGATCTTTCCCCGGTTCCTGAAAAGGACGGGGACAGCGGAGAAGAGTGATGGCCGGCCTCACGCAACCACTGGAATTCCGCAGGCACATGACCAGTGGCCCGCGCCCCGGGTTTGATGTTGTGCCCTTCATCGATGCGGTCCTGATCACCCTCTTCGTCGCCCTCAACACCTCGGTTTTTGTTTTTGCCCCCGGGACCACCATCCAACTGCCCGCCAGCCGCACCCTTGAGCAGATCGAGTCGGCCCCGACTGTCGTCCTGACCGTCGACCGCAATGAATTGTATTTCTTCCAAGGCAGCAAATTGACCAGGCAGTCGCTGCAGGCTGCTCTCGAACACTATGTGGATCACGCCTTGTCGGAGGACCGGGGTGCCGGGGCCACCCTGCTCCTGAAGGCGGATGCCACCATCCCCTCATCCACCCTCTTTGAATTGATGGATGTCGCCCGTTCCGCCGGTTTCAACCGGATCCTTCTCGCGGCTGAGCCGGGCAAACCCCAAACCGGCGCCTGGGATGCCTCGTCCCTGCCGGAAGCGCCATGAAAAGACTCCGGACCATCGCCTTCTTGTCCATTATCGGCGGACTCCTGGTCCATCTGGCGGTCTTCACATTCATCCATATCGAGGCGCCGGTTGGCCGGAATCCCCATCCCCGGGCCGTTCCCGTCGAATACGCCGGGCACCTGGATCGTCCCGCCTCCCCCGCCTTCCGGGAACAGGCGGCCCTGCTGGACGGGGCTCCCCTGTTCATGCCAACGCGGTGGAATGCCGCCAGTCAAATGTCGGAGGTCGGAAGCCTGCGTGAGGCGACCGAGATTTTCGAGGTCTTTGCCCCCGATCTGGCCCTTCCGTATTTTACCCCCGACCCACCCCTTGAAGGGATCGCTCCCGAAGGCTCCCCGGACGACCCGCTTCCCTCCGGCCCGGCCTTTGTCCTTTCCCGCTTCGGCCGGAGCCTGCCGGGAGCCCCCGCGGCACGGTCCCGCGGGCCCGCGATCCGGATCCGGCCCCTCGACCAGGCCAGGTCCCAAGACATGACTTCCCGGACCCTCTCCCCCGCCTTGGCTTCCTCCGCTCCCCCCGTCCTCTGGGATCCATGCCGTTTCTACGTCCTGATGGACAAGGGAATCCCCGTGGGCAGCCCCCTTCTTGACCAGAGTTCCGGGTTCCCCGATTGGGATGAGGCCCTTGCGGCCCACCTTTCCTCCCTCTCCTTCTATCGGTGGCTGCCGGACGGGTATTACCTGCTAACGGTTTTTCCGTGAGCCGGATCCGGCGCCTCTCCATTCCCGGCCATTTTGTCGGAAAAACGGGCAAAAAGGTCTTGACGCTCCGAATTATGAGGCGCAGATTTCGCAGCTTTGCTTCATTCGAAATCTTCAACGGTGCCCTTGTAGCTCAGTCGGTAGAGCGCGTCCTTGGTAAGGACGAGGTCGGCAGTTCAAATCTGCTCGAGGGCTCCATCACCCACCAACCTTCAACCACAAACAATCAGTCGAACGCGCGAACAACGCAAATCCTAATCTGATCAGCGATCATGGCCAAAGAAACATTCGAAAGAACCAAGCCCCACGTCAACGTGGGAACCATCGGTCACATTGACCACGGTAAAACGACCCTCACCACTGCGATCCTGAAGGTGCAGTCCGACAAGGGGCTCGCCCAGTTCAAGTCCTACCAGGATATCGCCAAGGGCGGGACCGTTCGTGACGAGACCAAGACCGTCACCATCGCGGTCGCTCACGTTGAATACGAGTCCGACAAACGGCACTATGCGCACGTTGACTGTCCGGGCCACGCCGACTTCGTGAAGAACATGATCACGGGAGCGGCCCAGATGGATGGTGCCATCCTTGTGGTCAGCGCCGCGGACGGGCCGATGCCCCAGACCCGTGAGCACATCCTCCTCGCCCGCCAGGTCGGTGTGCCGAAGATCGTGGTCTTCCTCAACAAGGTGGACCTGCTGGACGACGAGGAACTGCTCGAGCTTGTGGAAATCGAGGTTCGCGACCTTCTCACCAAGTACCAGTATGACGGGGACAACGCCGTCGTGGTCCGTGGCTCGGCCCTCGCCGCCATGGAAGGCAAGCCGGAAGGGCTCGAGTGCATCCAGAACCTGATGGACGCCATCGACTCCGAGATTCCGGAGCCGGAGCGGGAAGTCGACAAGCCGTTCCTGATGTCCGTGGAGGATGTTTTCTCCATCACCGGCCGTGGCACGGTGGCCACCGGGCGTATCGAGCGCGGTGTCGTCAAGGTCGGGGAGGAAGTGGAGATCGTCGGCCTGACCGACACCAAGAAGACGGTCGTTACCGGTGTGGAAATGTTCCGCAAGCTGCTCGACCAGGGGCAGGCCGGTGACAATGTCGGACTCCTTCTCCGCGGTATCGCCAAGGACGAAGTGGAGCGCGGCCATGTTCTGGCCAAGCCGGGCAGCATCACCCCGCACACCAAGGGGAAGGCCGAGATTTACGTCCTGACCAAGGAGGAAGGCGGCCGTCACACGCCGTTTTTCTCGGGATATCGCCCGCAGTTCTACTTCCGGACCACCGACGTGACCGGTATCCTGACCCTTCAGGAAGGGGTCGAAATGGTCATGCCCGGTGACAATCTCGCGGTGGAAATCGCGCTGCAGAAGCCCATCGCCATGGAGGCGGGCCAGCGGTTCGCGATTCGCGAAGGCGGCCGGACGATCGGCGCGGGCCGGATCACCGAGGTAACGGAATAATTCACATTTTCCTTTTCACCGGCTGCCGGGTTTCTTCAAATGAGGATTCCCGGCAGCCGTACTTCATCAACCAGAGGTTTACAGGGCAGTAGCTCAATTGGTAGAGTAGTGGTCTCCAAAACCATTGGCTGGGGGTTCGAGTCCCTCCTGCCCTGCCA
>JBNGDP010000029.1:0-32355 GCA_049975345.1 Oceanipulchritudo sp. | reverse complement strand
CCTGCTCCTGCTCCTGCTCCTGCTCTTGCTCCTGCTCCTGCTCCTGCTCCTGCTCCTGCTCCTGCTCAAGACATCCTTGAGAGCAAGAGCAGGAGCAGGAGCAAGAGCAGGAGCAAGAGCAGGAGAGCAGGAAATGGGTTGGGGGCGCGCCGTCATGCCTTCCTTACCCTCCCGGTCGTGCCGCGGACAACCAGGACCGGCTCCACTTTGTGGTGCGGCGGCCTGGTCGTCCCGTCCCATCCCCAAAGCGCCTGCTGCGCCTTCTTCATGAGTTTGCTGATGTTCTGGTCCACCGTTGTGAGCGGCGGGTTCGTCCATTCCGTCTCCGGCAGGTTGTCCAGCCCGATCACCGAATAATCCTGCGGCACCCGCATGCCCGCCTCCTGCAGGCCGCGCAGGGCGCCAATGGCAATGCGGTCGTTGAGGCAGAAGAGGGCTGTCGGCCCGGCTTTCCCAATGGCCAGCACCTTCCCCGCCAGCAGCGCCCCGAAACGGTAGCTCTGCTGGTGGTGCCCTTCCTCGTCCACAAAAAGGATGTCCTTTTCGAAATCCATCCCGAGCAGCCTGGCGGCCCGTTGAAGTCCGCGCCTGCGCACCGGCTGGTACATGTCGTCGCTGCCAAGCCCCAGCACGGCCACTTTCCGGTGCCCGAGCTCCCGCAGGTGCCGCAGCTTCATCTCCATCGCCTTCCCGCGGTCCATGCTCACCCGCGGTATCGGCAACGCGTGTCGCGAATCCACCGCCACAATGCGCACCCCCCGCGCCAGCACTTCCTCCAGCACCGGACTGCCCGGCAGAAGCGTCGAACCGATCAGGACAATCCCGTCCACGTTGATTGAAAGAAAGTGGCGCACCACATCCGCTTCCACCTCCGGGTCCCCTTCCGGCATCTCGAACAGGGCCCGGTGCCCCGCGCGCTTCAGCTCCTGCTGCAGGACCTGGCTCTTGCGCGCCAGTACCATCGCCTCCAGGTGCGGAAAACTCACCCCGACAATCCCGCTGGGCACCCCCCGCAAGCCCCGCGCCAACCGGTTCGGCTCGAAGCCCAGCTCCTCCATCGCCGCCAATACCCGCCGCCGGGTCTCCTCCTTCACCCCCACATGCCCGTTCAGCACCCGCGAGACCGTCCACCGCGAGACCCCCAGATGCGCCGCCAAGCCGGCCGTCCCCTCCACACGGGAAGCCCCCTTGCCGTTTTTTGCGGTTGACTCGGCCATAAAATCCAACACGTGTTGGAAATATGGCGAATGTCAACGGGAATTTCACACAACCGGTCCCGCTGGGGCTGGTACCGAGCTTTGGCTACGGGGACCGGCTGGGGCTGGCGACGCCGGGGCACCTGGCGGCGCACCGGGGGAGCGGCTTTGCGCCGATCTTCGCGCAGCAGTCGATCCGGGAGATGGCGCGGACGAACCGGACGCCGGAGGAAGTGATGGCGGCGGCGCGCAAGGCGCTGCTGGCGGCCAGGTACGGCGAGCCGTGGGGGGCGGATGCCGACCACCTGAAGACCCGCGAGGACGTGGAGCGGACGGCGGCGGCGGGCTTTTGTTTCTTCACGATCGACCCGTCGGAGTACGTGGCCAACGGGGCGGACAACATGGACATGGAGGGCCTCACCGCGGCGGTAGCCGCGCAGAACGCGGACGATCTGTACGGCGGAAGCAGCGTGGAGAGCCTGTACGAAGGGAAGACCTATTCCGTGGGGGGCATGGACCTTGTCTTCACGAAGGAGACCCTGTACCGGGCGGCGGTGAAATACGGCCGGGCCATTGCGCACTGTCAGAAGATGGCCGGCTACATTCATGAGACCAATCCGGGGAGGCTCTACGAGATCGAGGTCTCGGTGGACGAGACGGACTCCCCGACTTCCGCGCTGGAACACCTGTTTTTCGCCCTCGAGCTGCGACGGCGCGGCATCACCGTGGTGAGCCTGGCCCCGCGTTTCATTGGTGAATTCGAGAAGGGCATCGACTACAAGGGCGACCTGAAGGCCTTTGAGGAATCACTCAAGGTGCATGTCTCCATCGCCCGGGAATTCGGGCCCTACAAGATCAGCGTGCACTCCGGTTCGGACAAATTCTCGATCTACCCAATCATCGGGCGAGTTTGCGAAAACCTCCTGCACGTCAAGACGGCGGGCACCAGTTACCTCGAAGCCCTGCGGGTGGTCGCCCGGTCGGATGTCCCGCTGTTCCGCGAAATCGTTACCTACAGCGGCGGCCGCTTCAGCGAGGACAAGGTTTCCTACCACATCTCGGTCACGGATGCCGACGTACCGGGCCTGCTGCAGGCAGCGGACGATCAGCTGGAACAGGTCTTCCTGAACGAGGACAAGGGCCGCCAGGTCCTGCATGTGACCTTCGGTTCCGTCCTCACCAAGGGCAACACCCACGCCGGACGCCCCTTCAAGGACGCCATCCTCAGCCTCCTCCACGCCCATGCCGACCTCCATGCCGAGGTCCTCGAATCCCACCTCGGCAAGCACCTCAAGGCGCTCCGCGCGGGTTGAGGCCCCCCTACCCGCTCCGGTGCGCTCCCGGCTTGACAAAGAACCATAGTCCGACCATGGTCATTTTATGGATATATCGGTGACGGAATTCAAGGCGAAGTGCGTGGGGATCATTGGCAAGGTGCAGCGGGAGCGCTGCCATGTAGTGATCCGCCGGCATGGCCGGCCGGCAGCTGAGCTGGTGCCGGTGGAACGGGGCACGGGCGAGGAGCCGCTATTTGGCCGGGCTGCCCGGACGACGGAGGTGTTGGGAGACCTGTTTTCAACGGGAGAAGGCTGGAATGCCGAGGCTTGAGAATCTGGTGGCGGCGGTCCTGGACACCCATGTCTGGGTATGGGCCTGTGCCGGGGATCCGCGTGCGGCAGGATTGAAGCAGTTCAAGGGCAGCCCGTTGATTTCGGCCATCTCGGTGTGGGAGGTGGCCATGCTGGAGAGCAAGGGCCGCCTGCGCCTGCGCCCGGACGTGGAGCAATGGATTGCGGCAAATTTGGGCGCTCCGGTGGTTCTGGAGCCGATCAGTCCGGCCATCAGCCTGCGGAGTTGCCGGCTGCCGGAATTTCATGGAGACCCGGCCGACCGCCTGATCGTGGCGACCGCCATGGAAACGGGCATTCCCCTGATCACAGCCGACCGGCAGATCATCGAATGGAACGAGCGTCACCGGCAGCTCCAGCTGCTTCCACCAGCCTGAACGGGGGCTTGAGGGCTTGGCGGCGGGAGGGAGTCGCTGATAGCTTGAAGGGATTTTTAAAATTTCAAATTTCGCGGCAATCCGTCTTGCACAACACGTGTTAAAGTCTGATGATACGTGTATGAAAACCAAACTGACCCTGACCGTGGAGCGGGAGGCGGTGCTGCGGATGAAGCGGATCGCGAAGCGCCGCGGGGTCTCCGTATCGGGGATGTTCGAGCAGTGGGCAAAGCGCATGGGCGAGAGCGACACCCGTCGGCCTCTTGGGGAACGGTTGCGCGGGAAGTGGTCACTCGCCGAAGATTTGGTTGAAGATCCCCGAATGGAGCACCTGCTCCGGAAACATGGACCCCGGTGAAGGCGCTGGTCGACACCAATATCTTTCTGGATGTATTTCTCGACCGGGAAGGCTTGGCGGATGGCAGCCAGGCGGTTTTGGACTTCATGGAGGCGCATCCGGGGGAAGGCTGGATTGCGTGGCACACATTCGCCAACTTGTATTATATTGGCGCAAAGCTGGCCGGGAGACGCAGGACTCTCCAGGAAATCGATGCCATTCTCGACGTTTTCGAGGTCTGTCCGGCGGGCACAGCCGAGGCAAAGGCGGCGCGGCTGTTGCGGATTCCCGATTTTGAGGATGCCCTGCAAATAGCTGCCGCCCAATCCGCCGGCGCCGAACGGATCATCACCCGCAACACCCGGGACTTCGCAAGCTCCCCCGTTCCGGCCGTTTCGCCCGAGGCCTTTCTCCGCTGATCCATCGCACTTCCTGCATCCGAAACGAGTGGCACAGGACAGATCTTGACCGCAAAGTTTGCTTGAAATTATATCACACCTTTCTATATTTCATTTCATGATTAAGCGCATATACGAATCCTTATTAGGGGAATATCTGGGAATATTCCCGGTAGTGGCGGTGGTGGGGGCGCGGCAGGTGGGGAAATCGACGCTGGTGACGGGGGAACGGATTGGGGCAGGGAGGCGCTATGTGACCCTGGACGAATTGGCGGCGCGCGGGCTGGCGGAGAGGGATCCGGGGGCGCTGCTGGAAGGGGCCGGGCCGATTACGATCGACGAGGTGCAGTTGGCGCCGGGATTGTTGCGCGAGATCAAGCGGCGGGTTGACGAGGAGCGGATTCCGGGGCGTTACCTGGTCACGGGCTCGGCGGACCTGAACCATTGCGTGGAACTGTCGTCGGTATTGGCGGGCCGGGTGGGAATACTGCGGCTTCCACCCATCCTGCAGACGGAAATGGGAGGCGGAACGGGATGGCGGCGGTGGCTGGCCGCGCAAAGCATTGGCGATCTGGATGCGGCGTTCGAGGGTCGGTCCTACGCGGCCTTCAATTGGAACCGTCTGGTGACGGGGGGCTTCCCGCTGAGCCTGCTGGCGAAGGACGCGCGGGAGCGAACCCTCTGGATGCAGGCCTTCCAGACAACGTATCTGGAGCGGGATTTGCGGCGGTTGAGTGACGTGGGCAACCTTGTGGATTTTGCGCGGCTGATGGAGCGGTCGGCGTCGGCCACTGGGACGGTACTGAACCAGGCACAGCTGGCACGCGACGTCGGCATGAGCCCGGCCACGGCCGGCCGGCACCTTTCGTTGCTGGAAGCGAGTCTGCTGATCGGCCGGATTCCGCCCTACTTTGCCAACATTGGCAAGCGCATGGTCAAGTCCCCGAAGTTCATCTGGCAGGATACCGGCCTTGCGGCACACCTGCTGGGGCTGGCGGATGCGAGGATCCTTCGCAACGATCCCCTCATGGCAGGGCGCCTGTTTGAAACCTTCGTCCTGACCGAAATCCAGTCGCTGCTTCCCCTGGTCGATCCCGCCGCCCGCTTGTTTCATGTCCGCACGCATGATCAGCTGGAAGTTGACGGGCTGGTCCAGCTGGGCCGCCGTTTTCTTCCTGTTGAAATCAAAGCCGGCACATCGCCGTCCGGAGAGCAAGCCAAGGCCATCAACCGCTGGACGGAACTCAATCCGCACCACGGGCCTGGAGTCGTTCTCCATGCCGGCACGGATTACCTGCGCCTTTCCCGCGCGGCCCGCGCCCTGCCCGTCACCGCCCTTTTCAATGAATAAGGCGAAAGCAGAGGCCTGCTGCCGGAACACCCGGACCCCGGGATACTGGTGGATCTGGGTTTCTCCGCAAACGATGAACAGGCTCTCGCCCAGGGCCTGCGCCACCGTCCCCTTGCCATAGCCAAAGGGAAGCGCCTTCTCCCTTTCCCGCCTCCGATGGGCCGCAATTCCGCCACCGGTTCCCCGCGCTTCGTGATGCAATAGGTCACCCCCTGCTCCCGCACTTTCTGCACCAGCTCCGATAAATGCCTCTTGGCCTCAAAGATGCCGGTCCGGATCACCTTCATTCCAACCAGTATGTTAACCGGTTTTCTAGTCAAAACAAGAGCGCACCAATGGTCTCCCTTTCCTGCCTGACAAATTTCCATGTAGGTAGGGTATTCATACACAGGAATCGTCCAGGGCTGGCGTCAGTAGCTGGACTGGATGCGCGTCCACACTGCCCGGCCTTCCAGCGGTTTCTGAATTGTCCGTTGACATTTCTGCACCTCAAAACTATCCGATGGAGCACCAACCCGAACCAGATGCCCCCACCCGCCAAAGCCGCCGCCACAGCCATTGGGAAGACAATCCTTCTCGCAATGCTGACGACACACCTCTCGGTGGCCAGCGAAGTGGACATCGGCCCGCGCAACGGCCCGAATGGAATTTCCGCGGTTTTCCTCGGGGAAGATGGGAAACCCTACGGGCGGCTGGAGGCGGAAGGGATCCGCACGAGGCCGCTGCGGATCGGCTTTTTCCAGACAAGGCTGGCACGCGTGCCGGCCCTGATCGATTGCCGGATCGAGCTGGAAAGCATCAAGGCGGTGGAGAAGCTGGTCCGGCTCCTTGAATCATTGGGTCCGCAAGGCCTGGTGCGGTTTGAAGACCTTGCCCTGATCTTTCCGAAAACAACCCTTCATGCCGCGGAAGCGGAATGGCGCGCAGGAGAGCTGGTCTTTTTGGGACCCGCACGAATCAACAATGAGTCCATGCCGACAGCCGGGGTGATGACGCGGCTTCAGATGACTGAAGCCGGGTTGACACTGAACGAGGCCGGCTCCCAGCCGACAACCTTTCTTTTAACAAGCAATCCTGAAAATCCGTGAAGCTCCATCATACCCATGTTTTCCACCTTGGCCTCTTAGCCGCGGCCTTGACCGCACCAAGCCTCCACGCCCTCGAATTTGAACCGTCCCTTGCGATGGCCCGGAATTCGCTCATTGCGCAGAATCTTCCGGCCGCGCGGGATGCCTTTGCGACAGCCTTGACGACGAATCCGCAATCGGGAAAGGCCCGGGTCGGTCTCGCTCTTTGCGACCTTGTTCTGGTTTTCGAAGATCCGGCCGTTAAGGGTTTCCTCGACCGCTGGCAGTTTACCACGGAAGGAAGAAACGCCTACAACTGGACCTCTTGGACCTCATACGAAGGATCGGGGGGCGACAACCCGCTTCCCGACAATGCCAATCTGAACGAAGTGGCCCCGCTCCTCGAAAGTGTCGTCATTCCCAGGATACAGGAGACGATCAACCATCTGGAACAGATCCAGTCGCCCGGCTTTGAACTGTACCTGCGCCCGGAATACTTCGGGGATGATCCCCTGGCCTACGATGTCATAATCGCCGACTACACGGATGTCCAGTTGCTGCGCAGCGGCCTGCTCCTGTTCTCTTCCCTACTCCGAATGAGCCTGCTGGCCGATAATGCCGATCTGCCCGCCACTGTTCTCCGGGAGCTTTTCCGCTACCAAACCACGACCCTGGAGGAGATTTTTTCCGGTCATCCGGCATTCGGCACCTTGCAGGATGGGCAGCAACGCACGGAGGCCAAGGCCGAATTCAAGGAAGCCATCGAAATCTACACCACCAATGCGGCTGAATTCCGACTCCCGGAAAGGCGCGACATCAATGTTTTTTTTATCAGCACAGAATGGGATTTGGAAAAGGAGGGCTACCTGCGCGGCACGCTGCTGGACCTGTATGCCGCCCTTGATGGACCGGCCCTGGTTTCATACAGTGATGGTTGGGAATCCACTTCCCGCACCATCGACCTGCGCCCGGTCTTCAGCCCGACCCTAAGCTTCCGCCCTTTTCTGCCCGATTTCGACGGGAACCTCATCAAGCAGGATTCCATGCCGGATCCCTCCCTGCAGGGCATGCTGCCTGACTTCACCCAGGATGACTGGTCGGACATCTTTGCCTCCTTTGGTGTTCTCCGTATCAACCCTGTGACTCTAAATCCGGGATGGCGGATTCTTCCGGGAAGGCCATGGACCACCTCCAGTTACAAGCCTTGGACGATTGCCAGTTCTTTCCGTGCGGAAAGCGGGCTTATTGGAGACAACTGCTCCACCTGGATTGAAACCATGGTCCACGGTCCCGCTGTATTGACCTTTGACTGGGGCGTCTCGTCCGAGCAAGATTTCGATTATCTGCGTCTATACGTGGACGGCATTCCACGGAGCGAGATTTCCGGAGAGCAGGTTCAAATGGGCTTTGAGCAACGCATCGGTCCGGGGCCCCACCCGGTGCGGTGGGAATTTTCCAAGGACTATTGCTGCGAGGAAGGCACGGACCAAGCGTGGTTGTCCAATGTGGAGTTGCTTCCGGAGAGCCTCTTTATCAGCGACCTGGCTGATTCCGAGGCTTTTGAATTTGAACTACTTTGCAACAGCAGGGATGCCACCATTCTCGGTGGCGTGGTAAATTCAACCTACGGAAATATTCCGTTCCTTGAGCTGGGAAACGGTGGTCATTCCTATATCCCGGATTTCCAATCGGGGCAATATGGAAATGAAGGCGCCATCCTCAATTTTCTCCCGAACGGGAACAAGGCCGTTGGCGTTCAATTCTTCGATCCGGACCATCCGTCTCCCATCCTTTGGGAGATTGACCCATATACGGACAGCCCCTCCATCCTCCGGCTGCCCACCAGTTCCACCCATTACAATGGGGTTGCCTGTGCCCTCTCCGCCGCCGATGGGAAATCCGTGGCTGGCTTCCTTTCCAATCCGTCTGATAATCGGGCCGCCATCTGGCACGAGGATGTTTTAAACGGTGAGTGGATGCTCGATCCCCAGCTGTTGAGCAACCCCTACCTGCCCGGCTTGAGCAACCACGAATCCTGGTTGTACGACATTAGCGCGGATGGCCAAACAGCCGTGGGAGATGCCTACGATGGACCACTGCCGGAAGGTATCCCGATTTTCTGGACTGCCGACCAAGGGTTGCAGCCACTGCCTTTGCCCGAGGGATTCACTTCCGGATTTGCTGTGCTTATTTCAGCGGATGGCGGGAAAGCGGTCGGCCTGATCTCCTCCGGAATGAGTGCAACGGTCAAAACAGCTGTCTGGACACGGATTTCACGGGATCAATGGACCGTGGAGGGACTGCCATCCCCATCCGACCGGGAGGAATTTTACCTGATCGATATCTCGGAAGACGCTTCCATTCTTTCCGCCGTCTGGTGGGATTCGGCAATCAGCGCTTCTGCCTTTGTCTGGGAAAATGGAACCGGTTGGATCTCCGGAGAAGAATTGATCGCCTCGGAAGGACTTTCCCTCCCCGGTTTGAAAGTTGCCTCCCTTTCCCTTCCCTATGATGCCTCTACAATTCTGGGATTGCTGACCGACTCTCAGGGTGGCTTCCACACGATGGTCCACTACCGCAACCAGGTCTGGACGCAACACGCCCTCATGGGGCGGGCCTACCGGCAAAATCCGGAATACCTCTTCTCCTCGGGAATGGGTCATGCCTATCTCGGTATGTGGCCCCATATCTACATCTTCGAGAACAACATCGGCTGGATGCGGCACGTCCGCTCCCTCAGTGACCAGGTCCACATTCTCTACAGCACCCAGTGGGAATGGGTCCTGTACGATCTGCGAACCCCCGACAAGTTCCGCTCCAGCGCGCAAAGCTGGGGCTGGGTGGACCTTCGCTGAGATTTTTTACCACTACGGCCAACCGACATCCTCCGGACCGGAACAACCGAACGGAACCCGTCTACTTGACGCGTTCAACCCCGACACGGGCACCGGTTTCCTCGACGGTCATCCAGTACCCCAATTTCTCCTTCCGGATAACCACCTTCGGATCATCCAGGGGGAAATAATATTTCCCGCCGCCGCGCTGCTTCCAGACCTGACCGTTTGTCAGGTAGAAACTGCTATTGCCCAGCCAGCCGGTAAAGCGGCCCTGGATCCGGCTTTCAATGACGATTTCCATGTCCGGATCCGGCTTCATGAAGCCAAACAATTCAAGGGACCGCTTTTTCTTTTCAGCGGCCTCACGCTCCTTCTCTTCCTTGATCCGGGTGGCGACCTCCTGCTCGAACCGCTGCTCCATTTGCCTTTCAACCTTGGCCGTGGCCTCGTCGCGGGTCTGTTCCTCGATAACCAGGTCCCGGGCCTTCAGCCAGTCGAGAAGGACGGCCTTCTCGGCCCCGGAGAGTTTGTCCATCCCGGAGGAGGTATAGGCATCCTCACCCATCAGGTTGAGAAGCCTTTCATCCACATCCAGGGCGCCGAGTTGGAACCCGGCCAATGGGATCAGGAAAAGGGCGGTCAGTACGTTTCTAGGCATGGATTGGGAATGTAACCTTAGAGATATTTCCGGAAGAAATCGGCGATATCAAGGTAATACTGGACCATCGCGTTATCCCCGTAATCCATGAACCCGTGCTGCATCCAGCGGGTGACCTTCATTTCGTAGGGGACATCCGCGGCTTCAAGAGCGTCCGCAAAACGGCGGGACTGATTAACGTTGACGCGTGGATCGAGCCCACCGTGCAGGATAAGGATAGGAGACTTCAACCGTTCCGCCTGATGGCGGGGTGACCAGCGGCGGTACTCATCCTTTTTATCCTCCCAGTCGGCAAAGATCTCATCGACCCAGGCATAGCCGCGCTCCAGGTCCTCGTCACGGATCATTTCCCAGTCATAGACCCCCATAGTGGAAACACCGGCCTTGTACAGGTCCGGCTCCTCGATCAGGCCCATGGCGGTTGCGTACCCGCCGAAGCTGGCCCCATGAATGAAGACCTTTTCCCTGTCGGCTATCCCTTCCTCGATGGCCCAGCGGGCACCGTCCGCGACGTCATGGACCCCTTTTTCCGCCGCGTAGAGCCAGGTGGGTCCCTTGTAGTCGGACCCGTACCCGGTGGACCCCCGGTAATTGACCTGCATCACCGCAAATCCCATCCGGGCGAAAAATTGCACCTCCTCATTGAAGCCCCAGCGGTCGCGGGTGGTGGGTCCGCCATGCACAAGGGTCAGGAAGGGGAACGGTCCGTCGGAAAGCTCCTTTCCCACGGGCGGCGTCAGGTAGCCGTAAATGGTCTCCCCGTCCCGCGCCTCAAAGGTGATGGGCCGCATCTCTGAAAGCTTTTCCCGGTCGATCCATGGACGCATGACCATGAGGGGATCAAGCCCGCTCTTTTTCATGTTGAGCTTGGAAATGACACCCGGCTGGCGGTCGCTTTCCGAAAGGACAAGGGCGTACTTTCCATTCTCCGTAAAGCCGAGAATGGTGTTTTCCGTTTCCGGAAGAGCCTTGTCCAGGGAATCGGCCAGCTGACGATAGCCCTTGTCAAAGAAAATCCTCTCCTTGCGTTCCCCCCAGTAGGCATACCCGATGGGAAGGCCCTTGCTGTATTCGTGGAACACGTATCCTTCGGACAGGCTGAAGGGCTCACGGAAGATCGGCTTGCCGACCAGGGTGAGGGTTTCCAGATCCAGCAATTGGAGGCCGAAGAGGCCCTCCTTGTTTTCCACGAGAACGATCAATTTGTCGTCCCCCTGGAAGAATCCCTTGACCCGCATTCCAAGCCCTCCTTCATCGAGTTTGTCCCCTTCCCGGACAAACGTGTAGGGCGCCGGGGCCTCGATCTCGTTCCAGTCATCACTCTCATCTTCCCGGTAAATCAAACCGGCCCCCGCACCCGCATCAAAGAAACCCAACCGGACGACCCCTTTGTTATCCGTCATCCAGGATTCAATATTGCCCGGATTCATCACCTTCTCGATGAAGGACCCTGTCTCCATGTCGATTTGCAAAACATCCGGGAAGGGGTCCGCCTTCTTCAGCGCGCCCGAACGGTAGCGTGCGTACAGGCTGTACCGCTTCCGCGTGATCAAAGGATCCAGCAGACTGACACCCCCCACGTCGTCAATAACCACTTCCTTTCCCCCCGAGAGGCTGCCGGGGGAATAATTGGAGCCGCCCCCAAAGATATCCTGCGAGGAGCACCAGTAAAACAAGTGCTCCCCATCCACCCAGGAATACCCGCTCACCTCATACTGCGGGCGCCAGTCGTAGCGGAAGCGGACCTCCCATTTCTCATCGTCGAGGGTCCCGAGGTCGAGGCTGTAAATGCGCTTCTTGCCCGTTTCCTCGGCAAAACCCATGTACACCAGGTATTTCCCCGATGGTGCGACCCGCGGGACCATGATGTCCAGCGGTTTGAACAGGTTCTGGGCAATCAACTCCGCTTCCTGCCGGGAAGGAATGGCGAACAACGGGGAACCCGTGAGAACGATGGCGAATAGAATGGATGCATTTTTCATGGTCTTTGGCATGGATGATATGAAAATAAGAATAAAGGGCTGGATAAAAATCCAGCCCTTTATGGAATTTAATTGGATTTGGGAACAGCGGTTTAGAACTTCTTCTTAACTTCGATCCAGTAGAAGCTGTTTTCGGAAGTGTAGAGGAAGTCCGGATAGCCGGAGGAATTCCCGAGGAGGTCGTTGGCGTACGGCGGATCCTCGTCGAGAATGTTATCAATACCAGCCGTGATGGTGATGTCCCGGAACCACTTGTCGGAGTCGCCGAACAGGGTGTACGAAACATTGACATCCCAGATCAGGCGGTCTTCCACCTCGAACTCGACAACCGAGAAGTCGAAGCCGGGGATATCCGCGTACATGTAGTCCGTGAATCCATCGGTGTAATTACCGTTGATGTTCACGGTCCAGTTCTTGAACAGCCACTGCAGGCTGATGGTGCCCTTCCATTCAAGATAGCCGTCATTGGCATACCCGATGGAGGATCCGACGTAATCGAACAACTCGTCCCCTTCCTCGAAGGCGTACTTGTACTGGTCCAGGTAGCTGGCCACCACACGGGCGTCGAAGACACCCCAGTTCTCCGTCGGGAAGACGTAGCCGACTTCGAAGTCGAGACCGGAGACTTCATACACAGCCGTGTTGAAGAAGATGGCATTGACCTGGAGAAGGCTGTCGTCCGGGTTCCAGAGAACGGATTCACCCGGGAGGGACTCGCCGGCTTCCGCACGGGCGATCGTGGCGTCGTAGTCCACATCCACCACGCCCTTGCGCTCGATAAACCAGTAATCGACGGCAACGGAAAGGCCCTTCAAGAGGTCGATTTCCGGTGTCCAGACGACGCCGATCGAGTAGGATTCGGCTTCTTCCGCCTCCAGATTGGGATTCCCCGAACTGGAAACCGAAACTTCCTGGTCCTGCAGGCCGGTACGCGGATTGTCGAGAGGCAGGAGGCCCCGGCTCAAACCGGAGAACAACTGGAAGAGGGACGGTTCACGGTAGCTCTCCTGCCAGGTGCCACGGAGCAGCAGGGAATCGTCAATCGGCATCCAGCGCGCCGCCACCTTCGGGACGAACGTGTCACGATCGCTCGTGATGAAGTCCTCGAAGCGGCCGGCCAGGGAGATGTCCGCGCTGTGGATCAGGGGAACATCCATATCCGGGGAAACCAGCGGCAATTCGATTTCCGCGAAGTACCCCATGATCTGGCGGGCTGCCGCCGTGGTTGCCGCAGGGGAGGAACCCATGATGTCACCCGCCTGGCCAAGCGCGTCCGGGCTCTGCTCGATTTCCTCACGGCGCCAGTCGATCCCGACCGCGAATCCAACCGGACCAGCATTCATATTGAACAGTTCCGTGTTGGTCAGGCGCATGTCCCCGGATGCGATGTCCGAGAAGGAATAGCTCTTCGGATTCGAGATGGCGTACTGGGCCACGACAAGGTTGTTCGGAATCGGGTTCAGGTAGTATCCGAACGGATTGAACGGAACCGTCGTGCCGATGTACTCGGTGCTTTCGGGATCGAAGATCGGGTCGTCCGCATTCAGGATGCGGTTGAACCGGCTGACCGAGAGCTGCTGGGTGACGAAGGTCCGCTCGATCTTGCTGTAGCGGGCGGCCGCTTCAAAGGCCCAGGTGCTGTCGTTGATATCCTCGACACGGATCCCGAGGGTGGCATTGAAGGCGTCGTTGTGGGCTTCGTAGATGCGATTGCCGAAATCCCACAGGCGGATGTTCGTTCCCCAGCTGATGTCCTGATTGAAGGGATTGAACGGATTGTAGGCCCCGTCGGGCGCCGGACGGTCGCCACCAAAGAAAACGGCCTCGTTCGGATGCGGAATCGGGTTCGCCGTGCGGGCCGGAATCACCAGCGGTGTGCTGCCCGGATCGAAGAAATTACCGGTCGCCGTCGGGGCCAGCTCGTTGCGGCTGTAGATGTTCTGGTAGATGAAGTCACCGAAGAAGGTCACCTTGTCCGTGGCGAACGGTTCATGCTCGAAGGCCATGAAGCCGCCATAACGGCGCATCTCCGGATAGGAACCGGCCGACAGGTTGTAGTTGAAACGCGAGTCATTGGTGAAGCCGGAAGTATAGAAGGCATAAGCCGAGGCCGGCAGGGTACCGTCATTGCCTGCGTTGTTGGTTTCGGTCCCCGGGAATGCGTCGAAATATTCACCCGGTCCGTAGGGATCACCAAGAAGAGTCGGACCGGAAGTGGTCCGCAGAATTTCTGCATCCGGCAGGCGGGCTTCCGCCTCTGCCTGGCTGAGGCCGCTGTTCAGCAGAGATTCCAAGGCCGCTTCGCGCGATACCTCGATATTCACCGGGCTCGAGTTGGAGCTCAGGAAGGGAGGAACGGCTGAATAGTCACGGTCGCGGGCAAAGATGGCCTCGCGGTTGTAGAAATTACCGCCAATCGTGATGCGCGTCTTTTCCGTGGAAATACCCGTCACCATGTTGAGAATGGTTTCGGAGGAGTCCGTGGCTTTCGTGGTGTTGCCCAAACGGACCGACGTTTCCATCCCGACGTAGTCGGTCTTCAGAACAATATTCACAACACCGGCCACGGCATCCGCACCATAGGTCGCGGAAGCACCGTCCTTGAGCACTTCAATACGCTCAATGGCCGGAAGCGGAATGGAGTTCAGGTCCACGAACGCGGTCGTCCCGCCCGTGCCGATCGGGTACGGAGCCAGCCGACGGCCATTCAACAGAACAAGGGTCGTTTCCGGGCCCAGGCCCCGCAAGCTCACCGAGGAGGCCCCCGGCGTGAAACCCGTGGCATTGTTCGATACCGGAACCGAACCACCGTTGTTGACCGCCATCTTCTGCAGCAGTTCAGCGGCGTTCGACATGCCGGATGCTGCGATGTCTTCCGAGGTCAGGATGTCCACCGGAATCGGGGTCGCATCCAGGGCCAGTTCGGATCGTGGAATCAAGGAACCGGTGATGGTTACACTTTGCAGCTCCTCGAGATCCTGCGCCACCGCGCAGGTCGAAAAAAGAAGGAGACCGCCAACCGTGGCAAAGCCCGCCTTCTTCAGCGTAGCGAGTAAGTTTGATTGCATATCTTTTCTGTGGTTGTAGTTAGTTACGCTTTACAGACGCGTCGAGAATCGGCTCCCACTCTAATAAGTTCAAGTAAATTTTCCGCTAAATTTTGAACGTTTATGGGGCAAAATAGTCAGGATACCCCTCCTCCGGGACCCCGCTAAAATAAAGGGATCCCGCCGGCATGACCGGGGGATCCCCTGTTGGATGTAAACGCGGAAAACTGTAAATCAGAGGGCGTACGATTCAGCGGCCTTACGGACGGCTTCGAGGTAGCGCAAGACATTGGGATCCGGCTGGAGCATCTGGGCTTCCTCGAGATATTCGATGGCTTCCTTGAGTTTGAAAGTGGCGACCTTGAGGCGGGCCAGCTGGACGAGGGCCTCGGCGCGGGACGCGGGAATATTGGACAGGCGGGTAAGGTAATACTCGGACTCCTCGTATTCCTCACGGGAATAGTGGTAATTGGCGAGAAGGCGCAAGGCGCGGGAGTTCATGGGATCCTCGTCGAGAATGCTTTCGAGCATGCCGACGGCGGTGTCCATGTCGTTCATGCCCATGGCGACCTCGGCTTCAATATTGAGGAGGTCGAGGACGATTCCCTCATCGCGAAGCTGGTCTTCGGAAAAGTTGCGGCGGACCAGCCGGACATATTCCCCCGCCTGTTCAAGGGCGGCACGGGAAGAGAGCGTCTGCGCGACACGGACCACGAGTTTCGGATCCAGTTTGTCGCGCTTTTCCAGGGCTTGCTTGTAGGCGGCCAGGGCCAGGTCAGGCAGGTTTTCATTCATGTAAATGTCGCCCAGAAGGGTCAGGCTGGGCACCGTGGACCGGTTCATGCGTTTGAGGATTTCCAGTTGGATGGCGGCATCCATGGGCTTCTCGACCTCAAGAAAAGCGTTGGCGCGGGTGATCCAGAGATTCTGGCGCTCGGGCATTTCAACAAGCAGGTCCCCGAGGAGAGTGATCGCCTCCTCGTACTGGCGGTTCTCAAAAAGCGCCTGGACCTTTCCGATGCGCCAATCGTTGTTGTCGGGATCCAGCAGGGTGGCCATGCGATAGGCCTCCAGCGCGAGCGGGAAATTTTCCTCGGTAAGATAGGAATAGGCCAGGAGGCCGTAAGTGATTCCATCCCCCTCTCCGAGTTCGATGGCCTTGAGCAGATGCGGGATCGCGCCCTTGTAATCATCCATCTGGATGAGAGTGACAGCGAGGTTCTTGTAAGCCCGCTTGAAGCGGGGAAAGGCCTTGATGGCACGCTCGTAGGCCCGGCGTGCGGAGGCAGCGTCCCCATTCTCAAGATGGAGGTTTCCCAGGGTGTAGAGCAGGGCCGGGCTGGATTCGGGGGTAATGGATGCATTGAGGGTGGTAATGGCCCGGCCGATATCCGTCTGGATCAGTTCCACGAGGCTTTGGAAAAGCTCGCTTTCCGTCTGGCTGATCTGGGGTTCCGTCCGGCTGTCGATCCCGTAGCTGCCAAGGAACCGCTTCACGAATTCTGGATTGTCCCATGAATTCTCACTCAGGGGATAAGTCTGGGCCAATACGGTTCCACCGAGAACGAGGGAAATGACCAGGGTAAGGAATTTGGAATGTTGCTTCTTCATGTTGATAATCCGGTAAAGATCGATGATGGCGGCTAGAGTGAAAAGTTCAGGGGAAGAATGTAGCGGGCCTTGACCCGTTGACCGTCCTTGACCGGCGGTTCGAATTTCCAGGTGTTCACGGCATTGACGACCGGTTCGACGAAACCCGGATGCGGGGTCTTCTGCACCTCCTGCACCCGGACGGAACCGGTTTCATCAATGACAAGGATCAGCCGTACCTCTCCCATGATGCGCTGGCGCTGCATGTCGCGTGGATAGGGGGGGTTGATGCCGCTGAGGCGACGCGGGACGCGGTCGAGGTCCCCGATTTCAAAAATCTGCATTTCGCCGGCGGCATCCGGGCGCACCTCGAAGAGATCCATTGAAACCAGTCCGGCACCGGCACTTCCGATACCGGGATTCAGGGCAGCCTCAAGGGATCGCAAGTCCAGGGGCGGTGGTGGTTCCTCGAAATCCTCCACTTCGACTTCCTCCTCCTCGGGGGGCGGGGGCGGTTCCGGCGGAGGCGGTTCCGGCGGGGGGATATTGGCCAGTTGCACGGAACGTAGCGTCCGGTCCCGCGGGTCCCCGGAGAGGGCCTGGGTGAAGGGCAGGATGGCGAGGATGGCGAGGGTCATGAGGATCGTCGCGATGACGATCCGGATGACGTACCGGTTGGACCGGGGCATCTGGTAGCCGACCAGCCTGTGCTTTCCGTCCGGCATCAGCCCTCTTCGGTGGAAATGTTGACGGAGTTGGCCCCGGCGAGCTTGGCCTCGTCGATGACGCGGACGAGGATGCGGGTGGGGACATTCTCGTCGGCCTGGATGATGACGGGCATCTTGGGGTCGTCCTGGATGAGGCGCTTGACGATGCCGCGCACCCCGTTGACCCCGATCTCGCGGCCGCCGTAAACGACGTTGTTGTTGGCGGTGATGGCGATGAGGATGCTGTTCTTCTCCAGCTGGATCTGGGAGGCGGCCTGCGGCTTGGTGACCTCGACGCCGGTTTCCTCGACGAAGACGGTGGTCACGATGAAAAAGATCAGGAGGATGAAGACCATGTCGATGAGCGGCGAGATGTTGATGTCCTCGGTGGCTCCCCGGCCGGCTGAAAATACACGTCTGCGTTTCATTGCGTGTTCCCGGTGTTGTTGGATTTCTTCTGGTAAAGCTGTATGGTGAGGGCTTCCATGGTGGTGAGGCAGGCCTCCATCTCGTTGCGCCGTTTCTGGATCAGGGTGGCCATGACATAGGCCGGAATGGCGATGATGAGGCCGGTCTGGGTCGTGATGAGGGCCTCGGAAATGCCCGCGGCGATCTGGTCGACGGTGCTGCCCCCGCTGGCCACGGCCAGCCCGCTGAAGGTCGTGAGCATCCCCATGACCGTCCCCAGCAGCCCCATGAGCGGAGCGGTGGTGATGAGGATCAGCAGGTAGGAACGCTTTGTGTCGACGTCGGAAAGGTAGGAATTGATGACTTCCGCGAAGCGGTTCTTCACCTGGTTGACCGTATCGGCCCCGGTTTCCTGCGTGTAGTCCAGGATCCGGCGCAGCTCGCCGTGCACCAGGACCGGATTGAAAACATATTCAATCAGGCGGTCGCGGTTGATACGGTAAAAGCGGTGCTCCGAGAAAAAGTAGTACAGGCGGAAGGCGGTCCAGTAAATGGTCAGGGCAAGGAGGGAGAGGGGCACCATGAGCACACCCCCGTCCGTGAGGATGGTCATGAACTCGGTCTGAAACTGTTGCCAGATGGAACTCAAGGGGCTGCCTCCACCTTATTCGTCCGAGGGCGGGAGGTAGGACCTGGACACGGACAGGCCATTGACAAAGGCCACCGCCATCCGCTCCATGTTGGCCATCACTCCCTGGGCGCGGCGGTTCAGGAGCGCGTGCATGATCAGGGAGGGAATGGCCACAATGAGGCCGAATTCCGTTGTCACGAGCGCCTCGGAAATCCCGCTGGAGAGTTGCTTCGCATCCCCGGTACCGAAAATGGTGATCAGCTTGAAGGTGTTGATCATCCCGGTGACGGTGCCCAGCAGTCCCATCAGCGGGGCCGTGGCTGCGGTTACCGCGATAAAGGGCAGGAGCCGTTCGAGGCGTGGCTGCACTTCCAGCATGCGCTCGTACATGACTTCCTCGACCAGTTCCTTGTTTTCCTCACTATGTTCGACGGCGTCGACCAGCATCGCCTGCGCGGGCCCCTCGACCGCCTTGGCAAGCTCCATGGCCTTGTCGCGGTCGCCTTCATTGAGGGCTTTGAGAATGCCGTGCAGGGATCCCGGCTGCGGCATCTTCACGCGGTAGATTTCAAAGACCTTGAATAGGGCGGTCACCGTGGCCAGGAAGGCGAAAAAGAGAATGGGCCAGATCCAGATGCCGCCCTTCTGGATATGCTCCCAGAGGGTCTCTTCCTGGGATGCGAGGGCGAGGGCGCTGCCCAGGGTCGGATCAACCGGCAGGATTCCCTGGTTGTTCATCACCGTGGAGCGGACCCGTTCATCCATGTCCGGATTGATGCTGATGACCGGAGGGAGAAGACCGGCTTTCAAGGCCACACCGGCCTCATCACTCGAGGAACTGGCAAAATAGGCGGTCGGCCCCATGAGGAGAAACCTGCCCTCTTCCACTTCCCCCTTGGAAACCACCGCCTCGCCGGAAAAGGTCTCGCCCCCGATCAGGCTCTGGAACCGCTCGACCGAAGTGGAGAGAATGAATATCTGGTCCAGGAGACGCCGGGCCTTGCCCAGGTCGTCGTCCTCCAGGGGAGCGTTGGCCGCCTCCTGGAAACGTTCAATCTGCCGGCTGTATTTCTGCTGTTCCGGAAGGGAGATATCGCGTTCAAAACGCTCGCCGAAGTCGGCCACGAGATTGGCCACGTAATCCAGCTGTTCCTTGCGCTTGGCGACGCGGTCCTGCAGCGAGTTCAGGTCCACCGTGCTGTTGTCCTTGAAGCGCTGGGCCCGTTCCGCCTCACGGCGCTTGTCCCGCAACTCGGCCTCGATCTGGTTGAGCTCGCGGGAAAGGGGGATCTTCTCCTCCTTGATCCGCTCCTGCAGGGCGGCGTAGCGCCCCAGGGCGTCCTCCAGGTCGGCTTGGGCTCCGGCCCGGGCCTGCTCAAGGGTGGCGCCAAACAGCGGGAGGGGGAGAAGGAGGGTCAGGAGGATGAGTCTTTTGAAAATTTTCACGGGTAATCCGGTGTGGAAGATTGGGATTGAGATTGAGATTGGGATTGAGAGCCCTAATTGACGCTCACGGGGACCTCGACGTAGCGGGCCTGCTGGGTGCCGCGGTAAATGTCCACAAAGCTGCGGATGGTCGGGATCAGGGAATCATCCTCGGTCCATGTCCAGCCATCGCTGCCGGGAAGCCCATAGCCCGCGTGCTCATTGGCCTGATCGACGTAATAGGCCGCACCCAGGCCAAAATAAACCGTCTCCGTCTGCACCGTGCGGCCGGTCTCGAATTCCCGGAAGTCCTCCACCAGGGTCACCACCTGGTTGAATTTCTGGACCTGGGTGAGGATTGCGGCGATTGGCTGGATGCGCTGGCCGATGGCAAGCTTGGAGGCCCTCGGGTCCTGGGGAAGATTGTTGAAAAGGGGGGTCAATTCCTCCCGCAGGGGAGGCGGCAGCACGCCCTCCAACTGCTTGATCTGCTCCTCGACCGAGATCAGGGCTTCCACAACCTTTGATTCAAGCGCCTTTACCGCCTCATCCTGTTCGAGCAGTTCGGCCCGCAGCACCTCGGCTGCGCTGGTGTCGGCCTCCGCTTCCTCGATGATCTTTGCCAGGGCCTCGATTTCCTGTCCGTAGACAAGAAGGAGATTCTCCATGGAAGCCTTGTCGGCTTCCCAATCGGCCTTTTCCTCGCTGATCAGACGCTCGGTCTGGACCCATTCCTCTAGAAGGTTGGTGGTTTCTTCAAGGGGGCTGCCCGACAGTGGAAGAAGAAAAGCCACCGCCGATCCCGCCAAACCGATCTGTTTCACGCGGATTTTTGCAAGATACATGAGAGTCCTGGATCTGAATTGATAAAACTGCCTAAATTTCCACGCTTTTCCCGCTTGTCAAGAGGATCACATCAAAGGAATAATCGGATCACCGGGAAACCAGCAAGGCGACTTACTGACTTTTATAAGTTTTTCTTGACGGCCTTTCCGGTATTTTTAGAGAAACTAATACCTAAATCCCCCCATGAAAACACGAGAATGGAGAAATAATCAAAGGATTCCGAACGGCTGAAGCCGGCTCTCCGTCCAGTGTATTAGGGGGCTCTTATACTGAATCATGAAACGTCGACAATTCATCCTCTCCCTTGCCGGAACGGCGGCCGCCGGACTGGCGGGCTGGAAGTTGACCGGCTCCGCGAACGATGTGAGGCTGGCCAAGGTGACGCGGACGGGATGGGCGCTGGGCGCGAACGTCCGGCTCACCGTCTTCCACAACGACCAGGCCGTCGCGGAACAGGCCCTGGAAGCGGCCTTTGCGGAAATCGACCGGATCGAGGATATCATGAGCCTCTACCGGGAGGACAGCGCGATCTGCCGCCTCAACCGGGACGGATTTCTGGACCATCCGGATTCCGCTCTGGTGGAAGTCCTGACCCACGCGCGGGCCCTCTCGGCCCGCACCGGCGGGGCCTTCGACGTAACGGTTCAACCCCTCTGGACCCTCTACAACCGGCACGCGCAAATGGGCACCCTTCCCGGCGATGAGGAAATCCGGGCGGTCCTTTCCCGGATCGGGTGGAAGCGCCTCGAGGTGAAGCCGGAAAGGATTGCATTGCAGGGGAAAGGCACCGAAATCACCTTGAACGGGATTGCCCAGGGATATGCGGCCGACGCGGTGGCACGCGTTTTCAAGGACCACGGAATCCACAGCGCCCTGATTGACACGGGAGAAATCGAGGCCATTGGGACGCATGCGGAAAAGGACCAGTGGTCCATCGGCATCAAGCACCCGCGCAAGGAAAGGGAGATGCTGGGCCTGGCCGGGCTCAGGGACCGTTGCCTGGCCACCTCCGGCGACTATGAGAGCCGTTTCAGCGCGGGTTACCGGGACCACCACCTCCTCGATCCCCGAACCGGCCATTCCCCCTCGGAGCTTTCGAGCGTCTCCGTGGCCGCCCGGACGGCCCTGCAGGCGGATGCCCTCTCGACCGCCGTCTTTTTACTGGGCCTGGTGAAGGGCCGGGAACTGGTGGAAATCACCCCCGGGGCGGACGCTCTTTTCGTGACCAAGGACGGGCGCATGATCCAAACGGACGGATTCCCGGCCATCGCCTAACCGGAAAAGAGAGCAGCCCCGTGAGTCCGGAATTCACCACCTACATCGTCAGCGCCCTGATCTTCATGGGTGCCCTCGGGGTCATTCTTGCCAGCGTCCTGGCCCTGGCCAATAAGAAGCTGCATGTGCAGGAGGATCCCCGGATCGACGAAGTGGAGGAAATGCTCCCCGGAACCAACTGCGGGGCCTGCGGATGTCCGGGTTGCCGCGCCTTCGCGGAAGCCTGCGTTGCCGGCAAGGCCAACCCGAGCCAGTGCACCGTCAGTTCCAAGGAAATGGTGACCTTCATCGCCGGGTACCTCGGCGTGGAAGTCGGAAACCAGGAGAAGATCGTGGCCCGCCTGGCCTGTGCGGGCGGCAACCATGTGGCCCGCATGAAGGCCGAGTATGCAGGCCTCGGCACCTGCCGCGCCGCCGTCGCGGCAGGCGGAGGAGGAAAAGCCTGCGCCTGGGGATGCCTCGGGCTGGGCGATTGTGAGGTGGCCTGCGACTTTGACGCCATCCATATGGACAAACACGGCCTGCCGGTCGTGAACGAGGAAAAGTGCGTGGCCTGCAACGACTGCGTGGTGGCCTGCCCGCTGGACCTCTTCTCCCTGCACCCGGTGAGCCACAAGCTCTGGGTCGCCTGCAAGAGCCTGGCCGAGGGCGACGAGGCCCTGGCCGATTGCGAGGTCGCCTGCACCGGATGCGCCCGCTGTGCCATGGACGCGCCTGAGGGACTGATCTGCATCAAGAACAATCTCGCCGTGGTCGATTACTCGAAAAACCACCTCGCCACCCGCATTCCCATCGAGCGCTGCCCGACCGGGGCCATTGTCTGGCTTGAGGGGGGGCGCGCCATCAAGGGCGGGGCCGCCAGGAAGATCATCCGGAAGGAACCGCTTCCCCTGCGCCCCGACAAGGCCTGAACCTGAATTTCTGAGAAATTAATACCGAAAACCAAAAAATAAAAAGCAACATGGCTTCCGAAAAAAAGACAGCAAAATACCCTGGCATACCAGCCGCCATGGATGGAAACACCGCCGTTATCATGTGCGAGCGGGAATCAAGCGACGCCGCGGGCGCCTATCCGATCACGCCCTCCACCCAAATGGGGGAATACTGGGCCGAGGAAACCGCGCGGGGCCATATCAATATTTCGGGGCGGCCGCTGATCTTCGTCGAACCGGAAGGCGAGCATGCCGCCGCCGGGGTGACGGCCGGTATGTCCATGAGCGGGCTGCGCGCCTCCAATTTCTCCTCCGGGCAGGGGATCGCCTACATGCACGAGTCCCTCTACGGAGCGGTCGGCAAGCGCCTGCCTTACATTCTCAACATCGGCTGCCGGGCCATCACCAAGACGACCCTCAACGTGCACGCCGGGCATGACGACTATCACCTGATGGACGACACCGGCTTTTTCCAGGTCATGGGCAAGAGCGCCCAGGAGGCGGCCGACCTCAATATCATCGCCCGCAAGATCGCCGAAACCTCCCTCACTCCCGGCGCGGTCGGGCAGGACGGGTTCCTGACCACCCACCTGATTGAAACCATGAGGGTCCCGGAGCGGGAGTTGATTGCGGAATACCTCGGGCGGCCGGATGACATCATCAAGACCCCGACCCCGGCGCAGGAAATCATGTACGGCAAAACCCGCCGCCGCGTGCCCATCCTCTGGGACGTGGACAACCCGGTGCTCTCCGGTCCGGTGCAGAATCAGGACGCCTACATGCAGTCCGTCGCCGCCCAGCGCCCCTACTTCTTCCAGCACATCGCGGACATCGCCGACCAGTGCATGAAGGAGTACAGCGAGCTGACCGGGCGGCCCTACGCGCGGATCTCGACCTACCGCTGCGAGGACGCCGACTACCTGATCATCGGTATGGGCAGCGTCGTCGGCACCGCCGAGGCGGTGGCCGACTACATGCGCGAGGAGAAGGGTGTCAAGGTGGGCGTGGTCAACATGACGATGTTCCGCCCCTTCCCGAGCGACCTTGTGGGCGAGATCATCAAGGGCCGCAAAGGGGTGGTTGTCCTGGAACGCACCGACCAGCCCCTGGCCGAGGACCTTCCTTTGATCCGCGAAATCCGTGCCACCATCAGCAAGTGCATGGAAAACGGCCTTTGCGGCAAGGGGGAACCCCTGCCCTACCCGAAACATGCCAGCTACAGGAATTCCAAGGACGCCCCCACCCTGTATTCCGGGTGTTTCGGCATGGGCAGCCGCGACCTGCAGCCCGAAGGCGTTGTCGGGGCGGTCGAAAACATGCTGCCCGACGGCAGGAAGAAGAAGTTCTTCTACCTCTCCATCGACTTTATCCACGAGAAGCCCTCCTCCCCGAAGAATGAAATCTACCAGCAGCAGTTGCAGGAATTCTATCCGAACGTAAAGGAACTTGCCGTCAAGGGCAGCCACAACCCGAATCTCCTGCCCAAGGGCGCCGTCACGGTGCGGATGCACTCCGTCGGCGGTTGGGGAGCCATCACCACCGGCAAGAACCTGGCGATCACCCTCTACGACCTGCTCGGGTACGACATCAAGGCAAACCCGAAGTACGGCTCCGAAAAGAAGGGCCAGCCGACCACCTACTACCTCTCCGCCGCCCCGGAACCGATCCGCATCAACTGCGAATACTTCTTTGTCGATGCGGTTCTCTCCCCGGACCCGAACGTATTCAGCCATTCCAATCCGCTCTTCGGCCTCATCAAGGGCGGCACCTTCATCATTCAGAGCGACCTGGAAGATCCGCAGGCGGTCTGGGAAACCTTT
Organism: Oceanipulchritudo sp.; assembly: GCA_049975345.1. Lineage (GTDB taxonomy): Bacteria > Verrucomicrobiota > Verrucomicrobiia > Opitutales > Oceanipulchritudinaceae > Oceanipulchritudo. Next base: position 7,843 of record JBNGDP010000029.1, on the reverse strand, counting down.
CCGGCCGCGGCCCAGCAGTACATTATCGACAACGACATCCGCGTCTTCTACCTCGACGCCTTCAAGATCGCCCGCGAGGAGGCAACCGACCCGGAGCTGCAGTTCCGCATGCAGGGGATCGCCTTCCAAGGCGCCTTCTTCGCCGGCTCGACCCTCATGAAGACGGCCAACCTGGACGAGAAGGCCCTCTTCGAGGCCATCCACTCCCAGGTCGAGAAGAAATTCGGCAGCAAGGGGGCCCGCGTTGTGGAAGACAACATGCGCGTCGTCCGCCGCGGCTTTGACCAGATCAAGGAAATCACGGATAAGAAGATCTCCGCCGGCGCCAAGGTGGCCCGCAAGGAAACGAACCTGCCCGTCATGCTCAAGCGGATGCCCGCCAGCGACGACCCGAAGACCGACATCCACCGCTTCTGGGAACAGACCGGCAGCTTCTACCTCGGCGGACGTCCGAACGACAACCTCGCCGACCCCTTTAATGCCATGTCCCTGATTCCGGCCAACACCGGGGTCTACCGCGACATGACCCAGATCCGCTTCAACCATCCCGTCTGGCATCCGGAAAAATGCACGGCCTGCGGGGACTGCTTCACGGTCTGCCCGGACAGTGCCATCCCGGGCCTTGCCCTGCCGATCATCGAGGTCTTCAACACCACCATCAAGCGGGTGCAGCGCGCCGGCCATGAGGTGAAGCTCCTCCCCAAGGCCGTCCGCACCGTCGAGAAAAAGCTCCGCGCCGCCGTGGCTGCCGCCGACCGTGAAACCGCCAGCCTGGACAGCGGCCCGATGCTCAAGCGGGCGATTTCAGAGACCATTGCCGAGGCCAACGGCCAGAGCGCCGAACTGGAGCAGGAATTCGAATGGTTCCGCGAATCCATGGGGGACTTCAAGTTCGCCTTCACCAAGCCCTACTACGACCAGCGCGAAAAGGGCCAGGCCGGTTCGGGCGGGCTCTATGCCATCACCGTCAATCCCTACACCTGCAAGGGTTGCATGCTCTGCGTGAATGTCTGCGAGGACGGGGCCCTCACGGTCATGGAACAGACCCCGGAATCCGTCAAGCGGCTCCGGGACGAGTGGGAATTCTGGCAGGACCTGCCGACCACCCCGCCGGACTTTATCCGGATTGACGACATCGACGAGAAGATCGGGGCCCTCGAGACCATGCTCATGGACAAGTCGGTTTATGAATCCATGGTCTGCGGCGACGGTTCCTGCACCGGTTGCGGCGAAAAGGGCGTGTTGCACATCTTCACCTCCACCATCACCGCGCTCATGCAGCGCCGCGTGAAGAAGCATCTCGAGCACATTGACGGCCTGATTGCCAAGCTCGAGCAGCACTTGAAGAACAAGCTGGCGGAAACGGTGGACATCAGCGACCTCACCGCCATCCAGAAGGCGGTCTCGACCCACAGGGACAAGGACTTGAAACTCTCCGAACTGGCGGAGGCCCTGGACGCGGGGAAGGAAGGCTCGCCCATCGACCAGGAGTGGCTGAAATGGATCAGCAACCTGCTGGCCAAGCTGAAGGACCTGAAATGGCGCTATGAGGAGGGGCCGACCCGGAACGGCCGGGCCAACATGGGCTTCATGAACGCCACCGGTTGTTCCTCCGTATACGGATCCACCTATCCCTACAATCCGTATCCCTTCCCGTGGTCCAACCACCTCTTCCAGGATGCCCCGTCCGTCTCCCTCGGTCTCTTCGAGGGGCACATGCGGATCATGGCCGACGGGTTCAAGGCCATCCGCATGGCTGAGTCCGAACTGGAGGGGTCCCGCAATTACCGGGAGGTCGAGAAGGACCTCCAGTATTTCGACTGGAAAAAATTCACCGACGAGGAATACCTTCTCTGCCCGCCTGTTTGCGCGATCGGGGGCGACGGGGCGATGTATGACATCGGCTTCCAGAACCTTTCCCGTGCCCTGATGGCCGGTCGGCCCATCAAGATCTTTGTCCTCGACACGCAGGTGTATTCCAACACCGGCGGGCAGGCATGTACCTCCGGCTTTGTGGGTCAGGTCTCCGACATGGCCCCCTACGGCAAGGCATGGCATGGCAAGGAGGAGATCCGCAAGGAAATCAGCCTCATCGGGGCGGCCCACCGCTCCGCCTTCATCTTCCAGGGCAATGTCTCCAACTACACCCACCTGATCGAGGGCTTCATCGACGGCCTCAATGCACGCCGCCCCGCCCTTTTCAACGTGTACGCGGTCTGTCAGCCGGAGCACGGGGTCCCCGACGATTCCACCGTGTACCGCAGCAAGATGGCCCTCGAGTCGCGGGCCTATCCGGTCATGCGCTTTGATCCGGACCAGGGGGACAACTGGGAGGACTGCCTCAGCCTGGAAGGGAATCCCTCCCTCGACGAGGACTGGCCGGTCTACAACCTCGAGTACGTGGACGAGGACGGCAACAAGCAGGCCATGGAACTGCCCATGACCTTCGCCGACTTCGCGGTCCAGGAAGCCCGCTTCCGCAAGCATTTCCGCAAGGCCCCGCAGGACACATGGAACGAGAACATGATCCCGCTGGCCGAATTCATCGACCTCGAGGAGGACGAGCGCGAGGGCATGTTCCCTTACGTCTGGGCGGTCGACAAGAAGAACCGCCTCATGCGGGTGCTCGTCTCCCAGGAAATGGTCCGCTCCACCGAGGAACGCCGCGGCTTCTGGCGCACCCTCAAGGGGCTCGCCGGCATGACGCGGAAGGTTGATCCGGAAGCCATCGCCGACCAGGTGCGCAGCGAAACCGCGCAGAAGCTGGCCCAGGGACTGATGTCCATGCTTTCCGGTGAGGGCGGCGCGGCCCCGGCCCTGCTTGATGTTTCCGCCGCACCGGCACCGGCTGCGGCCACGAACGGTTCACAGGCAGCCCCGGCGAAAGCCGTCACGCCTGCCGTAGGTGGCGGGTTCGAACCGGCTTGGATCGACCAGGCCGAGTGCACCTCCTGCGACGAGTGCATCAATATCAACCCGAAGATCTTCGCCTACGACGACAACAAGAAGGCCTTCGTGAAGGATCCCAAAGGCGGGCCTTACAAGGACATCGTCCGCGCCGCTGAAAAGTGCACGGGCCGGTGCATCCACCCGGGCACCCCGGCGGATCCGAACGAGAAGGGCCTCGACAAGCTGGTCAAGCGGGCGGAAAAATTCCAGTGAACCGGAGCGGAAAAGCTGAACCGAACTGATCAATGAGCGGACTGGCCAGATTACTTGATCCAGCATCCTGGTTCCGGAGCACGTTTTCGCACGGCATCCATCCAGAGGAGAACAAGCACTTCACGGCCAACAAGCCGATCCGGCGCCTGCCCTTCCCTCCGGAGCTGGTCATCCCCCTGTCCCAGCACACCGGGGCGCCCTCGGAGCTGATCGTGCACCCGGGCCAGGAAGTGGTTCGGGGCGAACCCATCGCCAGGGCTGGCGGCTTTGTCTCGGTCCCCCAGCATGCCCCCGCCACGGGGATCATCAAGGGCGTGGAGTTGATGCCAACCGCCAAGGGGCCGCGCACGCCCTCGGTTATCTTGAAGGTCTATCCTGGCGACAGCCAGGAGGTCCGGTTCTACCAGGAGCGGGATATCGACAGGATGACCCCGCAGGAGATTATCCAGGCCGTGCAGGACACCGGCCTGGTCGGTCTTGGCGGGGCGGCCTTTCCCACGCATGTGAAGCTGTCGCCCCCGAAGGGCCACAAGGTGCACACCGTCCTGATCAACGGCTGCGAATGCGAGCCCTTCCTGACCACGGACTACCGCATGATGCTCGAATACGCCGAAGACCTGATCGCCGGGACGCGGATCTTCATGAAGGCCCTGGGGGCGGAAAAAGCGATCATCGGCACTGAGGACAACAAGCTGGACGCTGTCGAGGCGATTCGCAAGGTCCTGCCGGCGGACGGATCCATCACCGTCAAGGCGGTCGAGACCAAGTATCCGCAAGGTGCGGAGAAGATGCTGGCCAAGGCCCTGATGGGGGTCGAAATCCCCTCGGGCAACTTTCCCTCGTCCGTCGGGCTGGCGGTCTTCAATGTTTCCTCGACCGCGGAAATGGGAGCCCTTCTCCCGAAGAGCCAGGGTGTCATCGAGCGTGTCGTGACGATCACCGGTCCCGGGATCGAGCATCCGGGCAATTACATGGTCCCGATCGGCACGCCATTGCGCTTCATCCTCCATCAACTCGGTTTTTCAGGCAACGCCCGGCACCTGATCATGGGCGGTCCCATGATGGGGGGCACCGTTTCCTCCCTCGATGTTCCCATCACCAAGGGCTGTGGCGGCGTCCTCGTCCTTACCGAGGAGGACACCCGCGACCAGATCAACCGCGCCACTTATCCCTGCATCAGCTGCGCCAAGTGCGTGGAGGCCTGTCCCATGCACCTCAACCCCTCCATGCTTGGCAAGCTGGCCTACAAGCACCGTTATGAGGAGATGCAGGAGGACTACCATTTGATGGATTGCTTTGAATGCGGCTGCTGCAGCTACGTCTGCCCCGCCAATATTCCCCTGGTCCAGTACTTTCGGATCGCCAAGTCCTCCAACCGCGAAAAGGCCATGCGCGAGAAAGCCAAAGCATCATGAGCGACAAAGCCCCCCATGTCCTGTTGCGCACCTCTCCCCACCTGCGGGCCAGCCCGCCGGTGAATGTCATCATGCGCAACGTGGTGTACGCCCTGTTGCCGGTGTGCGGGTTTTCCATTTACCAGTTCGGGATCAGCGTGCTGGCCCTCCTTGTCGTTTGTGTAGGGGCCTGCGTCCTGACCGAGCACGCCATCAGCCGGATGGCGGGCAGGCCCAGCACCATCAACGACTGGAGCGCGGTCATCACCGGCCAGCTGCTGGCCCTCTGCCTGCCGCCGGGCTTCCCCCTCTGGATGGCGGCTGTGTCCGGCTTCATCGGAATCGCCCTCGGAAAGGCCTTTTTCGGCGGCCTCGGGTACAATGTCATGAATCCCGCCCTGGTGGGCCGGGCGTTCGCACAGGCGGCCTTCACGGTTCCCATGACCACCTGGACGCCGTTCATGGTGGAAACGCGCTTCAAGGAATTCATCCCCTCCAGCCTGACCCCTCCATTCATGAGACCGGTCCCGGTCGGCGACTGGCTCGCCCGGGTGGCCCCCGACGGCTTCACCGGAGCCACACCCCTGGCCATCATGAAATTCGACCACGTGCCGACGGATTCCATCCAGCTTCTGCTCGGGTCGACCGCCGGTTCCGCAGGGGAGACCTCCGCCCTCCTCATCCTTCTTTGCGGCCTGTACCTGGCCATCCGCCGGATGATGGACTGGCGCATCACCTTCAGCGTCCTTGTGGTTGCCGGCGGCCTGTCCGGGATCTTCCACATGATCGATCCGGCCGCTTACCCGGATCCCGTCTTCACCCTCTGCTCGGGGGGACTGATGCTGGGGGCCGTTTTCATGGCCACCGACATGGTCGCCTCCCCGGTCACTCCCCTCGGGGTTTGGATCTACGGCGGCCTGATCGGGCTGGTGACGATCATTATCCGCTTCTGGGGCGGCCTGAATGAAGGGGTCATGTATGCGATCCTGCTGGCAAACGCGGTTTCCCCGCTCATCAGCCTCGTGACCCAGCCCCGCATCTACGGGGCCAAACCGGCGAAAGGAGCGGCATGAGCGACGGGAACGCACATCCCCAACCGCGGATGCCGGGCAGCGGCCGGTTGATCATGGCCCTCGGCCTGATCGCGGTCATGTCGGGCCTGCTTGTCGTCCTCGCCTTCCAGTTGACCGCTCCCGTTATCGCCAAAAACAAGCAGGAGGCCCTGGAAAAAGCCATTTTCACGGTCCTGCCACAGGCCACGGTGAGCAAAAACTACAAACTGGATGAATCCGGCCTGACCGCGCTTCCCGACGAGGCCATTGCCGAGGCGAACGTCTTCGCCGGGTATGATGCCGGGGGCAAACTGGCCGGCCTGGCCATGGAAGCCTCCGCCCGCGGATACCAGGATGTCGTGCGCATTCTTTACGGTTATTCCCTGGAGCGCTCCTGCGTTATCGGCATAACCGTCCTGCAGAGCACCGAAACGCCCGGCCTTGGCGACAAGGTCGAAACCGATCCCGATTTCCTCGCGAATTTCGAATGCCTGGACGCGAGCCTCAACGAGGCCGGCACCGCCGTGGCCAACCCGATCGTCACCGTGAAGAACGGCAACAAGACCGATCCCTGGCAAATCGACGGGATTTCGGGCGCCACCGTCACCTCCACGGCCATCGGGACGGCCCTGCGCCGGAGCACGACCGAAATGGTCCCTCTCCTGGCCCGGTACAAGGATTCACTGAAACACTCCCTCGACGAATGAACGCCGCTTTGCTAAGGATGGACCGATGGTAAAAGATCCCAGATTGCCGGAACCGCTCAGCTGGCAGACCTTCACGGTTGGCCTGTGGAGGGAAAACCCGGTCTTTGTGATGCTGCTCGGGCTCTGCCCCGTTCTCGCGGTCACCAACACCGCGATGAACGCCCTGGCCATGGGCCTGGCCACGACCTTTGTCCTCCTCTGCTCGGGTGTCCTTGTCTCCCTGCTCCGGAACTTCATTCCCAAACAGGTCCGCATCGCCTCCTACATCATCATCATCGCGACCTTTGTGACCATCGCGGACTACGCCATCCAGGCGATCAGCCTGGACCTGTACCGCGCCCTCGGGGCCTTCATCCAGCTGATCGTCGTGAACTGTATCATCCTCGGCCGGGCCGAGGCCTACGCCTCAAAGAACCCGGTGCGCAACGCCTTTGTGAACGCCCTCGGGATGGGGGTCGGTTTCACCTTCGCCCTGCTCTGCCTGGGGGTCGTGCGGGAAGTCCTGGGCAGCGGCAGCCTTTTCGGGATCGATCTCTTCGGTGCCGGTTTCCAGCCGTGGGCGGTCTTTGTCCTGCCCCCCGGCGGGTTCTTCGTGCTTTCATTCTGGCTCTTCGTTTTTGCCGTCTTCCGCAAGCGGCAGGAGCGCGCCCAAACCGCGGGAAAGGAGTTGGCCGATGCAGCCTGATTCCCTCACTTTCATTTTCCTCAACGCTTTCCTCATCAACAACTTCGTGCTCGCGATGTTCCTCGGGATCTGCCCCTTCCTCGGGGTTTCCGGGAAAATCAAGACGGCATGGAACATGGGGCTCGCGGTCATTTTCGTCATGGTCGTCAGCTCGACCTGCGCCTACGGGATCAACGCCCTGCTGGTGAAATACAATCTCGAATTCCTCCGGCTGATCTGCTACATCGCGGTCATCGCCTCCGCCGTCCAGCTCGTGGAGATGACCATCAAGAAACTGAGCCCGGCCCTCTTCCGGACCCTGGGGATCTTCCTGCCCCTCATCACCACCAACTGCGCCATTCTGGGCCTGGCCCTCTTCCAGACCAACCGCGGATACAACTTTCCCCAGTGCCTTGCCTTCAGCGTCGGCGCCGGGGCGGGCTTCACCCTCGCCCTGCTGCTCATGGCAGGCCTCCGTGAAAAACTGGAACTCGCCGACGTGCCCGATGTCACCATGGGCGCCGCCATGAGCCTGATGCTGGGCGGCCTGCTCTCCCTCGCCTTCATGGGCTTCGCCGGCCTGGGCGGCTGATCGACCAATGATTTTCACCTACCTCATTACCATCCTCGTCATCCTCGGCCTGCTGGCCGGCTGGATCGCCGTGCAGCACTTGGCCCGCCTTTTCGCCAGCCGGCATCCCGAGCTGGGACCCGCCCGCGAGGAGGGCGGCGGTTGCGGCGGCCTCTTCTGCCTCTGCAAGGACGGCCAGGCCTGCCCGAAGGAGAAACTGAAAAAGGCGGTCCGATTTCGATCCCGATAGCAATTGTGTCATGAAGCAAGAGCAAGTTGAGGATTTTTAAGTT
>JBNGDP010000028.1:1257-33865 GCA_049975345.1 Oceanipulchritudo sp. | reverse complement strand
GTGAAGGCGCACCGTCCGCCGCGATGAAATTTCCACAAAATTCCACGATGAACCATTTATTTAGAATTCGGCGGGAAATAGCTACTTTTTCTCTTCAATGCTTTACATGAATTCTTCATGCGATTATATGTCACGGCATGGATTTCGACGCAAGTAAAAGGACCTTTCCCCCGTTTTCTCTCAAGCGTCTCATGGAGACCTGCTTCGGCAAGGGCTCCGGAGAGCGGCTCTGTATCCTGATCGATCTGCCGGACCCCTCGGAGGTGAAGGATTTCGCCTTCCTGGAAAATCCGCGCCTCTCGATCCAGAATTACGGATACAAGGTCTTCTACGAGGGCTTCAAGAACGGGGGCCTCGAGGAAATGAACTACACCGGCGGGGACTTCTACGCCTATCATGAAACCGGGGGCAGCAACCTGGACATGCGGGACGAGTGTTTTGATATCCACGGCAGGCAGCTCAGCCTGGACAGGGATATTTACCCGAACCACGACATGATCCTGGTTGTTTCCACATATTCCGCCACCGCACCCCTGACGGCCAAGGCCAGGGAATTCGGCTTCCGGGGGGCCACGCTGCACGGCCTGAACCAGATCATTGTCGATACCGGCCTGAGCGTTGACTACAACGAGGTCAGCGCCAACGCCGAGAAGCTTCGCCTCGGGCTCACGAAGGCGGACTGGTTCGAGCTTGATTTCGAAGTCGAGGGCGTCAGCACCACCCTCAAGCTGCTCACCAACGGGCAGGAGGCGCAGAAGAGCCACGGGCTCTGCCCGCCGGGCAAGCCGGATGTGGCCAACCTCCCGGCCGGGGAAGTGTACTTTGTCCCGGAGGGCGGGGAAGGACAGTTTCCGTTCAAGTATGACGAGGAGACCCTGGGCCTGTTGACCGTGGAGAATGGGAAGATTGTCAGCAGCCGCCTCATTTACGGGGACTATGACCTGATCGAGGCCCACAACAACAAGCTGAAGGAGGATCCCATGACGGGGGCCCTTGGCGAGCTCGGGTTCGGGACGCAGGTCCTGCCCTTCAGCGGACGGGACATTCAGGACGAAAAGATCCTCGGCACGATCCATGTCGCCACCGGCCGGGACGATCACCTTGGCGGTCATATCACACCCGACATGTTCACCAAGCACGAGCATGCCTCGCACGATGATGTCCTGTACGCACCCCACAAGACTCCCGAAGTGCGCGTTCCCGAGGTGCGGATGCACAAGGATGGAAAAACCACCGTCCTCATGGGAAATTACCGTCCCGGGAAATTCATGGTCGATCTTCTGGAAAAGTAATCCCCTACAAGGAGCGGCGGTTTTCAACCGCCGTTCGGACACGGCGATCGCACGGCGGTTGGAAACCGCCGCTCCTTGAGAAGACAACCCCATACCACCATGGCTCTTCCACGTTATATCCACAATCAAAGCGGAAAACTTGTCTACCCGCTGGCCCCTGGTCTCAAGCCTTCAAGGCTGGCACTGGGCTGCATGCATTTCGGGGGTACCTGGAATGCCACCGAGCCGGTCCCCGAGGAGGTGCGGCAGCGCGCCCGGACGGCCCTGGAAACCGCCCTCGAGCTGGGATGGAATTTCTTCGATCACGCGGATATCTACTGTCGCGGAAAGAGCGAGACGCTCTTCGGCGAGCTGATGCGGGAAATGAAGCTTCCGCGCGAGGCTGTGATCCTCCAGTCCAAGTGTGGCATCCGGTTTCCCGGGGAGCCGCACCCGGAGGATCCGCACCGCTTTGATTTCTCAAAGGACCACATCATCGCCTCGGCCGAGGGCAGCCTGAAGCGTCTCGGAACGGACTATCTGGACATCTTCCTCCTGCACCGTCCCGACCTGCTGGCGGAACCCGAGGAAGTGATCGAGGCGGTCATGGAACTGAAGACCGCCGGGAAGGTCCGCTTCTTTGGTGTTTCCAACTTCACGGTTCCGCTCCTTGACCTGTTCGCTGAGGCCGGGTTCCTCCCGGTCGTCAACCAGATGGAGCTGAACCTGCTCAAGACGAGCCTCCTGGATGCCTCCGTGGTGGCCGTCCGCCGCGAGCCCGCGCCCGGCCACGTCGCCGACGGGGCCCTGGAGTGGCACCGCCGCAAGGGAGTGGTTACCCAGGCATGGGCGCCCATGGCCTACGGATATTTGAGCGGGCGCGAGCCGGACAAGGATCACGAAAGGGTGGGAAAGGCCGCGGAGGTCGTCTCCAAAATTGCCAGGGCACATGAGGTCCCCGCCGAGGCTGTGGTGATCGCATGGCTGCTGCGCCATCCGGCGAAGATCCAACCGGTCATCGGCACGCGCGATCCCGACCGTCTCCGCGCCTGCCACCAGGCCCTGCAGGTGGCACTGACCCGCGAGGAGTGGTACGCCCTCTACCTTGCGGGGCGCGGCCAGCCGCTGCCCTGATTTTCTCCTGCTCCGCTTGTTGTGAGCAGGAGCAGGACCGAGGAGGTATTATTCCACCTTCAGTCGCAGGAATTGTTTCGTTCCGGGATCGATGGTTGCGCCCATGCGGATTTCGACCGTTTCGGTGCCGTCCCCGTTGTCGACCACACTGTGCTCAATCACTTCCGTTCCCATGACGGCGTCATGCCATGCCGCGAGATCGCTGGAGACTTGGACCGTGATTTGCGCGGTGGAGCTGGTGCTCCGCACGTAGGTCATGGCCATGTGCCCTTCAGCGATGTGCCCGATGGGCCGGTGGGCGCTGGCCGCGCTGTTCGGGTCGGATCCGTACGCCTCCTCCTCAATGTTGGTCAACCCGTCCTCATCGGCATCGGCGGCCGCTTCCAGGACGGAATATTCGGCCGTGGCCATGAGGGTGGGCGGGCATTTGCCGTTATTGTTCCAGAGGTCGTACATCTGTTCACCGATATTACCGGGGCCGCCCTTGTTTTCATTCTTCAGGAATTCCACGAACTCCTTGCTGGTGCTCTGGTAGTAAAGATTCACTTCCGCCCGCACGGCCCCTGCCGGAACGTCGTAGGCGGAATCATCCCAGTGTTGGCCGTCGGCGTAGGCGTGCCCAACCGGGGCACCGCCGAATTCCGCAAAGGCGGCGTTGGTGAAGCCCATCGGCGGGATCCGGTTGTCCTCGAAAATCTCGTTGTTGAGAACGAAATGTAACGAATAGCCCGGATCCAGTTCAAAGATCCCGGCGACATTCTCGCCGATGCCGGGATGGACCTCGTAGATCTTGGCCTCCGCATCCTTTGTCAGGATGCCGGTGCTGGAATCGTATGCTCCCGATTCCTTCACGACGTTGTCACCGGCATCATAGAATTTCACGTTCACCCAGATTCTTCGGCCCTCGGGGTATCCGGTTGGCAGCTTGTGGCCGGTGTTGTTGGTCACCCGGACCACCAGGTCCCCCACCGTTTGCTCCGCCGACAACGCGGCGGCGTTCTCCAGCATGTACACCGACCGGGCGATGCCATCCTGCACCGCCGTCAGGTCCAGGTGCGGGTAATCCAACGGATTGACACCGGGGACGGAGCCGTTGGCGATCAGTTCCGGCAGCCAGGTGCTTCCGCCCGTCATGTCGTGCAGGGGCATGTTGGGCCGCTCGGGGGCGGAGGTGGTCAGCGGGTTGGCCCCGTACCCGAGGACATCGCTCATGTGGCAGTCCTGACAGGTCGAGACAAAGCCACCCTCTTTGTTCCCGGCAAACTCCGGCGCGTACACGCCGGTGGGTAGAATATTGTAGGCGCTGTTCTTCCATTCGCTGTAGGTGCGCTCCACCGGGACGATGCTGTGCGGCGAGAAGGTGGTGTTCGGCGCGTCCAGCTCCTGCGGCACGAACAAGCCGGTTACTGGATCCTTGATGAAGGCCGGGTTGCTCACGTCGTGGCAGGTCCCGCAGAATTCCCCGGTCCGGTGGAAGGGGGAGTAGAAAAAATCATGCCCGCTGGGAGCCGTGTTCAGGTCAAACGGTCCGCGCTTGTGTGTCGCCAATTCGTCCACCACATACATCCCCGTCCCGTACACCGCCGGATCATCCGGGAACGGGAAACTCAGCTGGCTCAGGACTTCCGTGTCCCGCAGCGGGCTGATCCCAGCCTCATAATTCGGGTTGAGCATCCGGTGGCAGAGGTCGCAGGAGACCCCGATCTTGTCGCTCACCAGCATGGCGCTTCCATCCGTTGGAACGGACCGTCCCTGGATCCAGCCGCGGGAAATGTGGCAGCGAAGGCAGAGGTCGCCGGAGTCCGGCGCGTCCTGGTTGGCGATCGCCAGATTCGCCTCGAAGAGCGGGTCCAGGGACGCCAGGGCCATCATGCTTCCCCGCCAGTTGTGGTACGGTTCCGCCGTCACGTCGTAGTCCCCGTGGCAGACGGCACAGTTCTCCGGCGTGGCCGTGATCGAACCCGCCTCGAAGGGCTGGCTGCCCGGCATGTCGAAATCCCGCAGGGTGGTCAGCCCGTCGGTGGGCGGGATCACTTCGAAAGCGGTATCGCTCTCATCCTGCGCCTCCAGGCTGGCCCCGTTGACCACCTCGATCCGGATCCGGGCGTCTGTCCGCGGACGGTTGCCCGGGAACCAGGTGTAGCTGCCCGTGTTGTCGAGCCCCTCGGCGATTTTCTTGTAGTTGCCATCCAGGTACTCGTAAATTTCCACATCGACAATCCCGCTTTCCTCGTCGTTCGCCGTCCATTCAATCGTGGTCGCCACATTGCCGGTCACCACTTCCCCGCCGTTCGGTCCGACCACCGTCACCGTCGGAGGCGTCGTGTCCGCTCCGGTGGACGGGGTCAGGTAGGGGGAAATCTCCCCCGTGGGCACGTTCACCACCATCCCCAGATCCTCGATGGCAAGTCCGGGAAAGGTCGGGGTGTTGACGTAGCTGAAACCATTATCCTTGATTTCCACTCCCGATGAGTAGCCGTCCAGGTCCTGGTCCCCCGTTTCCAGCAGATAGAAGGCCGCCTGCATCTCCGTCGAAGAACCGTGCGGCTCCGCTTCGAAGGCCTGCCCGTATAAATTGCGCGCGCCACCACCGCTGAAGTCGTAATGGCACACCCCGCAGTGGTTGCTCGCGCTTGGCAGGCTGTCCAGTTGCGTCCCCGTCACAAGAGTCCCGTAGTAATTGAAGAATTCCTTCCGGTACGGGTTCTTCCCTTCCAGGGACGAGCCGAGACCGGCCAGCAGCAGCAGCGACAGGACCGCCCTGCACGGGCGGATCAGGGAGGAAAATGACAGGGAGCGGGGGGCGGTTCGGTTTTTCATGGCGAGTGCTGGTGGATGATCAGGGGAATTAGCGCGTCTACTATTAATTAGAATTAAAATTTATATAGAACAGGATTAGCCTTTCTTATTGCTTTCATTTCCCGCGATCAAGCTTTTTTTAAGGGAAAAGCTTTATGTGGGGACAAAACGGAAAATGTCCTTGCGCAGGGCGGCGGGAGGGGGCTTATTTCCATTTTCAATGCCCAAGAGAACGGACATTGAGAGCATCCTGATCATTGGATCGGGCCCGATTGTGATCGGGCAGGCGTGTGAATTCGACTACAGCGGGACGCAGGCCTGCAAGGCGTTGCGGGAGGAGGGGTACCGGGTGGTGCTGGTGAACAGCAATCCGGCGACAATCATGACGGACCCGGACTTTGCGGACGTGACCTACATCGAGCCGCTGAACCCGGAGGTGCTGGAGAAGATCATCGCGGCGGAGAAGCCGGAGGCGCTGCTGCCGACCCTTGGGGGGCAGACGGCGCTGAACCTGGCGGTGGCGCTGTACGAGAAGGGCATTCTGGAAAAGCACGGGGTGGAGATGATCGGGGCGCGCTACGAGGCGATCCAGAAGGGGGAGGACCGGGAGTTGTTCAAGGAGGCGATGCAGAAGATCGGGCTGGACGTGGCGGTGAGCCGGGTGGTGAACAGCCTGGAGGAGGCGCGGCAGGCGATGGAGGAAATCGGGACCTTTCCCCTGATCTGCCGGCCGAGTTTCACCCTTGGGGGGACGGGGGGCGGCGTGGCCTACAACCGGCAGGACTTTGATGACTTGATCCAGCACGGACTGGACGCCTCTCCGACGCACGAGGTGATGATCGAGGAGTGCCTGCTTGGATGGAAGGAATACGAGATGGAGGTGATGCGCGACCACAAGGACCAGTGTGTCGTCATCTGCTCGATCGAGAACCTGGATCCGATGGGGGTGCACACCGGGGACTCCATCACCATCGCCCCGGCGATGACCTTGACGGACAAGGAATACCAGCTGATGCGGGACGCCTCCTTTGCCTGCATCCGGGAGGTTGGCGTGGAGACCGGTGGGTCGAACATCCAGTTTTCGGTGAATCCGGATACCGGGCGCATGGTGGTGATCGAGATGAACCCGCGGGTGAGCCGCTCCTCGGCCCTGGCCAGCAAGGCGACGGGATTCCCGATCGCCAAGATTGCCGCCAAGCTCGCGGTGGGCTACACCCTGGACGAGCTGCAGAACGACATCACGCGGGAAACCCCGGCCTGTTTCGAGCCGACCATCGATTACGTGGTCACGAAGATCCCGCGCTTCACCTTCGAGAAATTCCCGGACACCGACGACACGCTGACCTCCTCGATGAAATCGGTGGGGGAGGCCATGGCCATCGGGCGGACCTTCAAGGAATCCTTCCAGAAGGCCCTGCGGTCGCTGGAAGTCGGGGCCCTCGGCCTGGGCGGAGGCGGCAAGTGGGGCAACAGCGAGGTCACGGATATCGACAAGATCAAGGCCGGCCTGTCCCGGCCGACCTGCCTGCGCCCGTATTTCATCCGCTACGCTTTCCGGGCCGGGCTGAGCGTGGACGAGATTTTCACCCTTTCTTTCATCGACCGGTGGTTCCTGCAGCAGATCAAGGAGATCGTGGACATGGAACGGACCCTGGAGGAGGCGGGCAAATCCCTGGCCCATCCGATCCTCAAGCTGGCCAAGGAATACGGCTTCACCGACGTCCAGATCGCCAACCTGACGGGCCTGAAGCAGGCGGAGGTGAAGAACCTGCGCGAGAAGAACGGGATCCGCACGGTGTACCGCCTGGTGGACACCTGCGCGGCCGAGTTCGAGGCCAAGACGCCCTATTACTACTCGAGTTACGGGGACGAGAATGAAATCATCCCCAGTGACCGACGCAAGATCATGATCCTGGGAGGGGGACCCAACCGGATCGGGCAGGGGATCGAGTTCGACTACTGTTGCGTGCATGCCAGCTTCGCCCTGAGCGAGGACGGCTTCGAAACGGTCATGGTCAACAGCAACCCGGAGACGGTTTCCACCGACTACGACACTTCCGACCGCCTGTATTTCGAGCCCCTGACGCTGGAGGATGTGCTGGAGATCTACCACCAGGAGGGCTGCGAGGGGGCGATCGTCCAGTTCGGCGGGCAGACCCCGTTGAACCTGGCCAGCCAGTTGAAGGCGCACGGGGTGAACATCATCGGCACCGACCCGGAAATGATCGACGCCGCCGAGGATCGCGAGATCTTCAAGGGGATCCTCACCAAGCTGGGATTGAAACAGCCCGTCAACGGGATCGCCTACGATGAGGAGACCGCCTTCGAGGAGGCCGAGCGCATCGGCTTCCCGATTCTCCTGCGGCCGAGTTTCGTCCTTGGCGGGCGGGGGATGTTCATTCTCTACAGCAACGAGGAGATGAAGAAGGTGGTGCGGGAGGTCTTTGACGTGGCCCCCGGGAAACCCGTGCTCCTGGACAAGTTTCTCGAGGATGCCATCGAGCTTGACGTGGACGCGATCAGCGATGGAAAGACCACCGTGATCGGGGGCATGCTGGAGCACATCGAGTTTGCCGGGGTGCATTCGGGGGATGCGGCGATGGTCCTGCCCCCGCACACCCTCGGCCGGCAGATCCTCAACCAGGTGCGGGAAGCCACCCATGCCCTCGCCCGCGAGCTGCGTGTGGTGGGGCTCATGAACATCCAGTTCGCGATCAAGGACAACGACCTCTACATCCTCGAGGTGAACCCGCGGGCCAGCCGCACGGTTCCCTTCGTCTCAAAGGCGATCGGGGTTCCGCTGGCCAAATACGCCGCCCTTGCCATGGCGGGCAAGACCCTGGAGGAGCTGGGCTTCACCGAGGAGATCATCCCTGAATTCTGGGCCGTCAAGGAATCGGTCTTCCCCTTTGTCCGCTTTCCGGGGGCGCCCATCGCCCTGACGCCCGAGATGCGCTCGACGGGCGAAGTGATGGGGCTGGACGACGACCTCGGAATGGCCTTTGCGAAGACCCACATGGCGGTCGGGCCGGCCCTGCCGCGCAAGGGCAACATTTTCCTCTCCGTCAAGGACGTGGACAAGCCCCTTGCCGTCGACATCGCCCGGCGCTTCGTCGCTCTGGGCTTCCAGATCGTCTCCACCAGCGGGACGAGGAAGCATCTCGAGGAGAACGGGGTCCCCGTAAAAACGGTCCACAAGATCAACGAGGGCCGGCCCAACGTGGTGGACATGATCAAGAACCGCGAGCTGCAGATGATCATCAACACCCCTTCCGGCATGATTCCCCGGCAGAACGAGAACGTCATCCGCACGGAGGCCATCAAGCAGGGGATTCCCATCATGACGACGCTCTCCGGCGCCCGCGCGGCGGTGCAGGCGCTGCAGTCGCTGAACAAGCACGACCTGAGGGTCTGGCCGCTGCAGCACTACCGGGCCCGGATTCATTCGAGGCAGGGATGACCACGGAAGGCACAGCCGCGGCCACCCTTGTCGCCCTTCTGCACGGTCCTGACCAGCCCGGGCTGGTGGCCCGCACCGCCAACTGGATCTATGAACGCGGGGGGAACATTCTCCACGCCGACCAGCACCGGGACGACGAGGCGGGGATCTTTTTCCAGCGTATCGAATGGGTTCCCTCGGGTTCGCCGGATTCCGAGTCGGAGCAGTTCCGGACCTTTGTCGGCGGCCTGGGAATGAAGATCGACATCGCCAGGTCCGACCGCCGGCAGCGGGTGGTGCTCTTTGTATCGAAAATCGAGCACTGTTTCCTTGATTTGCTTGCCCGCTGGAAGATGGGGGAGTTTTCCTGCGAGCTGGCCGGGGTGGTCTCCAATCACCCGGACCTGGCCTCGATAACGCAATTCCACGGCCTTCCCTTCCACCACATTCCGGTCCCCAAGGGCGGGAAGGCGGCGGCGGAAGCGGCCCAGTTGTCGTTGCTGCGCGAATACAAGGTCGAGCTGGTCGTGATGGCCCGCTACATGCAGGTGCTGTCGGAAGATTTCCTCGCCTCCTGCGGTTGTCCGGTGATCAACATCCACCACAGTTTTCTTCCGGCCTTCGCCGGGGCCCGGCCCTACCACCAGGCCCATGCCCGGGGGGTCAAGCTGATCGGGGCCACGGCCCATTACGCCACGGCGATCCTCGATGACGGGCCCATCATCCAGCAGGACACCTCCCACGTGAACCACCGCCATTCCGTGCGGGACCTCGTCCGCAAGGGGCGCGACCTCGAGAAAAGCGTCCTCGCCCAGGCCGTGCGCTGGCACCTCGGGCACCGCGTCCTCGTCTACGGCAACAAGACCGTGGTGTTTGATTGATGGGACGGATCGTACTGATCAGATTGTTCGGCCGGCGGCGGCGGCAAAGGCCCGCAGGCGCCGCATGAGCTCATGAAACTGTTCCGGGTAGAGGGACTGGGCGCCGTCGGAGAGGGCCTCCTTGGGGTTGTGATGGACCTCCACGAGGATGCCGTCCGCCCCGGCGGCGGCCGCGGCATAGGCCATCGGGGCGACATAGTCGCGCACGCCGGTCCCATGGCTGGGATCGACCACCACGGGCAGGTGGCTCAGCTGCTTGAACTGGCAGACCGCGGAGAGATCGAGGGTGTTGCGCGTGCCGTTCTCAAAGGTGCGGATGCCCCGCTCGCAGAGCACGACCTGCCGGTTTCCCTCCGAGACAATGTACTCGGCCGACATGAGGACATCCTTCACCGTGGCGGCCATCCCCCGCTTGAGAAAGACCGGCTTGCGGGCCTGCCCGAGCGCGGTGAGGAGGCGGAAATTCTGCATGTTGCGGGCACCCACCTGGAAGGCGTCGGCGTGTGACTCGACGGCCTCCACATCAGCCACTTCGACCACCTCGGTAACGACCGGCAGGCCGGTTTCGCCGGAGACGCGCTTGAGGATCTCCAGCCCTTCCAACCCGAGCCCCTGGAACGAGTAGGGGCTGGTCCGCGGCTTGAAGGCGCCCCCGCGCAGCCCCTGGGCCCCGGCCGCCTTCACCGCCACCGCCGTGGCGCTCATCTGTTCATAGCTTTCCACCGCGCAGGGGCCGGCAATGACGGCAAATCCGGTTCCGCCGATGGACATGCCGCCCACTTCAATGACCGTGTCCAGCGGATGCATTTCCCGGCTCACGGCCTTGTAGGGGGCCAGGATCGGGTCCACCCGCTCGACTGCGGGATGGCTTTCAAAATGAAGCCGGCCAAGCCCGCGTTCATCCCCCAGCGCGCCGATCACGGTGCGCTCACTACCGGGCATGTAAAGGGGCTTGAGGCCCATCTCCTCGATCCTGGCGAGGATCTCATCAGCCTCCTCGCGGGTGGCCTGCGGTTTCAGGACGATGATCATGGCGCCGCCCTAGTAGGCCTTGGCCCAGACCACCCGCTGCTTGCTGGGCTTGCCGGTGAAGAGGCAGGTGCCGGGCTCCTCCGCCCCGGTGAAGGGGATGCAGCGAACCGTGACCTTGAGCTCCTTCTGCAGCTTGTCCTCCCATTCCGGGTCGCCGCAGAAGTGGGACCAGGCAAAGCCGCCCCCTGTTTCCTCCGACTTGAAGAAGTCCCGGAAGTCGGCCTCGGAGTCGATCTCGCGGGAATTGGCCTCGCGGAAGGCGCGGGCGCGGGCGAGCAGGCCGGCCTGCATTTCATCAAGGATGCCGGAGACCCCGGCCACGAATTCGGCGCGCGCCATGGAGGTCTTTTCCCCGGTGTCGCGCCGGCCGACAAAGACCGATCCCTTTTCCAGGTCGCGGGGGCCGATTTCCACCCGCAGGGGGATGCCCTTCTTGATCCATTGCCAGGTCTTTTCCCCGCCGCGGATGTCCCGGTCGTCCAGTTCCACCTCAAGGTGTTTCTCGTCCACCCAGCGGAGCGCCTTGAGTTCCTTCCGGAGGGCAAGGCAGGCTTCCATGACGCTCGCCCGGTGTTCCTCCTTCGGAACGACCGGAAGGATGACAATGTGCGAAGGGGCCAGCCGGGGCGGGAGGACGAGGCCGTCGTCATCACCGTGGGTCATGACCAGGCCTCCGATGAGCCGGGTGGAAACGCCCCAGGAGGTCGTCCATGCGTACTGCAGCTCCCCGTTTTCCCCGAGGAACCGGATTTCACTGGCCCGGGCAAAATTCTGGCCGAGGAAATGGGAGGTGCCGGCCTGCAGGGCCTTGCGGTCCTGCATCATGGCCTCGATGCAGAGGGTCGAAACCGCGCCCGGAAAGCGTTCCCCCTCGGTCTTTTCCCCCTTGAGGACGGGCATGGCCATGTAATTCTCGGCGAAGTCGGCGTAGACATCCAGCATCCGGCGGGTCTCCTCCCAGGCCTCCTCCTCGGTGGCGTGGGCGGTGTGCCCCTCCTGCCAGAGAAACTCCGTGGTCCGCAGGAAGAGACGGGTGCGCATTTCCCAGCGGACGACATTCGCCCACTGGTTGATGAGGATCGGCAGGTCCCGGTAGCTTTGCACCCACTTCGAGTACATTTCCCCGATGATCGTCTCGGAGGTGGGCCGCACGATGAGAGGCTCCTCAAGGGGGGAGGCCGGATGCAGCTTCCCGTCCTCGCCCATCTCAAGGCGCGAATGCGTCACCACGGCGCATTCCTTGGCAAACCCCTCGACATGCTGCGCCTCCTTTTCCAGGTAGCTCTTGGGAATGAACAGGGGAAAATAGGCGTTCTTGTGCCCGGTTTCCTTGAACATCCGGTCCAGGACCGACTGCATGTTCTCCCAAAGCATATAGCCCCAAGGCTTGATCACCATGCATCCGCGCACGGGGGAATTTTCCGCCAGTTCAGCGGCCCGGATCACCTGCTGGTACCATTCCGGATAGTTTTCCTGCCGGGTGGGTTGAATGGCTGTTTTGCTGGATGCCTTGCCCATGGATGCAGACCATGCCGCCTTTGTCCCGCAGCTCAAGCTTTAGATTTCCCCATGAAATTGAATTTCGTCACAGAATGTTTACCTTGAAGGGACGGATTGTTTCCTTTACGGGTCTCCCTGCAGAATGAGAATGTTCCGATCCTTTATCTTGCGTTTGTCGCTGATTCTTTCGGCCACCGCGGTGGTCTGCTTTCTTCTGATGGCCATAACGCTGGGAATCCAGGCGGAAAGGGAATTGATGGGCTTCTGCGGAATGATCTTCGGCATTCTTCTGGTCTGGGTCCTGATCAACTGGTACATTGTCCGGAAAACCGATCCGGAGTTGTCGGTCGAGGTGGCCCGCCTGGTGCTTCCCTCGGGGGCCGTTCTCAGCATCGGGCTCAGCATTCTGCTTTCCATGTACCTGGATGAAATGATCCCCGGGGCCGAGGGAAAACAGCACATGATCCTCCCCTTTGTCGGGATCGGAATCGCCTTTTTCCTTGTGGTACGCTGTTTCGATATCAAGTGGCTCCGTGGCGAGGAGGAGATCCTCATGGTGGAGGAGAGGGACCAGTAGGGCGACCGCCGGCCCGTATCGACCATGCCGGACCGGATTGTGAAACTGCCCGATTCGGTGGCAAACCAGATTGCCGCCGGGGAGGTCGTGGAACGTCCCGTCGCGGTCGTCAAGGAACTGGTGGAGAACGCCCTGGACGCGGAGTCCCGCTCGATCGAAATCCAGTTTGAGCAGGGGGGGAAGTCCCTGATCCGGGTGCTCGATGACGGGATCGGGATGAGCCCGGCGGACGCCCGCATGTCCCTGCAGCGGCATGCCACGAGCAAGATCCGCGAGGTTGCCGACATCCTGCGGGTGGGCAGTTTCGGGTTCCGCGGGGAAGCGCTGCCGAGTATCGCCAGCGTCTCCAGGTTCTGCCTCCGCACCCGGCCGAAGGAGGCGCCCGAGGGGTTCGAGCTGCGGCTCGAGAGCGGGCGGGAGGAATCCTCTGGAGCCTGCGGCATGTCCCCGGGCACGGAAGTGATGGTCTCGCGCCTTTTCCAGAGTGTACCGGCCCGGCGCAAGTTCATGAAGACCGACCGGACGGAGGCTGCGCACATCCTCCAGATGTGCCGTCTCCTGGCGGTGGCCCATCCCGAGGTGGCCTTCAGTCTCATTGAGGACGGACACGAGGTGTTCCGCACCCCGGCCTGTCCCGACCTTCTTCAGCGGGTCCGGGAGATTTTCGGCAAGCGCCGCGCCGGGGAGTTGTTTCCCTTTGCCTTTGAGCGGGAGGGGATCCGGGTCCGCGGATTGCTCGGGCGCCCCGGGGTTGGCAAAAGCACCCGGGCCGAGATGGTCACCTACGTGAACCGGCGCCCGGTCGACAGCCGGCTTCTCAATTACGCCCTGATCGAGAGTTATCACCGGTATCTTCCCCGCGGCCGCTATCCGGCGGCCTTCCTCTTCGTGGAACTCCCCGCGGGGGAAGTGGATGTGAACGTCCATCCCACCAAGCGGGAAGTGAAGTTTCGCGCGGAGCCGGTAATCCGTAATATTGTCATGTCCGGCCTGACGGAGGTGTTGGAGGCGGAATCCCGGCCGCTTCTCCGGCATGCCCGTCCGGTCGATCCGGTCCGGCCCCCGGCGGCCCCGCCGGAAAAGCCGGTGCCGGTCACGGGTCCGCCGAAGCGCCGCGAATGGCATCCCGTACCGGAGTCCGCGGCCCAGCCGGTGGAGGCCGCCGCGAAAATTCCGGCGGCGGGGCTCTGGCGATTTTGCGGCAGCTTCCGGGAGGAAGTCGGGCTCTTTGAGAGTCCGGACGGGCTGATTCTCCTGAACGCCCGGGCGGCGCGGGAGCGGATTCTGTTCGAGCGGATCGAGGCGAGCCTTTCCGGGGAGCAGGTCCCGCAGCAGCCGCTGCTGATACCGGCCATGCTCGAACTGGCACCCCTCGAGGCCAGTGTCCTCACCGACCAGCTGGCATTCTTCAGCGGAATCGGATTTGAATTGGAACCCTTTGGACGGCACATGTTCCGGATCCGTGCGGTGCCGGCATGGATCCAGGAGGGAAAGAGCGAGGACTTCATCGCTGAACTGGTGGGGCGGATCCGCGAGCGGGGATTGCGCCCGGAGGAGTCCCAGCCAGCCCGCACACTGGTGGCACGGCTTGCCGCGATGCGTGAAGCCAGGGGAGGGCGGCCCGCCTCGGAAAGGGAATGGGATGCCCTTGCCCGGAAATTGCTCGCCTGTGAGAATCCCCTGCTGGACGCCCGGGGGCGCCCGACCTTCGTCGAGATGCGCCACGGCGAAATCTCCCGCAAGCTGATGCTGGACGGGGGAAATCCCGGATCAGATTTCCTTGAGGGCGGCGACTAGCACCTCGATGGCCTCATCCAGGTCGCCCTCCTCGTGGGCGGTCGAGATAAAGCAGGTCTCAAAGGGACTTGGCGGCAGGTACACCCCGCGTTCAAGGGCCTTGTGGAAGAGGGCCTTGAAATAAGAGGTTTCCGAGGCCATGACCTCCGGGAAGCAAGTGACCGGGTTTTCCGCGAAAAAGAAGCAGAACATGGAACCCGTTTGCGGCACCTGCAGGGGCAGCCCCTTTTCCCTGGCCGCTTCAAGCAGGGCCGTCCGCAGCCGGGCGCCCATCGCGTCCAGCATTTCGTAGGGATCGAGCTCCACCAGCAAGTCGAGGGCGGCGATGCCGGCCGCCATGGCCAGGGGATTGCCGGAAAGGGTGCCGGCCTGGTAGACGGGACCGACCGGGGCCAGCTGCTGCATCAGGTCCCTGCGTCCGCCGAAGGCGCCCACCGGCAGGCCGCCCCCGATGATCTTACCCATGGCGGTCAGGTCGGGCGTGACCCCGGTTTTCTCCTGGACACCGCCCCTGGCGATCCGGAAGCCCGTCATCACCTCATCGAAAATCAGGATGCTGCCGTGCCGGGTGCAGGTTTCCCGGAGCGCCTCAAGGAATCCGGGTCGGGGCAGGATAAGCCCGCAGTTTGCCGGGTAGGGCTCCACAATGACCCCGGCGATCCGGTCCCCTTCCTCACGGAAAAGGGCCTCCATGCCTTCCACGTCATTATACTCCAGAATCCTGGTCTCCGCCGCAAAGGCGGCCGGAACGCCGGCGCTGTCCGGATTTCCCTGGGTCAGGGCGCCCGAACCGGCCTTGACGAGGAGGGAATCGACGTGGCCATGGTAGCAACCTGCGAATTTCACGATGAGGGACCGGCCGGTCGCTCCCCGGGCCAGGCGGATGGCGCTCATCGTGGCCTCCGTGCCGGAATTGCAGAACCGGACCTGCTCAAGGGAGGGCACCATCGCGACGACCTTTTCGGCGATTTCCACCTCGTACGGGTTCGGGGTCCCGAAGCTGGTGCCGTGCTCAAGGGCCTTCGCCACGGCCTGGCGTATTGCCGGCGGGTTATGCCCGTGAATGGCCGGGCCCCAGGTGCAGACAAAATCGATCAATTCGATTCCGTCCACCGTCTGCAAACGGCTTCCGGAGGCGGACTGGGTGAAAAAGGGGGTTCCCCCAACCGAACGGAAGGCCCGGACGGGAGAATTCACCCCCCCGGGAATGAGCCGGGACGCTTTTTCAAATAATTCCTTTGAGCGTTGCATGCTGCGAGGGGATAATCCATGCGGACGCTTTGGCAATTCCCAATCCCCCGAAATTCTCCGTCCATCCACCCAAATTAGCCGCAAATGGAAATTCGGCTGACGTTTCGGGTTCCCGCGCGAAGGTGGGAGGCATGGGCCAATCCCAGGGGACACACCTGTTTTCCACTCTTCCCGTCGTTGCCGAACGCGAGGCGGGCTTGCAGATGTTGCGCGAATTTGTCCCTTTCGCATTGGGTTACGCGGAGTCGCGGAATTTTGACCGCCCGGGGAATCCCGGCACGAGTGGTCTGAGCCCTTTCATCCGCACCCGGTTGGTCCGGGAACGGGAGGCGGTGGAGGCGGTCTTGAGGAGGTATCCGTATCTGGATGTCTCCAGGTTCATCGAGGAAATCTGCTGGCGGACCTACTGGAAGGGATTCCTGGAAATGCGGCCCTCCATCTGGGATCATTACCTCGAGGAATCGGTTCGTCTTCCGGGCTGCCTGGTCCCCCCGCAGGACTCCACATGGGAACGCGCCCGTGACGGGCAAACCGGGATCGGGTGTTTTGATGCCTGGGCGGCCCAGTTGCGGTCAACAGGCTGGCTTCACAACCATGCCCGCATGTCGTTTGCGAGCATCTGGATCTTCACCCTGAGGCTGCCGTGGCAGCTCGGGGCCGCCTTTTTCCTCGAGCACCTGCTGGATGGGGATCCCGCTTCCAACACATTGAGCTGGCGCTGGGTGGCGGGTTTGCATACCCCCGGAAAACATTATCTTGCCCGCGCTGAGAACATCCGGCGTTTCACCGAGGGCCGGTTTTTTCCCGACGGGCAGCTGAACGAAAATGCGGAGCCCTTGCCCCCGGATAACCTTCCCGATCCGTCGCCGTTGCCGCAGGTGCCCACGCCCGAAAAAACCGCCTTTCCCAGTCTTTCCAAGAGCCCGGCGGGCCTGCTGGTCACGCCGGAGGACCTGAGCCCGGAGATCGGCGAACTGGCCGAGACCCCCTTCAGCACCTTTGCCGTCTTCAATGCGATCGACCGGATGGAGGAAACCGGGGCCAGTCCCATGGTCAGGGAGTTTCTCGACGGGGCGGTCGCGGACACGGCCCGTCGCATAAGTGGTAACTGGTCCGCTCGCAGCCTGTCCTGCCGTGGAAGCGTTGAACGGGTTCGCTGCTCCGCCCGCCCGGAAAATGTCGGGTGCCACGAGATGCCAAGGGTTTACTGGGGCTGTCTCGATCATTGGATCGACGGCGTTGTCACCTGGGCCGATAACGAGAACTTGAAATCCGTGTGGATGTTCCAGCCCCCTGTCGGAGCCTGGCGGAGCGCGACTCAGTCCCTCCGTTGCGCCCTGCGCGCGCGCAACATCGAGCTGCTTGAATTCCGCAGGAAATGGGACGCCCTGCACTGGCCGCACGCCCACGGCGGCTACTTCAGCTTCCGGAAGGGGCTCTGGGACCGGCTGAAGGCATTGTCCCCCGGCATCGCCGTCAGGGAACCGGCCGATACTGGATCGTATCGATAATCTTGCTACCCGCCAGCACGTTGGAGACAACGACCATGTGGTTGCGGCTCTCCACCCAGCCACGGCTCTTCAGGCGGGCAAAGGCCTCCTGGATGGTTGCCTCCGGATCCTCCTTGAAGCTCATTAAAAACGGCTCCACGCCCCAGTACATGAGGAGGTTCTGGAACACCTCCTCCTGGTCGGTGAAGGCGAAAATAGGCGATTTTCTCGGCCGCAGGGCGCTCAGCGTGCGCGCCAGGTGGCCGGCGCGCGTGAAGACCGCGATGGAGCAGCCCGGCAACTCGTCGCTCAGGATCATCGCCGACTTGAGCATCAGCGCTTTCGGCGACTTCAGCGGCAGGCTGTCGTTGCTCCTGCGCTCGCTTTGCGCCTCGATGGAAAAGATGATCCGGTTCATCACCTCGACGCACTCGACCGGGTACTTGCCCACCGTGGTTTCCCCGGAGAGCATCACACAGTCCGCCTGCTCGAAGACGGCGTTGGCGATGTCGGTGATTTCCGCGCGGGTGGGCAGCGGGTTCTGCACCATGGATTCCAGCATGTGCGTGGCCACGATGACCGGCTTGCCCATCGCCTGGCAGGTCCGCACGGCCCGGCGCTGGACCAGCGGCAGGGTCTCGTAGGGAATCTCGATCCCGAGGTCGCCCCGCGCCACCATGAGCCCGTCCGAGGCCTTCACGATGTCGTCAAGGTTGGAAATGGCCGAGGCGTCCTCGATCTTGGCGATGACCTGGGCCTTGGATCCGCGTTCCCCGATAAAGCGCCGCAGGATGTCCAGGTCGTCCGGGCTGCGGACAAAACTGAGGGCGAAGAAGTCGACCCCGTTCTCGATCCCGGTCTCCACATCCGCCCGGTCCTTCCGGGTGAGGGCCGGGAGGTTGACATGGACGCCCGGCAGGTTGATGTGGCGCCGGCTGCCGAGGGGGCCCCCGATGCGCACCGTGCAGCGGATCCGGTCCTCCAAGATCGATTCCACCTCCATGCGGATGAGGCCGCTGTCGACAAGGACGGTGTCGCCTTCGCTGACATCCTCCCGCAGGCTCGGGTAGTTGATGCGCACCCCCCGCGCCTCCCCGGAAGTGACCGGCTCCATTTCCTGCTTCAGGAAGAGGTCAAAGCATTCCCCCTCCTCCAGCTCCATGGGCTCCTCCAGCGGGCCGGTGCGGATTTCCGGGCCTTTCACGTCCATCATGAGGGCGACTTTCCGCCCGACCTGTTGGCAGGCCTCGCGCACATTGCCGATCGCCTCCCTGGTCCAGTCATGGTCGGCGTGGGCCATGTTGAGACGGCAAACGTCCACCCCCTTGCGGAGCAACTGGCCGAGGATTTCCACGTTGTTCGTCGCCGGGCCGATCGTGAAGATGATTTTCGTGTGCCGGTACGGAAGGGTTTTCATGCCCACCACTTTCAGTTGTCCGGAACGCTTGCACAATGGGAAAATGAGGCGCTTTTTCGCGCCATTGTGACCGTTCCGTGCCGTTTCCGTGCCGCACGGCTTTGGCGTTGACAGGGTCGGGCAAGCTGGCAGCTTGGGAGCAAGCCCAGTTCGCCATGCCTATGTTCGACAGCAGCCTTGATGACCCAGGTCCGGTTCCCCAGAGCCGGGTGCTGGTCCTCAACCGGAACTGGCAGGCCGTCAACATCGTCGGGGTCCGCCGTGCCTTCAGCCTCCTCTGCCAGGAGCACGCCCGTGTCATCAACACCACCAACGGGGAATTTTCCACCATGGACGCCGGGGAATGGATCGCCTGGTCGCAGGAGGTCGAACCGGGACCCGGGCGGGACTTCATCCACACGGTCCGGCTCAGCATCCTCATCCCCAAGGTGCTCCTCCTCAGTTCCTTCGACCGGCTTCCCGTCACCGAGATCAAGTTCAACCGGGAGAATGTCTTCATCCGGGACAACTACACCTGCCAGTACACCGGCAAGCGCTGCAAGGCCTCCGACCTGACCCTCGACCACGTCATCCCCCGCGAGCGCGGCGGCCGCACCAGCTGGGAGAACATCGTCACCTGCCGGCGCGACATCAATTCCCTCAAGGCCAACCAGCTCCCCCACGAGGCCGGCCTCCAGCTCATCCGCAAGCCCTTCCGCCCCAAGCTCCGCCCCTTCGCCGCCATCGCCGCCGCCTCCCGCATCGAGCGCGAATGGCGACACTTCCTCCCCGTCGGGAAGGGCGTGGCTTGAGGTGGGTAAGGGTCCGCCCTTCCACATCCCCTGGATAAGGATGTTTTTTACCTTGATCGGCCTGAATTCGAAGGTCACCCTCCAGCGTCTGCTTGAATGGGCCTGTATTGAATTCACTATCGAAAACCTACTAAGCGCGAACAGGAATGACCCGTGGAAATTTGGCCAGGCTGGCAGTTTTGATCACTTGCCTGGCTGTGCTGTTCCTGCTGCGTTTCGCGCTGGTGAATCCGGCCCAGGCGGAATCCTTCATCATCAACTGGGGCTATTATTTTCCTGCATTCTCGAGCCTTCTGCTGGTGGTCTCCTGTCTGAGGCTGGTTCGCGGGAGCCGCCTGAAGAGTGCTGTTTCTGAATATTGGAAAGCATGGGGGGTATGCCTTTTACTCACGGTCCTCCTGCATGGTTTCGAGGAGCACCGCTTCAAGGTTGTGAACGACGAATACGCCCTGCTGAACACTTCCATGTCGATGCATGCATACGGGTTGTCCGCCCTGGCAAGGGACGCCAACATGCTGGACGGCAAGATCGAACACCAGGAGTTCATGGCCGACAAGCGAAGCCTGCTGTTCCAGTTCCTGCTCTCCCTCGTGCATGATGTGTCGGGATACCGTCCGTCAAACGCCTTTGCCCTGAACGCATTCCTGACCTTTGCCCTGTTGTTGCTGCTGGAGAGGATCCTGCGCTTGACCACGGGGAGCAGCCTGCTTGTTTACGGCGGCCTGCTTCTCGCAACATCGCTGCCGCTTGTAGGCTGGACGGCCACCTCCGCGGGATATGACCTTCTCAACAGTGTGCTTGTCTACGCGTTCATTCTGGCAGGCATCGCTTACCTGGAGAAGCCCGGCCCCGCACGTATGGACTGCCTGATTCTTGTGGGACTGCTGCTTGCCCAGGCGCGTTACGAGTCGCTGCTGTACCTTCCGGGGATGGGGTGCATCATCCTGCTAGGCTGGAGGAAAAGCCGGGCCGTGACGATTACGCCGATCGCAATGGTATCACCATTGTTCCTGATTCCCTCCTTCCTGTTGAATCTCTACATGTTTTCAGATCCTGAAATTCTTGGTCTATTGTCAGGACCGGAATCGGATACTTTCATGTCAGCCCCGTTGCTTCTGCAAAACCTGCAGGACGCCTTGGCCTTTTTTATACTTCCGGGTTCATCGACGCTTAATTCGCCTGTCGTCTTCCTGGCCGGGATCTTCGGAGTCTGGTTCCTGATCCATTCCCTCCGTGCGCATCGGGGGCTGTCCGGTTTGAAAGCCGTTTCCGTGCCCCTGGTCCTTGTTATCGCCTTGAGCTGTGCCATCTTTTGCATTGTCGTGATGGCTGCCCATTTTTGGGGACAGCTCACGGATCCTTTGGCCTCACGGTTTGCTTTGCCTGTGTTTGTACTCCTCATCCCATGCTTTGTTTTTGCAGTGGACAGGATCGGCAAGCGGGCACTTGAGCTTTGCATTTTTGCGGCCGCCCTGTTGCTGGCGAGTGCGCAAACGGCAATACGGATCCAAACCGACGAGGTTCCCTGCCTGAACGGGGCTTCCCGGCTGCAGCACTGGATTCTTGAGTCCGCATCCTCCATGCCCGGCCGGAACCTGTATATCTACCAGTACACCACTGGTCTGGTGGCTTTTGAAAAGCCGGCAATGCGTTCAGTTGTCGCGAACGCAATGCCGATGGCCGTCCTCGACAGTGTTGAAAAGTACCGCTACGAGAATGTATTCGCTTTCGGCCTCTGGCGACAGGATCCCGAGACGGGCGCAAACATCCCGATCCGGGGCGTGATCAATCCGGATGAGAACCTGTTTGTCATGGAAAGGGTGGAAACACACGTTTTCACCAAAGGCTTTGAAGGAAGGCTGTACAGGATTACCGGCTTGCGTTGAGCATTTTTGCCCACCCCCGTCGAGCGCGAATGGGCCTCTTCCCCCCCCGCCGGCAAGGGCGTGGCCTGAGGAGAACTTATTCCGGTGCCGGGGCGAGGGGCAGTGCCAGTTTCATGGTGGTGCCGCCGGGGCCGCTTTTCTCGACGGCGACGGAGCCGCCGTGGGACTTGAGGATGCGCTTGACGATGGAGAGGCCGAGGCCGGTGCCGTCGGGGCGGCCGGTGAGGAAGGAGTCGAAGATGGAGTCCTGGATGCGGGGGTCGATGCCGCTGCCGGAGTCGCGGATGCGGATGACGGCCCGCCGGTTGTCGCCCTCCCCCTCGGTAGTCGTGGAAATTTCGATACGTCCGCCGCCGGGCATGGCCTGGGTGGCGTTGATGAGGAGGTTGAGGATGGCCTGCTGGATCTGGCCCTTGTTGACGTCGGCGTAGGGGCGATGTTCCGGGTTGTGCCGGAAGGCCACTTCCACCTTCGACTGGCGGAGCTTGAGCCGGACGAGGTGGAGGGTGTCCTCCACCAGCTTGTCGAGGTTGTAGCGGGAATGCATCTCCTGCCGGGACTTGCCGAAGCTGAGGACGCGCCCGACGATGGACTCCAGCTGGGCTAGCTTTTCCTTGATGACGCGGACGTCCTGTTCGCGCGGGTCCTCCTGCGGGAACTCGAGGGCGAGGCTCTCGAAGAGGAGCTGGATCACGGTGAGGGGATTGCGGATTTCATGGGCGATCTCGGCGGAGAGCAGACCGAGGGTGGTCAGCCGCTCGGAGCGCCGCAGCACCTCCTCGGTCTGGAAGACGCGCTGGTACAGCTCGGCGTTGCGGATGGCGGCGGCCCCGAGGCTGGCCAGGGTCTCGAATATGCGCTTTTCGGCATCGTTGAAGCGATGGGGATGATCGGTGTAGATGTTCAACACCCCGATGATCTCCGTCTCAAAGCGAATCGGGCAGGAGAGCATCGAGACGAGGTTCTCCTTCTGGATCAGCTGCGGGAAGTGGTGCTCCTCGATCTTCGGAAGGTCGGTGACCTCGATGGTCTTGCCGCGCCGGAAGGTGGTCCCGATGGCCGATTCCTGCAGGGAGATGGTCTCCCCAAGCCGCATCGCCTCCTCGGACCCGCTGCAGGCCCGCAGGGAGAGGGTGTTGCCCTCGGGATCGCGCAGGAAGATCGCGCTCATCTTGCAGTCGATGATCTCCAGCGACCGGCCGGTGATGGTATGGAGGATTCCATCCAGGTCGCGCTTGGTGACGATGCTGCGGGCGATCTCAATGAGGACCTCCAGGTGGTCGGCGGTCTGGCGCAACTGCTGGATGAGCCAGAGGCGGCTCAGGACGCGGGTCGCCTCCGCCGCGAGGAGGGTGAGAATCTTCTTGTCCCGGGCGCTGAAGGCGTTCTCCTTCGTGCTGCCGACGTTGACCACACCGATCACCGCCCCGTGGTCGGTCCGCATCGGCACCGCCAGCTCGGATAGGATGCGCGGATCGATCTCCACATAGCGGGGATCCTCGCGGACGTCTCCGATATTGAGGGGCTTGCCGTGCAGGGCCACCCAGCCGGTCACCCCGATGCCGACTTTCAACTCCGTCTCCTCCAGTTTTCTCGGGAAACCGCGGTACACTTCCACCTGCAGGCAGTTCCGCTCGGGATTGACCAGTTCCACCGCCGCCGATTCGGCCGGGAGGATGTTCATGATCTCGTCAATGATGATCTCGAGCGCCTCGCGCGGATCTTCCGTGCTGTTGACGACCCGTGAAATGCGGTACAGCGCGTCGATCGCCAGCTGGTCTGAACGCTTCTCCTTCATGCGATGGAATCCCTTTTCAGGAATTCACAGAGGTATCGGCATGGAGGATTTCCAGCAAGCTGCTTTTCAAGTCGACCAGGGCCTCGGTGTCGCCGGTCTCCTTGCCGGGTTGGGAGGGCTCGATGTAGAAAGTATCCACCGCGACGCGCTTTTCGGTGGAGATCCGGGCGAAGGTGATGTCGAAGCCGTGTTCGGAGATGGTGCGGGCGAGACGGTAAAGCAGCCCCAGCTCGTCGTTGGTCTCGATCTCGATGATGGTGCGCTTCAGGGAGAGCTCATGGTAGACGTCCACCCGCACCGGAATGGGGGCGGGAAGGGTGTCGTCGTTGCGCAGGTAGCTTGGCTGGTTGAACTTCCGGGCCTGCTCGTCGATTTCCTTGAGCAGGTTCTTGTTGTGGATCAGGGCGTCCTCCAGATGGCGCGTGAAAACCTGCAGGGCGTCGGGATTCTTGACCGGCCCGCCGCTCGGGTCGCTCACATAGAAGGTGTCGATGGTGATGTGGTCGGCGCGGGAAAGGGCCTTGGAGCTGACGATGGACAATCCGGCAAGGGTCAGGGCCCCCGCCAGCTTGTAGAACAGCCCGGCCCGGTCCCAGGTGACGACATGGACGACGGTCAGGCCGAGGTTCATGTCGTCCTCCCATTCAACGATTGGCACAAGGGATCCCAGGGAGTCGGCGATGGAGATGTTTTCCAGCAGCTTGTGGACCATGTTCAGGTGCAGGATGATCTCCTTCTCACTGTGGTAATTGAAGTACCGGTCGGGCAGGAGGTTGAAATGCGCCTCCACCTCCTCTTCGGAGAGGGTGTCCGTTTTTTTCAGGATGTCGGTCTGGGAAATCATGGGCAGGGCGGGAGGGGTCTTGGATGGCGACTGGAGGTACCCGAGGGCCACTTTGTAGAGGTGATGGTGCAGGGAATCCTTGAATCCGTTCCAAAGGCTGTGCGAGGTGCCTCGGGCGTCGCAGAAAGTGAGGGCGTAGAGGTAGCGCAGCATCTCGGCGTCGCGGACAAGCTGGGAGAACATCTGCGTGGTGCGAGGATCATCGATATCGTACCTCTGCCAGATTCGTGCCATTTCCAGATGATTCCGGATCAGAAAACAGATTTTTTCGCGGGCCTTCTCGATCACCTGCAGGCGCTTGAGGATGGGCCCCGCCATTTCGGAGCCGACCTCCGCATGGTTCTCAATCCCCTTGGACTTGCCGATATCATGCAGGAGCAGGATGATGTAAAGGAGGCCGGGCAGTTCCGTGTCCTCCAGGGCCTGGCGGTACTTGCGGGTCAGGTCCGGCTCCTCACCGGAAAAGATGCCGTCCAGCTCGCGGATCGTCTTGAGGACGTGCTCGTCCGCCGTGTAGCGGTGGTAATACTCATGCTGCACCAGGCAGTGCAGCCCTCCCCATTCCGGGATGAAGCGGGGCAGCACCCCTGTTGAATTCATGAGTTTGAGCGGGGGGTAGACTTCCCCTTTGGACTGGAGAATGGAGCGGAAGGAGCGGTTCGCTTCCTCGGACTCGATCAGGTTCTTGTCGATCAGGTCGAGGTTTTCCTCAATGAGCCGCTCCAGGTCGAAATCCAGTTCCAGGTTCCTCGCCTGCAGGTGGCGGAAGATCCGGATCAGGCGGACCGGGTCCTGCCGGAAGACATCGGTGGAATCCGCCTGGAGGGATTTCCCGCGCACCACGAATCCGTCAAAGCGTTCCGTTCGCCCCTGGCGGCGCGACTCGATGACCGATTGAAAGGAGACGCTGGTCTGTGCATTCAGGGACAGGCGCTTTTCCAGATAGACGGAAAGATGGTAAATACGGTAGGTCGCCCGGTAATAATCCCGCATGAAGGCCTCCACCCGCGGAAAGATGTGGCGTTGCCGGTAACCGATGCCCCAGGCCACCTTGGGCTGCTTTTCAATGTCCAGCAGGTCGGTGGCCCGCCTGCTCTGGAAATGCAGCTCGTTGCGGACCCGCAGCAGAAAATCGTAGGACTGGAGCAGCTCCTCATGTTCACGGCTCCGGATCAGGTCCATCCTGACCAGGTCCCCCAGATCGCGCCCGTCGTACTGGAGCCGGGTCATCCAGAGGATGTTCTGGTAGTCGCGGAGGCCGCCCACGCCGTTCTTGATGTCCGGCTCCTGCAGGAAGACGGTGTTCCCCTGTTTGGAGCGGCGGTTCTCCTGGTCCTTGAGGCGTTCCCGCAAATAGGCCAGCACGTTGTCCTTGCGGATGAACTTGCCATACTCGCTGGAAAACCGGCCGAAAAGGCGCTGGTCCCCGCAGATCAACCGGGATTCCAGCATCGCGTTCTTGCTCTGCTCGTCCTCCTCGGCCTCGGCAATGGCTTCCTTGATGGTGCGGGTGCTGTGCCCGACCTTCAGGCCCAGGTCCCAGAGCATGTAAAGAATCGTGTCGTTGAACAGTTGCTGCATCTCCGGAAACCGGCTTGAGCGAACCTTGGCCGGATAGAGGAACATCAGGTCCACATCGCTGAATGGGCATAGTTCCGCGCGCCCGTATCCGCCAAGGGCCAGCAGGGCCACTTCCGCGCAGATGCTTCCGTGTTGCGAGCGGATCCGGGCGCGGGCGATTTCATACAGGTGCAGGACCAGCACATCCATGGCGATGGAACGGCAATGCACCACCCGCATCCCTCCGCCGCCACCGCGGTGGTAGCGGTTGATCCATTCATCGGAGCGCTTCAGGTATTCCCGGAACCGGCCCAGTTGCTCCGCCTGCGAAGCCTCCGTTCCGGTCAGCTTCAACCGGCCGGCCAGCTGGACCATCTTTGCGTGGAATTTCTCCGGGTTGGACAATGCGGTGACCAAGATGGGTGCACTATGCCCAGCTCATGCAGGAATGCAAGGCGGCGCTTTTTCTCTCCCATTTGTAATTTTAGGTTTGAAACCCAAGATACCAATGGGAGTATGTGGGAATGAAATTGAGTCTGAAAGTGGAGTACGCCTGCCAGGTGCTGGCCCAACTGGGATATACCTACAAGCGGGCGGAGCTTCCGCACATCGAGGAGCTGGCGAAGCTGGAGGCGGTCCCCTCGAATTACCTGGTGCAGATCCTTAACGACCTGCGCACGGCGGGCTTGATCAACAGCAAGCGGGGCAAGCAGGGGGGATACGCCCTGGCCCGGGCCCCCGAGGAAATCTCCCTGTACGACATCATGAAGGCGGTGGAGGGCGAAGTCCTGGCGCACAGCCCGGCCGGCAAAGGGGCCTCCTCCGGGCGCAATGCGGCGGTATGGGATGAAGTCTCCGGCAAATTTGAAGATCTCCTGGGGAATTACACCGTAGACCAGCTGATGGAGCGCAGCGCCGGGGAGATGTGGTATATCTGAACCACCCCCTCAAAGGAGGAAGACCGACCCGAGGGTCAGGAAGATAAAGAACCCGCCGGTGTCGGTGACGAAGGTGAGGAGGATGGAAGAGACCTGGGCGGGATCCTGCTTGAGCTTGAGCAGGAGCAGGGGAATGAGGCTGCCGGTGAGGCAGCCGACGGCAAGGTTGATGACCATGGCTGCGAGGACGATGAGGGACAGTTTCAGCGGCCCGCCGAAGAAGGCGACCATGCCGGCGGCGATGGTCCCGGTGAGCAGGCCGTTGATGAGGCCGATGGCGGCCTGGCGGAAGAGGATCCTGCGGGAATCGCCGTCGCGGACCTGACCGAGGGCGATGGAGCGGATGGTGATGGCGAGGGACTGCTGGCCGCTGTTGCCGCCGACGCCGGCGATAATGGGCATGATGGCGGCGAGGATGGGCAGGGTGCCGATTTCCGACTCGAAGGTCTTGACGACCATGGCGGCGATGAAGGCGGTCGCCAGGTTGACGATCAGCCACGGCTGGCGACGGCGGATGCTGAAGAGGATGTCGTCATGGATGTCCTCGTCCCCGCCGGCGCCGGCGAGTTTCTGGATGTCCTCGGTGGCTTCCTCGCTGATGACGTCGAGGACGTCGTCGTGGGTGATGACGCCGAGGAGGGTCCGGTCCGGGGCGACCACGGCAATATCCGGCAGGTTGTGCTCCGCCATGAGCAGGGCCACGTGTTCCTTGTCCATTTCCGGGTCGCAGACACCCCGGATGTCGGTGCGCATGATGGAACTGATCTTCTGTTGAGGTTTTGCCTGGATCAGCTTGCGCAGGGAGACGATGCCCTTGAGCTGGCGGTTTTCATTGACGACATAGACGTAATGCAGGTCTTCGTGCTTGTCGGCGAACTGCCGGATCAGGCTGGTGGCCTCGTCGACCGTCATCTCCTCCAGAGCGGTGTCCACCTCGGTGGTCATGATCCCGCCGGCGGAGTCGGGATCGTAGGCGAGGAGTTTTTCAATACTGCGGCGCGAGGCCTTCTCGAGCTTCGAAAGGAGCTTGTCGCGCACCTCCGGCTCCAGCTCGGCGACAATGTCGGCCGCATCGTCCGGCTCGAAGTCGTCGAGGATCCGGACGGCACGAGGCAGCCTCATTTCGGAGAGGACTTCCGCGGCGGCCTCCTCGTCCATTTCGGAAAGGACTTCCGCCACCCGTTCGGTGGAAAGCTGCCGGAGGACATCCCGCCGGTCCTCCACCTCGAGGCGTTCGAGGAAGCGGGCCATGGTCAGGGAGGAAGTGGCTCCCAGGCGGACCGCGTTGAGGTTGCCCAGATCCTCCCGGGGCCATTCCATCAGCTCCTCATGCGAATAGGCCAGGCCCTGGGATTCCGTCGCGATGTCCATTGGGCACGAGAATGAGGACGCGCCCGGGGATGGCAAAGGAGAAAATCATCGCACGGGGGCACGGAGAGACGGAGGCACGGAGCCATTCATTTCGTTTCCCCTTTGGCGAGAATTTTTTCCTGAAAATAACAACATAAATTATGGCTCTGTGCCCCGTCTTTGCGTGCCCCCGTGCGATGCGATCAATCAACGTAGGGGCGGCGGGCGTGGACGCGGAAGAACTCGCCGTCGGGTAGGGACAGGGCGGTCAGGGTGTAGCCGTAGACGCAGCCGGTATCCAAGCCGGTGGCCTTGGGGTGGAGCAAGGGATGGGGCCGGGGCGTGTGCCCGTAGATGACATGCTCCGGTCCCTTCCATGTTTCCGCCCATGGCCGGCCGTTGGGAGCGTCCGAGCGCCTGGCCGGCCGGCCAAGGCGGTCGAGGACCTGGATATGGGTTACGACAAGTGGATCCTGCTCCCGCCATGGAACTCCGGGGGCAAAGCCCCCATGGACCGCGACCACCTTGAGCGAGGGAATTTCGATGACATGTGGCCATGGACGGATGCGTTCAAAGTCGGCATCGTCGAGCTTCGAGAAGGTCGTCCGGTCCTTCGCCTTGAGAAGGTCCCGGTTGCCGCTCTCCCATGCCCGCAGGAGGCGCTGTTCATGGTTGCCCAGCAGGCAGTGGATGGCGTGTTCCCGGATGAGCCCGAGCACCCCTCGGCTGTCCGGCCCGCGGTTGACGAGGTCCCCGACCGCGACCAGCCGGTCCGCCGGTCCCGGGGCAAAGGCCGCAATGAGCGTCTCCAGCTCCTGCGCGCAGCCGTGGACATCCCCGATGAAAAGGGTCCGGCCCGAACACGGATGCAGCCTCTGGATGACAAGCGGCATGGGCAGGTTTTTTATCCCAATCCCAATCTCAATCTCAATCTCAATCCCAATCTCAATCCCAATCAAATGTAGCAAAATCGTCAAAACCTGATAAGACGTAAGTAGATTGAGATTGAGATTGGGATTGGGATTGGGATTATTCTTCTTCCATGGATATTTCGATACGCTCGGTGGACGATGCCTCGGCCCTTTCGGGCAAGCCCTTTGCGCCGGGAGACCGCGTCTGGAGCTACCTGTTCCGAACCCCGGCCGGGCAGGTGGAACGGATCGACATTCTCGAGGAAGAGCGCGGGCAACTTGAGCTGGAGGGCGCGGTCATCTGCAAGTGGGGGCACCGGATCAAGGTGAAGGATACCTCCGAGAGCGAGGCCCGGCGGGCCGCCCTGCAATCGGCGGACGAGGTTTTCCTGAGCCTCTTCGAGGAGGACGCCGGGGAGGAGATGACGGAGGAGTTGGTGGCCACCCGGAACCGCTTGAAGTTCTTTCTCGCCCTTCAGCTCGAGCGGAAGCGCGTCCTCAAGCCCCTGGGGAACCGGCGCTATCGCCACATGCCCACCAAACGGGAAGTGACGGTTCCGGAAATCGAGATCAGCCCGGAAGTGATCGAACAGTTCCGTGAGGAAATTTCCCTCATGGGCGGGGTTAAAACAGGCTGACCTCCACGGCAAAAACACCCTTCTCCGCCGGCTCCACCCAGTGCAGGCCCTTGCCGTGCTCGGCCGCGTTGGGCGGGCCCATCCACGGTTCGATGCAGTAATAGGGGGCCTCCCCGGATTCCGACCAGGTGACCACGGCGAATCCCTTCGGCGGGACGGGATCCTTCCCGACCAGGATATGGATATCCTCCTCCCCGCCTTTCGGTCCGAAGGAGACGCGGTTATGCCGCAGTTGCCAGTGGATGCGGTCCAGCAGGTCTGTATCGGAAAGATCATGACAGGTCTCCCTGTCCTTCCGCGGCACCAGTTTCCCGTCCGGACCGTGGTAAGCGCACCGGCGCGCCTCCATGTTCAAGCGGTAATCCCGGCGCCCGGCCCCCGTGTGCCAGGGAAGGGTGAAGTAAAAATGATGCCCGGCGGACCAGGGAATCC
This sequence comes from Oceanipulchritudo sp., assembly GCA_049975345.1. GTDB lineage: Bacteria > Verrucomicrobiota > Verrucomicrobiia > Opitutales > Oceanipulchritudinaceae > Oceanipulchritudo. The sequence continues at coordinate 4,129 of JBNGDP010000028.1, read as the reverse complement.
TTTTGTCGCCCTTGTTCTCCAGCGTCAGTTCAACGCGGAAGGCGAGCTCCTCGAAATGGTAGGCGGCCGTGAAGGTGTAGTCCCAGGGATAGGCCTCCATCGCTTCCGGGGTGGGAATCAGTACGCCGCAAATGTGCGTGTCATTGCAGGACAGGATCTCGAAAGATCCATCCCGGGCAAAGCCGTGCCGCGGCATCGGCAAGCGGTTCCCGTCCGGGTCCCGCCAGGCGTTCTCGACACCGCGGTCAAAGCTGCGGCCGGCAAAGGGGAAGAGCAGTGGGTTGCCTCCCCGGATGTTGGCGAAGGGCGTTTCCCCGTTCCCTTCCGGCCAGTGAAGGATTTCCCGCGTTTCACGGGCGGTGGCCAGCGTCCACCGCATCAACCGGAACCCCGACTCGGGCGCGATCAGGAAACGCGAGGAGCCAACTTCGTACTCAAGGGCCCGTATGCCGCCATGCACTGTTTTTTCCTGCATGGTGGCAGCGTAACGGAAAAATCCTCGAGGGAAAGGGAGAAGCGGTTTTACGGAGTATAATGCCGCTTTCGGTATGGATTGATCAGGTGGAGCATGGGCGTGGGACCTCCGCCCTTCGATTGGATCAGGTCGGGCAAGCCCCGCTGTCAAACCTGAGCCGGTTGCGGGGACAAGCCCCGCTGTCAAACCTGAGCCGGTTGCGGGGACAAGCCCCGCAACGCGGCTTTTTAAAGGGAGGGCGGCGGAGAGCTCCGGCCCATCGCGGCCGGCGGGACAAGCCCGCCGGCGCGCTCAACCCGATTGGCCACCGCCGGCGCACCCGGATTGAATTCGCTCAATTTGATCAAACCTTGGCGAAAGGAAAGCGGTATAAACCGATGGGAAATCGAAATCAACGGTTCCCAATTATCCGGAGCGGGATCCGGATCGGGATCGGACACACCTCCGGCCGCGTCAATAAGCTTGCCCGGTCCCGGTCCCGATTTTTTTAGGGGGTTGGGTAAAAAGAAGGCAGGCGGCCTACCCCTAAGCCGCCTGCCATTATTTTCTATTTCACTACTCCTTATATGTTACCCCAAAACTCCCTTACGGGAAAATCAGTATGGGTGTACTAATTGACGACTTGCCCCGGATTTCAAGTAGAAAATCACGGAAAAGGTCATTTTCTTCCAGATTCACTCATTTGTAACCATTGTTGCCGCAATCTGTCCTGAATTGGTGACGCTATTTTTCCCTATTGCGTTTCGCCGGGAAGGAGCCGTCCCGCATTTCCAGTTGGAAATCTGATCCCGGGGGTAGTTTGGCGGCATCGCTGACGACGCGATTTTGCAGATCCCGCACGATGGCATAGCCTCGCCGAAGGGTGCCCTGATGGCTGTTGCTGCCCAGGCGGAGGGCCAACTGGCGCAGGTTTTCGCGGTAATAAGACAACTGTTTTTCGGGGCGCAGGGCGGTGAAGCGTGCCTTGAGGAGTTGAACCCGCTGACGGTTGTCCTTCAGGGAGTGAAGAAGGGCATCGCCAAGGCGGCCCTGCATATCGTCGAGCCGGAGGGCGGCCTGCTCGAGCCGGTTGCGCGGGTGTTGTGCCCCGAGATGGGCCCGGGCAAGGGAAAGGCGGTGGTGCTTGCGTTCGAGGTGCCGGCTCAAACCGGTGAGAAACCGTTCGCGCAGGTTGCCGGTCCGGTCCACCCATGCCTGCCATGCACTGGTGATCCACTCGGCGGCCGCTGAGGGGGTCTCGGCGCGGAAGTCAGCGGCGAAGTCGCTGAGGGTGAAGTCGATTTCGTGGCCGACCGCGGAAATCACCGGAATGGTTGAGGCGGCCACGGCCCGGGCCACCCTTTCCTCGTTGAAGGGCCAGAGGTCCTCAAGGCTGCCGCCCCCCCGCCCGACCACAAGGAGGTCGCACAGTTCATGCTGGTTGGCGAGGGCGATCCCCCGGGCAATTTCCGGCGCCGCCTCCGCACCCTGCACGCGGGCCGGGATGACGATGAGGCGCCCGCTCCAGCCCCGTCGCCGCAATATGGAGACGAAATCCCGCAGGGCCGCCCCGGTCCCGGAGGTTACAAAGCCGATGGTGCGGGCCAGTTTTGGCAGGGGCCGCTTGCGGGCCGGGTCGAACAATCCCTCCGCGGTCAGTTTCTCCTTCAACTCCAGATAAGCCTGCTGGAGCCGCCCGATCCCGTCCTCCTCGATCTGCCGGAAGATGAGCTGGTAGTTCCCGCGCGGCTCGTAGACGTTGATCCGCCCGGTCCCGATGATCTGCTGACCATCCCGCAGGCGGATCTTCAGGCGGGCGGCATCTCCCCGGAAGCAGACGCAGGAGATCGACGCCCCGCTGTCCTTGAGCGAAAAGTAGATGTGTCCGGAGGCCTGCTGGCGGAGATTGCTGATTTCCCCGCGGATGCGGATCTCCGGGAAGCTGGTTTCCAGAAGGGCTTTGATCTCACGCGTCAACTCCGTGACGGTGTAGCAGGGCTCATTTGTCGGGCGGTGGGGCTCCATTGCTCAGGCGCTTGCGCAGGTAATCAAAGATCAGATGAAGGACAAGAAAGGCGCAGAGGGCGATCAGGATGTAGCCGAGTCCGCCGGTCAGGATCGATTCGCCCACCAGCATCATGGCCAGGCCGATGGATCCCTGGATGAGCATCGAGAGCCACAGGTAGGTCCGCCAACGGGCATGCCCGAGGGCCAGCACGTAGTTCTGCAGGGCGAAGGGAACCGGCGACAGGCGCACCGCCATGACGATCTTCCACTCGTTGTGCGGCTTCAGTTTGGGAATGCTCAGGTGCCGGTGGCGGATCACCCATTCGATCACCGGATGCAGGATGCCCCGCGTAAGCACGTTCGTCAGCGCCATGTTCAGCGCCACCGCCGTCCAGCCAAGGGCGATCGCGA
>JBNGDP010000028.1:0-1247 GCA_049975345.1 Oceanipulchritudo sp. | reverse complement strand
CGCGGGGTGCGTCTGCCCCATCACCGGCAGGGCCGTCAGGTAGAATACCGAAAGGGGAATGCCAAAGGCGGGGAGGATCGCAAAGGCCAGAAAATACACCGGCGTCGGAATCGATCGCAGGAACCCATACGCAGCCTCCCGCAGCGCCTGCGGATCCGGAATCTCCGGACGGAAATGCAGATACGCCCAGAGCGCCCCGCCCGCGGCAAGGACGCAGGCCCCGAGGGCGGCCAGGATCAATCGGCGCTGCAGGCTTTCATTCATCGTCGGCGAATACGCTGCCCCGCCTGTCACGGATCCGCAAGCCTCCGTATACCTCAATTTATTTGGCATGTGAAATTGACAGAAGTCATTAAAACTGTCAGTTTTACAGTTTTAAGGTATGAAAACGGTTTTGAAGGTGGATCCGATGGGACGAGTGCTGTTGCCGATGCCGCTGCGGCGTCAGTTTGGCCTGCATAAGGGCTCCCGTTTGAATTTGAAGGTGCGGGACGGGACGATCGAGTTGAAACCCGACACCCGGGCGGTTGGGTTGACGGAAGAGGAGGGTCTGGCCGTGCATGAGGGCAAGTTGCAAGGCTATGGGGGTACGGGAATCCGGGAAGCGAGGGAAAGCCGCGACCGATCCAACTGGGGGGTTTAGGATGCGGATCTTCTGCGACACCTCGGTTCTGGTGGCGGGCAGTCTGAAGGGTCATCCCCATTTTCCGCGTGCCCGTTTGGTGTTGACTGGGGTTTCCAGCGGCAAGGATGAGGGATATATTTCCGTTCACAGCATTGCCGAATGCTATTCCGCACTGACCACCATTCCCCTGGATCCGCCGGTTACCCCTCTTGAGGCGGAACGCATCATCCGGAAAAATCTGCTCGCGCATTTTCAGAGGGTGCCGGTGACCGAGAAACTGTACAGCGCGGCCATTGCCCGCTGCGCCAGCCTTTCCTATCGCGGCGGGATTTTATACGGCGCGCTTCTCCTTGAGTGCGCCCGCAAGTCAGGGGCCGAGCGGATTTACACCCTCAACCTGAAGGATTTCACCGAACTGGCCCCGGATCTGGGCGACCGGATTTGCGCGCCATGAGGCAAAGCTCACGGAGCACAAGGTCTACGGCCCGGAAGGGCCGCAGCAGTGGTAGCCCCGGGTGACCCCGCGAAGCCAAGCGGAGCGGGGGAGCCCGGGGTTGCTAGGCCAAAATGCAACTCGCGCCCCGAAGGCGGCGCCGGAAAATACCATTGGAGTTATCAATTC
>JBNGDP010000027.1:0-33877 GCA_049975345.1 Oceanipulchritudo sp. | reverse complement strand
ACCGGCAGCGGCAAAATCGGGATCGCCATTGCCGATGTTTCCGGGAAAGGGATTCCCGCCAGCCTCCTGATGGCCATCTGCCAGAGCAACCTCCGCCACCTGGCGCAGAATATCGAATCCCCCGCGAAGGTCCTCAGCGAGCTCAACGAAGTGATGCTCGGGGAAATGCGGCCCGAGATGTTCGTGACGATCATATACGCGGTCCTGGACATGGAGGCCGGGGAGCTGGTTCTGGCCAGGGGGGGGCACGAGTTGCCCATTCTGGTCCACGCTGCCAGCCACAACGGGCAGCCCCGGTCCGAATTCCTCGAAAGTGAGGGAATGGCCCTCGGCATGGTTCCCAACGAGATTTTCGAGCAAGCGGTCCAGGATTTCCGCATCCCCTTCTGCCAGGGAGATATTCTGGCCCTCTACACCGACGGCGTGACGGAAGCCATCAACAGCGACGGTGTCGAATTCGGCAACAGCCGGCTGGCCGACGTGGTCCGCACCCTGCGGACCCGGGAGTCCGAGGAAATGGCGCGGGGGATCCTCGACCGGATCGCCCTTTTTTCCGGAAGCGTGGACCTTTCCGATGACGTGACAGTGGTCATTGCCAAACATCTGTGAAGGGTGCGGCTCCGCGCCACGGCATGTTTTGGTTGTCAAGCTGCCGTGCATCTGGTCTAACCCTGCGATTGAACGCTTGGAATCGAGCAGAATGACGACCCAGACGATAAACAAGGAATCGCTGCCGGATGCCACCGGTCATTTCGGACCCTACGGGGGCCGCTATGTCCCGGAAACCCTCATGACCTGTCTTCAGGAGCTGGAAACGGCCTACCGGGAGGCACGGGAGGATCCGCATTTCCAGGAGGAACTGCGGCACTACCTGAAAGTTTATGCCGGCCGGCCCACGGGCCTCTATTACGCCGAGAACATGAGCGGCCGGCTGGGCGGGGCGAGGATTTACCTCAAGCGGGAGGATCTCCTGCACACGGGGGCGCACAAGATCAACAACGTCCTGGGGCAGGTGTTGCTGGCCCGTCGTCTCGGCAAGCGCCGGATCATCGCCGAGACCGGGGCCGGACAGCACGGTGTGGCCACCGCCACCGCCTGCGCCAAATTCGGACTGGAGTGCGTCATCTACATGGGGGAAGTGGACATGCGCCGCCAGGCCCTGAATGTGTTCCGCATGCGCCTCTGCGGCGCGGAGGTCCGGGCCGTACACACCGGGCAGAAGACCCTCAAGGACGCCGTCAATGAGGCCATGCGCGACTGGGTGGCGACTTCCCGGCACACCCATTACGTGTTGGGCTCCGCCCTTGGGGCGCATCCCTTTCCCATGATGGTGCGGGATTTCCACCGTGTCATCGGGGAAGAGACCCGGCGGCAGATTCTGGAGGCGGAAGGAAGGCTGCCCGACGAGATGGCGGCCTGCGTTGGAGGCGGGAGCAACGCAATCGGGTTTTTCCACGAATTCCTGGAGGAGCCGACGGTCCGGCTGGTCGGCGTCGAGGCCGGGGGAAGGGAGATCCGTCCGGGGCAGCATGCCGCCCGTTTCCAGGGAGGAAGAATGGGGGTCCTTCAGGGCTGTAAAACGTATATCCTGCAGAACGAGGACGGGCAGATCGACCCAACGCATTCCGTCTCGGCGGGCCTGGATTACGCGGCTGTCGGCCCCGAGCACGCCTGGTACCGGGACTTGGGGCGCATTGAATACGGGTACGCCACCGACCGGGAAGTGATGAAAGCCTTTCGTTTCCTTTGCCGGACCGAGGGCATCCTGCCCGCCCTGGAAAGCACCCATGCCATCGCCTATGCGATGAAGCGGGCCCCGGAAATGGGAACCGGCAAGATCCTCTGCATCAATTTAAGCGGCCGTGGTGACAAGGATGTCAGCGAAGTGGAACGTCTTCTTGGCGAAGAGGGGGAGGAAGGGCAATGATCCGATCCATGACCGGATTTGGGCGGTCCCAGGCGACTGTTGACGGTATCGGGCTGAGCGTGGAGGTGAATGCCGTCAACCGCCGCAACCTGGAGATCGCCGTCTCCCTGCCCAGGGAATGGCAACCCCTGGAAAAGGAGATCCAGGATTTGATCCGCCAGCGGGTCCACCGGGGCAAGCTGCATGTGTATGTGCAGGCTGATCCGGGGTTTGAGGAGGGCGGCTTCCACTGGGACGAGGACGGCTTGCAATCCAGCCTGAAACGGCTTGCGGTGATTGCAACGAGGGAGGGTTTTGACTGGCCCCCTTCGGCCGATGCCCTGGTCCGCCTGGCCGCCCTGAACAAGATCGAGGGTCGTCTTCCCTCCCTGGAAACCATCGAGGCCCCTCTGCTGCGGCACTTGACGCTGGCCATGGAGCAACTCATGGAAATGCGGGAAATGGAGGGGCGCGCCCTTGGCGAGGATCTGGATGCGCGCCTGCAGGCATTGGTCGCCCATATGACGGGGATACGCAGCCTGTCCGGGGACACCGTTTGCCGGTACCGCGAACTGCTCCTGCAGCGGTTGAATCAGGCCGGGCTGGAGCTGGAATTGTCCGATGAGCGCGTCCTGAAGGAAATCGCACTCTTTGCCGACCGTTGCGACATTTCAGAGGAAATCACCCGCTTGGAAAGCCACTTCCGGCAGTTGAATGAATGCCTGCACGAGGGCAGTCCGGTGGGCCGCAAACTGGAGTTCATCCTCCAGGAAGTGAACCGCGAGTTCAACACGGTCGGGTCCAAGGCCAACAACATTGAAGTGAACCGCCTCGTTATCGAGGCCAAGAATGAAATCGAACGGATCCGCGAACAACTTCAGAACATAGAATAACTCCATGCGCATCGCCAAGCTGCCGCTCGTTTTGGGATTCCTTTGCCTGATTGCCGTCCCGCTGCTCGGGGCCGCAAGTGCAAGCCACGGGGAGCCGCCTCAGGGTGTCGTGAAGCTGCCCTTTCCCATCGAAAGTTACGAGGCCGTGGAACAGTCGCATGGAATCGACACCCTCAGTGGCGTCCTCCTGCACCGTATCCGGGAGACCCCCCTGAACCTGGTCGCCACGGTCATCTTCCTGCTGGCCGTGCTGCACACCCTTCTGGCGGGATCCTTCCAGAAGCTGGCCCACCACATCGAGAAGCGGCACCGGCGGGAAATCGCCATCAAGGGTCTGACAGCGGACAAGAAGCCGTTCCAGAACGCCAAGGATGACACCAGCTTTTCGGCAACGACCTTTCATTTTCTCGGGGAGGTCGAGGCCATCTTCGGGATCTGGTGCATTCCGCTCCTCTTGTCGGTGGTCTATTTCTACGGATGGGACTCGGCGGTGTATTATATCGATCATGTGGTGAACTACACCGAGCCGATGTTCGTGGTGGTCATCATGGCCATTGCCGCGACCCGTCCGGTGGTCAAGTTCAGTGAGCGGTTGCTGGGCCTGCTGGCCGCCTTCGGGGAGCATTCCCCGAAGGCCTGGTGGTTCAGCATCCTGATTGTGGCCCCGCTTATGGGTTCCTTCATCACGGAACCGGCGGCCATGACCATCGCCGCCCTTCTTCTGGGAAAGAACATTTATTCGCTGGAACCCTCCCGGGTTTTCAAGTATGGAACCCTCGGCCTCCTTTTCGTGAATGTCTCGGTGGGGGGAACCCTCACGCATTTCGCCGCCCCGCCGGTGCTGATGGTGGCCGGGAAATGGGGCTGGGACATCGCCTTCATGTTCACCCATTTCGGATGGAAGGCCCTCCTGGGAATTCTCATCACCACCAGCGCCTATGGATTCCTGATGCGCAAGGAGTTTGACCTCCTGCGAAAGAAGGCCGGGGAGCGGGCCCATTCCCTGAAGGGGGTGACCGAGGAACCGATTCCGGTATGGATCACGATCACGGTGTTGGGATTCATGGTGTGGACGGTTTTCAACCTGCACGCGCCCCCCCTCTTTGTTGCCGGATTCCTCTTCTTCCTTGCTTTTGTGCAGGCAACGGCGACCCACCAGGATGATGTTCGGTTTAGGGGACCGGTCCTGGTCGGGTTTTTCCTGGCCGGGCTGGTCACCCATGGGTCCATGCAGCAATGGTGGATTGCCCCTGTCCTGGGCCAGTTGAGTGAGTTGAGCCTCTTCACCGGGGCGACGATCCTGACCGCCTTCAACGATAACGCGGCGATCACCTTCCTGGCCAGCCAGGTTCCGGCTTTTGATCCATCTGTGGGGGCGACGGCGATCGCGAAGGAATATGCCGTCGTGGCCGGGGCGGTCACCGGGGGAGGGTTGACGGTTATCGCCAACGCCCCGAACCCCGCCGGTCAGTCCCTGCTTAGACCTTTCTTCAAGGGAGGCGTTTCTCCGGTCGGGCTGTTCCTCGGGGCTCTGTTTCCAACCCTTGTCATGGCCCTTTGCTTCATGCTGATCCAGTAAACTTTCCGGCGATTTTCAGTGAACAAATCGGCGGCCCCGTTGTCCCCTTGCGCACCCGACCAATGAGAGGATCCATCATCAGAGTCTTTTTGCTTATTCTCCTTAGCCTGCCGGCCGGGGCCGTCCACGGGGCCATGGGCGGCCCGCCGGTGGCGCATGATCCCGACAACCAGCCCCCCGGAAGGGAAGGCCGCTGGCTCATCCGGGTGGGGGAGGGGGAGGATCCCCGGGAAGCGGCGCGGAGCCTCGGGGCCCGCTACCTCGGTCCCCTGAAGGGCGTGGGGAATCACCATCGGGTGCGCTTTGTCCGGGATCCCGCTGACCGGGGATCGGCCGGGGAATTCAAGAACAAGATCGCCCGTCAATTGGACGGCCGGCCGGCAATCACTGCCTTCGAGCAGGAGCCGATGCTGGTGCGGTACCCGCGAAGTTTCATTCCGGCGGACCCCCTTTTCCCGGACCAGTGGCACCTGGAGAATGTGGGCCAGTCCGGGGGCCTGGCCTTCGCGGATGCGCAGGTCCGGCCTGCCTGGGACCTGGGATTGAGCGGGGAGGGGGTGACCATCGCCATTGTTGATGAGGGCATCCAGTATAGACACCCCGATTTGGAGCCGAACTGGGTCACCGGCTCCGGGTATGACTACAATGATGATGACACGGACCCATCGCCTTCCGGTAGCGACGACCGCCATGGGACGGCCGTTGCCGGGATTTCCCTTGCCGCGAGCAACACCACCGGGGTGGTCGGCCTCGCCTACAACGCGCGGCTCATCCCCCTGCGGCTGATTGGGAGACTCTATGAAGCGGGGGAGGAGGCGGAGGCGCTCAGCTACCGGCGGCAGGAGGTGGATATCTACAACAACAGCTGGGGCCCCTCGGACGATGCCGGCGTCCGTTATGCCAATTCCTCGAGCGCGCTGCGGTACGCGCTGGAAGACAATGTAACTTTCGGCCGTGGCGGGCTCGGGAACATTTACGTCTGGGCGGCCGGCAACGGGGGCCTGTACGGGGACAATTCCAATTTTGACGGCTACAACTCCCTTCCCTTCACGATTTCCGTGGGCGCGGTCGGCGATGATGACATCAAGGCCGGCTACAGTGAACCGGGGGCCAACCTGCTGCTGGTCGCTCCCAGCGGCGGGCGTGGAGGCGGCATCCTCACAACCGACAACACCGGAAGCTCCGGATACGCTCCGGGAGATGAATATGACGGGTTCTCCGGAACCTCGGCCGCGGCCCCCATCGTCTCGGGAGTGGTCGCCCTGATGCTGGAGGAGCGGCCCGACCTGAACTGGCGCGATGTGCAGCAGATCCTTGCCCTCACCGCTGTACCGGTGGATTTCGCGGACGAGGATTGGAAGAAGAACGGGGCCGGCCACTGGGTGAACCACGGCTACGGGTTCGGTCGCGTCGATGCCCGGGCGGCTGTCCTGCTGGCGCGCGACTGGGTCTCCCTTCCCTCCCTGTCGCAGCCTCTCACGGGCCAGCAAACCCGCCTTGCCAGCCTGATCCAGGGAGTCACCAGCACCTCCTCCATCCGGATCGAGGAGGATATTGAAGTGCAGTTTGTCCGCGTCTTCGTGAACCTCAGCCATTCGGACTGGGGAGACCTGCGGATCGAGCTGGTTTCTCCGGAGGGAACGGCCAGCGTGCTTTCCGAGCCCCACGCCAACGCCAACAACAGCGGGGATCCCGGCACCTGGACTTATCTGTCGACCCGATGCCTTGGGGAATCCTCCCGGGGAAACTGGATCCTGCGCATCACCGACGAGGGCGCGGGCGGCAGCGGGCAATGGACCAGCTGGGCGCTTGAAATCCTCGGCCATGATTGGTCGGCACGGACCAACCGGCCCCCTTCCGGCGATGACCTTTATGTGCAGAGCGTCCGCTTCCCGATATCGGTCAACATCCTGGAGGGGCTGACCGATCCGGACGGGGACCCCCTGAGCCTGCTTTCCATCCAGTATCCGAGAAGCGGTACCCTGGAAACGGAAGGGAAGGGACGTTTCCGTTTCGACATGGGACCGTCCAAGGATGGAACGGACACCTTCAGCGTCCTCTACGGGGACGGCCGGGGCGGCACGTTCCGGCGGATGGTTCGGATCCTGGATCCCCGTCCGGTCGGCCGCAACGACCTCTACCCGGTGGCCTCGGGAACCACCGTGCAGCTGCCTGTCCTGAGCAACGACCTGGATCCGGACGGCGATCCACTGCGCCTGACCACGGTGTCCGGCGAGTTTGTCGGCCAGGCGTCCATCTCCGAAACGGACCGCATCGAATACACCGCTCCGCCCGGCTACGAGGGCGTGGTGCGGATCCAGTATGGCCTGTCCGATGATTCCGACGGGGAATCGACCGGCTGGGCCACGGCGGTGGTCAGTGCCTCCCCGGACATCGCCCTTGATTTTGACGGGGAGGACGATTTCGTCCGGTTGGCCCCGACCTCCGAACTGGACCTCTCCGACCGGTTCACGGCGGAGGCGTGGATCTATCCGGAAAGCTACGGGGAGTATGTCACCGGCTTCGGGCGCATCTTCGACCGGGACACCTTCATCTTTTTCCTGAACGGATTCGACCACGCCTTCTATAACGACCGCAGCCTTGTCGCTTATTTCATCCAGCAGAACGGCGCTTACACGGCCGCCAATTCCCCCGCCAATGTGCTGGACCTTGATCGCTGGCAGCATGTGGCGGTTTCCTATGACAGCACCAACAGCGCCTCCCCGGTGCGGATGTATGTCGACGGCCAATCCGTCCCGGTTTCCTACCCGATCGAGAACACCTTCGCCCCGACTCAGCCTCTCAGCGACAACACCACCCGGCCCCTCTACATTGGCGAAGCCCCCTCGGGCGCCCGCGCCTTCAAAGGGAGGATGTCCGAGTTGCGCATCTGGGAAACCGTGGTCCCCCCGGCCACCGTGCAATTCCGCCACGACCGGCGGATGAGCGGCTCGGAAAGCGGCCTGCGCCTGTACTTTCCCCTCGACCAGACCCTTGAGCCGGAAGTGGTTTCCACCGGAAGCCTTAAGCGGACGGCGCCGATCTTTGAAGCGCAGCGCATCCCCATGACCCTTCCTTGGGAGGACCTGGCGGATCACTACATCCTCACCGTTGATTCCGGCAACGGCTGGTGGGCGGAGCAAACCCTCGGGTGGATTTACGGCGACCGTTTTCCCTGGCTGTACCTTCCGTCAATGGGATGGGCGTACACCGGGCACCGGGCGGGAAGCGGGGATTTCCTCCTGAACCCCGCGCAGCTGGACTGGGGATGGCTCCATACCAGCCGGTTCATCTACCCGTGGATTTACCGGTACTCCGGGCCCGGCTGGATGTGGTATTACGAGCCGTTGAGCGAGCCCGGCTGGTTCTACGACTCCGTTTCCTCCGGCTGGGTTTCGTCCGACCCGGGCTTTCCCCTTCCGTGATGATCCAGCCATGCGGCGGCCCCCGCCGGGTCGCTGAAGACGCCGTCCAGTTGGGCTTCATAGGCCCGGCTGAGGAATTCTCCCATTTCCGGACCACTCTTCCAGCCGCGTTGCAGCAGGTCCCGTCCCCGGATCAGGGGCTCGGGTCTGGAGTTTTCCACATCGAGGAGGCGGGATTGCTCCCTGAGCCACGCGGCTGCTTCGGAGCTGTTGGACGGCAGCGGAGGCCGGCCGGCCGCATCGGCGGTGAATACGCGCAGGAGCAGGTCCATCCGGCCGCAATCACGGGCCAGGCGCCGAATGGCCGCCGGCGAGCTGCGGTCCGCATGCAGGATGGCCGGCCGCATGTGGCATTTAACGAGGGGCAGGATCTGTTCCCTGAGCCGGCCCGGAACATTCAATTTCTCCAGAAAGGCCGAGGCCGGCCCGACCCCGGCATGCTCATGGGCGGGGGTGCGGATGCGCCCGTTGCCGGTCTCCATGGTCAGCGGTTTCCCCATGTCATGACAAAGCACCGCGAAACCGACGATCAAGTCCTCCTCGCGGTTTCCGGAGCGGGTTTCGGCAAAGGCATCCATGCAGTGCAGGGTGTGGGTCCAGACATCCCCTTCCGGGTGCCATTGCGGGTCCTGCGGGCAATCCACCATCGCCTCCAGCTCCGGAAAGAACCGGACCCATCCACATGCCCGGAGAAAGTCCAGCCCCACGGAAGGCTTCTTCCCGGACAGGAGCAGCTTTTCCCACTCGGCGAAATAGCGCTCGGGGGAAAGGTTTTCCGGATCGAGGGTGGCACAGAGGGCCCGGGTCTCCGGATCCACCCGGGCGGGAATTCGTGCCGCCAGCTGCATTCCCCGCAGGACCCGGAGGGAATCCTCCACGAAACGGCTGGAGCAGTGGCGCAGGCATTTTTCTTCCAGGTCGGCTCTCCCACCAAGCGGATCGACGATCCTTTCCCCGAGGATGTCGAAGTAAATGGCGTTCACCGTGAAATCCCTTCGTTTCGCGGCTTCCCCGATCGGCATGTCCGGGCGGATGTCGATTTCGAAGGAGCGGTGTCCCCGTCCGCTCTTGCGTTCCGACCGGGGCAGGCCCACATCCACCGGCCATCCCCCCAGTTTGTAGATCCCGAACGCCCGCCCGACCCTCGAGACCGGAGCCAGAGCCGAAAGGATCGTTTCCAGCCGCCGCGGCGTGAGATGGAATACCTCCACGTCGAAATCGAGAACCGCTTCCCCGAGCAGGGCGGAGCGGACGCATCCCCCCACCAGGTAGGCCCGGCCGCCTTGCCGTGAACACCGGCCGGCCAGTTCCTTCAGGAATTGCCAGTGCTCCGGGCGGAAGTGGCCGATGATTTCCTCCATGCTGGGAATCATGTTGCCATGCGAACGGTCCTGTGACAATCAAAGAGGCTTTGCCATGGTTGAATTCAACTCGAGGAAACCGGCGGTCCTCCTCGTCGAGGACGATCCACACAGCCGGGCTTTCATGGAATCCAGCCTCGAGCTTTCCGGCTTCGAGGTGGTTTCCACCCGCTCCGCCGAGGAGGCGCGCCGGAAGTGCGGCGAGCTGGGGTTTGGCGCCATCGCCGCGGTGCTTTCCGATTACCGTCTGCCGTCGGATACCGGCATCAGCCTGATCGAGTGGGTCCGTTCCCATGACGACGCCATCTCCACCATCATCATCACCGGGCAGGGGGAGAAATCGGTTGTCCAGCAATCCATTTCCGTGGGGGCCTTCGAGTACCTGGAGAAGCCGGTCACCCACCAGGACTTGAGGAAAGTCCTCTGGCGGGCTGTCGACCATACCGGACGGCAACGCCAGTACCGGGAGGACCGGAAGGGCCTGCAGGAACTGCGCAAGTTCGACCAGTCCGTCAACCTGATCATTCCAAGGCCCCTGCAGTCGCGAATGAAGGTCTACTACCGTCCCCTTCACGAGGTGGGTGGTGACTTTTTCATTACACACGACTTTGGCGGGGGCCGCTGGCTTTTCCTGGTCGGCGACGTCTCCGGGCACGATATCCGCTCGGGCTATGTCTCCAGCTATTTCCAGGGGATGTTCCGCGGCTGCCTCGGCAGCGGGGGGCGCACGGAAAGCGCGTTACAGCTCTTCAACCGCTCCCTCCGGGACCAGGACATGCTGGCCCCCTCCGGCATCGAACCAGTCAGCCTCTCCGTCTCCGCGATCGATGTCGGGCCCCATGATGATATCATCCAGCACTGGAATTTCGGGTTTACCCCCTGCCACCTCGTGTCGGAAACGGGCGCCATTGAACAGGCCGATTTTGGACGGTTTCCCCTCGGCTGGGTGGAGTCGATCGAGACCGATCCAACCCCTGTGCGGGTCAAGGGCAACACACTCCTCTATATTTTTACAGATGGATTAATCGAATTCGCCAATGATCTGAATTTGAACGCTTTCAGCTTGTTATACCGGTTTATGCACTCATTAAATGGGGTCGAAGACTTGCCTGAAAAGCCTTCCGATGACATATTAGTGATCAGATTCCAGTTAACCCCGGAGGTCCCCTTGAGTGATACGTTTGAACCGATTCTGAGCGAGCATTATGCTGGCACGGAAATGGAGCATATCGACCAGCTTCAGTCCAGCTGGCGTCGGAGCCTGAATTTTGCCCTGGAAGGGCGGCTGGGCGACCGGCTGTACGATCTCCTCATCTGCATCCGGGAGGGCATGCTCAACGCCTTCATTCACGGTTGCGAGCGCTCCGCCGACAAATTCGCGCACTTGCAGATCAGCATCAACGAGAACAAGGACCTGCTGCGGGTCCACATCGATGATCCCGGAAAAGGCCACTCCTTTGACCTGCAAAAGCGTCTTCAGGAAATCAGTGCGGAGACGGGAAAACATCTCGGACTGGGAATCATCCAACACCTGAGCGACGATTTTCTTATCGAGAACCGCGGAACCTCGCTGGTGTTTGATTTCAAGGTTACCCCGGAAAAAAGCTAGCCCGACTCCATGAAAGAACCATCTCCAGAAACCCGGCAAGCCGCCATGATCGGAGGCGCCGTTGACGAGCGCAAAGGAAGGCTCCTGGTGGAAATCAACGATGATGTCACCAGTTCACAGGTGCCGGAATTGCGCAAGGCACTGCTCCAGATCATTGAGGAAAACAATTCGAGGAACTGGAATGCCCTGTATCTGGACATGCGCAATTCCCGCATGGTGGATTCCATGGGCATGAACTGGTTGTTCGCGGAAACGATGCGCCTCAAGGAGGCCCGAAAGAAGGTGGTCGTGCGCATCAGCAGCCCCGCCATCAACCGCGTCATGCAGTTCGCGGGGATGGACAAGCTTGTAACCCTGAAGTTCCGGCGGCGCAAGCAGACCCGTTAGGGGTTGCGCGATTTTCCCTCCAGGCCGAGGGACCGGGCCAGGGTCCCGATGTCCACGTTTTCCATCACCAGCCGCTTGATCAGCGGAATCTTGTCCGCGTCCTGCGGCTGCGTCTTCACGGTCATGGAATTGATGCGGGAGGCGACGGTGTAACTCTCCTCATGGCTGATGACCACCGGGATATCGGTCTGGGCGATCATTTCCATGATATGCGGGGAGGGGAGGATATTGCGGGTAAGGACAATGCCGGCAAGGGGCTTCTGTCCGGTGACGCTGCAGGCGGCGATGGTCAGCAGGAGGACGTCCTCCCGGTCGCCGGGGGTGATGATGAGCACGCCCGGGCGAATGTAGTCGATCAGGCTTTTGGCGGTCATGGCCCCGACGACGATGTTCAGGATGCGATTATACTGGCCGCTGGACTGGGCGTTGAGCCAGCGCCCCTCGACGGTTTCCACGACCTGCGCGAGATTGGGGAAGGACAGGCTGTCGGTGGTCGGGATGGTCCCCAGAAGCGGGATGCCCATATCCCCGAGGGCCTTTTCCGTGTAGTGGCGAACGGTCCCGATCTTGGCGGGCTCGACCTTGTTGAGGATGGCCCCGATGACCTCGACACCGTGCCGGTCAAAGAGGCTCTTGTTGAGGGCGATCTCGTCGACAGGCTTGCCGATCCCGCCGCGGGAGACAATGATCGCCTTGGCGCCCAGGAGGCGGGCGACCTCGGCGTTGGAAAGACGGCAGATGGAACCGACGCCGGCATGTCCGGAGCCCTCGATGATGATGACATCCTTCTGGTAGGCGGAGCGGTCGAAGGCCCTGACGACCTTGTCCACAAGGACGGGGTAGGTTCCCCCGGGGTCGTCGAGAAAGCGGCGTGTGAAGCTGCTGTCGATGGCCACCGGGCTCATGCTCTCCAGCGGCGTCCGGATATTGTAGGTTTTGTCGAAGAGAAGGGAATCCTCATCGATGAGGTGCTCATGGTAATGGATGAAGCGTTGCCCGATCGGCTTGATGTATCCGACTTCCGGGACCATCTGGCGGAGGGCGGAGAAGAGCCCCAGGCAGGTGGTGGTCTTCCCGTCGTTCTGCCTTGTGGCGGCGACAAACAGCCTCGGCGTTTCGCGGTTTTCCGGACTGCGCAGCAGGACCGGCCCCGTCATGTGGGGTCCTCCCTCTCGGGGCTGCCGTAGAGCAGTTTCCGCTCAATGGCCTGGCAGGCCGTGACAATGGCCGTGCCGACGATATCGTAGACATGGGCCCCGCGGCTGATTTCGGCGCAGGGCTTGTCCAGGCCGATGATGATCTGGCCGTAGGTTCTGGCCTTGGCGACCACCTGGAGCATTTTGGCGGCGATGTTTCCGGAATTGAGGTCGGGGAAAACAAGGATGTTGGCCCGGCCGGCAACCTCGCTGTTGCCGGTTCCCTTCTGTTCGGCGACCACCGGATCCAGGGCGGCATCGACCTGCAACTCGCCCTCAAAGTCGGCGGAAAGGCCGCGTGCGGCGGCCTTGGCCTCGGCGATGGGAACCGCCTCGCGGATCTTGGTGATGGATGGATGGCGGGGGCGCCGGCTGTGGGTGGCGAAGCTGAGAAAGGCGACCCGTGGCTGGGTGCCGGTCAGGTGGCCGGCCAGGTCCGCGGTGGAAACGGCGATGTCGGCCAGTTGTTCGGCCGTTGGATCCGGGATCACGCCACAGTCGGCGAGGAAGAGCAGGCCGTTGATGCCGATATCGGCGTTTTCCTGGTCCAGGATGAGCAGCGAGGAGGCAACCTTGACGGTAGGCTGCGGGGGAATGAACCGGAAGAGGGAGCGCAATCCGCTTGAGGTGGTGACGGTGGCCCCGCCGACAAGGGAGTCCGCCCGGCCGGACAACAGCATCAGGGCGGCAAAGTTGTGTCGATCGAGCAGGAGGGCCCGCTTTTCCTCCAGATCCAGGCTGGCGCAGGCGGGAAGGGAGTCCAGCATCGGAAGAAACAGGTCCATGTCGTCGCTGCGTCCCGGCTCCAGAATCCGGATGCCGTCGAGGCGGATGTCCAGACGGGTCGCCAGGGATTTGATTTCCGCCCGGTCGCCTAGAAGAACCGGAATACCGCAGCGCCAGGCCGCCAGTTGACGGGCCGCCTGGATGATCCGGTGGTCGGACCCTTCCGGGAAAACGATCCGCTTCGGATGGCGTTGCAGTTTAGCGGTCAGGGAATCCAGAAATGCCATTTTGCCAAGGGGTGAGGGAATTTTGCCGGCATAATGGATAATTTTTCTCGTCCTGCAAACCCTATGCGGGCAGAAATTCCGCCATGGGGAAATTCTCGCGGCGAATATCCGAGGTGGCCGGATGGACCTTTGCCTCGCGGGTGCTGGGGCTGCTCCGGGACATCCTGCTCTTTGCGGCCCTTGGGACGGGACCCTTGAATTCCGCCTTTATCCTGGCCTTCACGCTGCCGAACCTGTTCCGAAGACTTCTGGGGGAAGGGGCACTGACCTCCTCCTCCATCCCGGTCCTGTCCGCATCCATGGAAAGGGGAGGGCGTCCTGATGCCTTTGGCCTGTTGAATGCGATCCTTGTCCGGCTCGGCCTGGTCCTCCTGCTGCTCCTGCTGGCGGGCATCCCCCTGCTTTTCCTGGTGCACCGGATTCCGGGGCTGGAGGAGCGCTGGTACCTGGGCGCCCGCCTTTCGCAGATCCTTCTTCCCTATATGCTTTTCATCTGCCTGGGAGCGCTGGTTTGCGGGATGCTGAATGTGATCGGGCGCTTCGCCCTGGCTTCCTTCAACCAGGTCTGGCTGAACCTCGGGATGATTCTCAGCATCCTGGCCGGCCTGGCCCTCTTTCCTGTCAGCGGATGGAACCGCGTGCTGCTGTTGTCAGCGGGGGTTCTCAGCGGGGGACTGCTGCAGCTTCTGGTTCCGGCATGGGGGCTTCGCCGGCAGGGCTGGGTGCCGGGGCTCCGCATGGTAGCTCATCCGGACTTGACCAAGGTCCTTCGCCTTTTCCTGCCCGGACTCATGGGAGCGGCCATTTTCCAGCTCAACATCCTGGTTTCCCGCTTCCTGGCCTTTTCCCTGGATGACACGGCGACGGGGCTGCTCTACATTGCCAGCCGGCTGGTGGAGTTGCCGCTGGGGGTCTTTGCCATCGCCGTGACGACGGTTGTCTTCCCGGAGCTGTCCCGCCTTGCGGCGAACGGGCGGGAAGAGGCCTTCGCCGGCGTCTTCACGCGCGGTCTCGGGATGATCCTCATGATCACCCTTCCGGCCATGCTGGGGCTGGTCCTGTTGGCGGGTCCGATTCTGGGCTTCCTTTTCGAGTGGGGGCTCTTTGAAAGCAGGGATGTCAAGGCGGCGGCACCCGTCCTGATGGTTTCCGCGGTCGGGCTTCCCTTTTTCGCCTGGTCGACGCTGTTGACCCGCGCCTGGTACGCGCGGCAGCAGATGCGCACGCCGGTGCGCCTTGCCGGGGTCAACCTTGTCCTGAACTTCCTTCTCGGGATCACCCTGATGCAGTACCTCGGGGCCGTCGGCCTTGCCATGGCCAACGCCCTCAGTTCCATGGTCCATTGCCTTGCCCTGCAGTACTTTCTTCCCGGACGGGCCCTTCGGGGGATGAACTGGCGCACCCCGGCGAGCCTGCTCCTCGCCCTTGGCGCATTGTCACTGGCGATCCTGGCCTCCCTTTCCCTGGCCGCCCACCTGCCCCTCAGCGGCAAACTGCGGGACCTCATGGTCGTCCTGGCCGGCATACCCGTGGCCGCAGGCGTCTATTTCGGGGTCCTGTTCGTCCTGCGGTTCCCCTTGCTTGGAGAATTGTTTTCCCGCGGACGGGGCTGATCAATTTGGGGGAAGCTCCACCGGAGGGGTGAAGGGCGTGTTCAGGATGCCCACGTTGATTTCCACTTCGTCCAGATTGAGGGTGGAAACGATGTCCCCGTCCTTCATCCGGACAATCTGGAGGGCGAAAACCACTCCCTGGATGGTTTCAAAATTGCTCGGAAGCAGCTCCGCGACCAACTCGCCCTTTTCGTTGTACTCAAAGATCCTTCGTTCCAGGTAGGCCTCCTTTTCGATGTAATGGATGACCTTGGAACCATCGGGAAACCGCGCCACGACCTGGTAGCAGGGGATGCGGGCCACTTCCACATCGTCCCCGAGGGATATCTCCACGCCGGTCTCGCGGGGGTTGATGAGAACGTTCTCAAGCGGTGCCTCCCGGATGAAGTTGTCAGCCAACTGGCCCCGCATGCGGTCGTGGAAAACGTTTTTACCGGCCTGGCGGGAAAACCAGGCCACCTTTCCGTTGTAGGCCTGGATGAAGCGCAGCAGTCCGGTATCCAGGACGACACGGACCATGTCCGGTTTCTTTTTCAGGACGGTGATATTGTGCTGGAGGCCGCTGGGGTAGGTGATGGTCCCGCTCAGGCGGACGCTCTTGATGTTTTCCAGGGAGGCCCGCCCGCCCATTGATTCGACATAGCGTTCGAGGACGTACTCCAGGTTGTCCTCGTCCGCCTGAAGCTGGCCGGAAAGGGAGAAGGGAAGGAAGGCCGCGCCCAGGAAAACAAATGTGGTGGAAAAAAACTTCATTGCTCAAGCAGTTTGTACAGGTTCAGGCCGGTGCGGTCAAGCGCACAGGAAGGCCGGCGGCGGCAAGGTGTGCCTTTGCCTCAGCGATGGTGAATTCGCCGAAGTGGAAGATGCTGGCGGCCAGGACGGCGGAGGCCTTTCCCTTTTTGAGGACCTCGACGAGATGGTCGAGGTTGCCGGCGCCGCCGGAAGCGATCACCGGAACTTCCACGCAGTCGGAGAGGGCGCGTGTGAGGGCGATGTCGTAACCGGCCTTGGTTCCGTCGGCGTCCATGCTGGTGAGGAGGATTTCCCCGGCCCCGCGCCGGACCACTTCCCGGGCCCAGTCGAGGGCGAGCCATGCTGTCGGCCTGCGACCCCCGTGGGTGTGGACGCGCCAGGTACCCGCCTGCGCGTCCCATTTGGCATCGATCGCGACCACGATGCACTGGTTGCCGAAACGGCTCGAAGCCTCGGAGACCAGGTCCGGATTGAGTACCGCGGCGGTGTTGAGGCTGACCTTGTCGGCTCCCGCGTTGAGCATGTCGCGGATGTTTTCCACGGAGCGCAGGCCGCCCCCGACGGTCAGGGGCATGAAACAGTGCGAGGCCGTTTCCTCAACGATATCGCGCATGATGTCGCGCTCGCTGGAGGAGGCGGTGATGTCCAGGAAGACCAACTCATCGGCCCCCTGCTGCTCGTAGGCCTTGGCGGTCTGGGCGGGATCGCCGGCATCGCGCAGTTCCTGGAAGCGGATCCCCTTGACGACACGCCCGGCATTCACGTCCAGGCAGGGGATGATACGCACGGACAGCATCTCGGGAAAGCCGCCTCAGGCTTCAAGCAGGCCCACGTCCGGGGAGAAGGAGATGCTCAGGCGGTATTGCTGGCCGGGATGCATGTTCAGCGGATGGTCCCGCACAAGGGTCTGGAGGTAATGCACGTTTCCCCAGCAGGTGCGGTAGGTCGATTCATTGGTCACCACATCGGTTTCCTGCCAGACGGCCTGAAAGTCGTCCTTTTCCACCGTGCATCCGAGCCCTTTCTCGCCAAGGGCGAATGTCATGGGTGCGTGCTTCTCGGAATGGGGGGAGGCGATCGCCAGCATGTAGCGGAATCGCTCGCACTGCACGTTCTTCTTCATGGTGAAGATGAACTCGCTGCTGATCGTTTTACCGGAGAAATTCCATGCCACCTTGACGCTGCCCAGGCCCGGGACCATCTCCTCCTCCGAGGTGATGAGTTCCGGTTGCTCGTACCGGAAGTAGAAGCTCCGCCGCAGACCGAGTCCGGTCACGCAGCGCCGCCCGTAAAAGGAGGGAATGAAGCGTTTCCCGTCGATCTTCAGCTCGGGGAGCATGATCGGGAGATACCGGTTGGCCGGCCAGTCAAAGATGCCCGGGCAATGCGGGAAAGCGAGGGAATCCGAGGTGCCGGCCTTTGCGCCGCCGACCAGTGGCAGCTGGACATGCAGGCCGCTCTCGGTGTCATGGTAGATGAACAGCCCCTGTTCCTTTTTGGAACTCTTGTCAAAGATCACCCAGCGGCCGCCGGTGCGGCGGGACGCGGTGACGGCCTCCATTTTCCCGCCAATTGAACGGGCGAGACGGGACCATTGGCTGAGGTAGCGCACGGCATCGAAATTGGCCATGCGGGTGGTGTGCTCCGGGCGGGTGTCCCTCTCGTGGTCGCGGATGACGAGAAAGCCCTGCTCCTGGTCCATGTAGGTGAGAAAGAAAAACTGGAAAAGGCGGCGCAGAAGCTCGATGTAATTCGGGATCTTCTCCTGGCTGATCCATCCGTCCCGAAGGGCCTGGAGGATGAGCGAAATGCAGTGCATCTGTCCGTAGACCCCGATCGACCGGCCGTAGATCCAGCCCTGACCGTCGGCCCGGACGATATCCGGCAGCAGGCGCAGGTATTTTTCCGCGACGGTGCGCAGGCTGGGCAGCTTGCGGTCCCGCAGGTGGATGTTGGCATGCAGCTGCAGGGACTGCCGGATGAAAATCAGGCTCAGGGGCCCGTAGATGTCGAAGACGCCACCGACCCCGATGCTGGGGGCGTCGTCAACGTATCCGGCCGAGCTTTTCTGCTGCACCCGTTCAATGAAGCGGTCGATGAGTTTCCCGGTTTCATCCTTCTTGGAAAGTCCCATGGAGAAGCGGGTCACCGACTTCGCGACATTGAAGGCCTGGAAGTGGCTGTCATAATCGCTGCGGGCCAGCATGCGCCGGTCCAGGCGTTCGCGGGTGGGATCGAGAAGGCGTTCCCATACGCTGTTGCGCTCCTTGGCGGGACCGAAGGAGAGCAGCCCGAGGGCGGCATAGCCGAGGCCGTTTTCATACTCCTCTTCGGTGAACGCCTGGGCGGTGATGCACCGCGCCACGAGGTCCACAAGGTCGGTCCCTTCAAAGCTGGTCTCGTTTGTCGCCCGGTGGAATTCACCGATTGCGAGGGCGGCGTGTCCGGGCTCATCGGGACGGCTTTTTTCCCCGGCTACGGGGTCAATGCTTCCGTCAGTCTGAATCGCGCTTATGTTCTGGCCCAAGATAGCACGGGCCATGTCAAGGCATTGGTCAGCGAAGTTTTGCATCCTGGAAAAAGTGGCAATTAAGGAGCCCGAAATTGGGCAAGCAAGTCAAAACCCTTTTTAAATGTCGATCAGCTTGAAGAACTGCTCGTTGGTGGTTGTCTTGGAGAGCCGCTCGACAGCACTTTCCGCGGCGTCCTCGACCCTCATGGAAGCGAGGGCGCGGCGGAAGAAATGCGACTTTTTGAGCCCTTCGGCGGGAAGGATGAGCTCCTCCCGCCGGGTCCCGGAGGCGGCGATGTTGATGGCCGGCCAGATGCGCAACTCGGCGACCTTCCGGTCGAGGACCATCTCCATGTTCCCGGTTCCCTTGAATTCCTGGAAGATGAGATCATCCATGCGGCTGCCGGTCTCGATCAGGGCGGAGGCGATGATCGTCAGGCTGCCGGCCTCCTCGGTATTGCGGGCGGCCGAGAACAACTGGCGCGGTTTCTCGAGGGCGCGGATGTCGAGACCGCCGGTCATGGTCCGGCCGCTGCCGCTTCTGGCGGAGTTGTAAGCCCGGGAGAGGCGGGTCAGGGAATCCATGAGCAGGACCACGTCGGTACCGGCCTCCACCTGGCGCTTGGCGAAATCAATGGCCAGTTCGGCGACGTGGAGATGGTTTTTTGTTTCCTCGTCGTTGGAGGAGGCCAGGACGATGCCGGGGGTGTTGCGCTTGATGTCGGTGACCTCCTCGGGTCGCTCGTCGACAAGAAGGAGGATGATTTTGCATTCCGGGTTGTTTTCATGGACCCCGAGGGCGATGTCCTGGAGCAGGGTGGTCTTCCCGGTGCGGGGTGGGGCGACGATCAGGCCGCGCTGGCCCTTGCCGATGGGGCAGAAGATGTCCATTACCCGGCAGGTCATGTTGCCGGAACCCTTGCGCTCCAGCTGGAGCCATTCATCGGGGGCGATGGTCGTCAATTGCTCGAAGTTGAGCTGTTTGCGCCGCTCATCGAGGGGCATTCCATCAAGGGTTTCAAGGAAACGCACTTTCGGATTGGGATGGCGCCCGTCGGCCTGCCCGTTGCCGCAGACGTACTGGCCGCGCCTGAGCTTGAAGCGCCGCACCAGCTCACGCGGGACGAAGGGATCGGTGGGCCGCGATTTGCCGTTGTATTTGGGGTCGAGCAACACCCCGGCCTTGTTGTTCTGCGGTTCAAAAATCCCTTCGACCGGGATGGCGGTCTGGGAACCTGTTTCTGATTCCATGAATTGAATAGGAGATTGCGGTTAAGGCGATGATGCCGGAGGCCAGCCGGATGATTCGCCACGAAGTGGGAAAGGGGTGTGGAATCTGCCGGTGTCCAGTATCAGGGAGCCCAACTATCCGGCTTCCACACAAGATAGGGGCAATTAGGAGGCAATTTCCGCTCCTGTCAATGCCGGATAAATTTAGGTAGGAATCCTGCTTTCCTCAGGGAAGCAGAAGCGGTAGTCCGGTACCCATGAAAGAGCCCATTTGCGGAAATCCGGACCGGGGGCCGAAGCGGGGATTCCTGCTGCTGGAGGCCTTGCCGGCCCTTTTCCTCCTTGCCGCCGTGCTGGTCGCGGGCATGCGGCTGCTTTCGGCGCGCGCGCGCCGGCAGGCCGCTTTTCATGCCGCGGAGCTGCGCGAGAGCTCCTTTCTGCTCGCCTGCGCGCACTGGGAAAGCAGCAGCGGCCGGGCCCTTGTCGCGCTGATGGAGGAAGACGGAGAGTGGCGCCTGCTTGATTTTCCCGACGACGGGTGGCTGCCCCGGCCGGCCTTCCCCCTCCAGTCAAGGGCCGGGGAACGGCAGTTCCTCTGGCGCCGGAGGAATGTGACCGGCGTCGATGATTCCCCATGGTGGGAAATCGAGTTTCAGGATCCGTCCACCGGCAACTGGATCTGGTGGGGGCGGCTCATCGGGGAAGGGGAATCGCCATGAATCCGCGGCGCATTCAGGGCCGGGCCGGGATGACGCTCCTGGAGGTTCTTGGGGCCCTGGCCGTGACCGGCATTCTTTCCCTGGTCGGGATGCGGTTTCTGGCGGACCAGCTGCAGGCCCTCGCCACGGAAGACCGGCGGCGGGTGGAAATGGTCCGGCTGCGGGGGTTGTGCGAGCAGGTGCAGCGTGCGGCGGACCACCGCCGGGAGTCCGTCTTTGCCGGGGATCCATGGCTGCGGATCGAGGGCCGGGAAGCGGACGGGTTCACCCTTTTGGAAGGCCTGTGGATCCGGACCATGGATGAGCGCGGGCGTCCTGAAACCCGCTCGTGGAAGCGGATGGACGGCGAATGGGTGGAAATCCATCAATCCGGGGACGGACCGCTTGAGCCTCCGAGGATCCGCGGGAGCGGATACGCCGGGGAGATTCGCATCTGGCCCGGGCCCGGCGAATACGGCCTCGGATCGGCCATCGACCGGATACGGGTCGCCTTCCCCGCTGCCCGCACTTTGAGCTTGCGGGAGGGGTTCACCATTTTCACCTATTGGTGAACCCTTGACCGGCCCCATGAAACCTTTCCGATACTGGGTGCTTGCCGCCCGCCCAAAGACCCTGCCCGCGGCGGCGGTGCCCGTCTGTGTGGCGGGCGGCCTTGCCGAATCCGGGGGCCTTTTCGTGTTCCAACCATGGTTGATCTGCCTGCTCTTCGCCCTCCTGATCCAGGTAGGGACGAACTACGCCAACGACTATTACGATTTCATCAAGGGTGCCGACACCGAGAGCCGGATCGGCCCCCGCCGGGCGGTCTCCTCCGGATGGATCTCCCCCGGCTCGATGTGTCGTGGCATGGTCACTACATTTGTGGCGGCTTTCCTCCTCGGCTGCCTTCTGATACCCTGGGGTGGCTGGTGGCTGTTGCCGGTCGGAGCGGTCTGCATCCTCTGCGGGATCGCCTACACGGGAGGTCCCTACCCCCTGGGATACAACGGATGGGGGGATGTTTTTGTCTTCCTGTTTTTCGGATGGGTGGCCACCGGCGTGACCTTTTACGTCCAGGCCGGTGACTTCAGCTCCCGCCTCCCGGAGGGCGGGGGGATCGGATGGACCCTGCTTGCGGGAATGGTTCCGGGCGCCCTGGCGACCAACCTGCTTGTCGTGAACAACGTGCGGGACGAACCCCTCGACCGTGAGGCCGGGAAGCGGACCCTGGCCGTGCGGTTGGGCCGCCGGTTCGCCCTTGGGGAATACATGGTCCTGAGCGTCCTTTCCCTTGGGATCCCCGCCTGGTTCGCCATGGGTGGCGGGGTGACCGGATGCTGGCTGGTGCTGGCGGCCGCCCCCGCGGCCTTCCACAGCTGCCGGCACCTGGTTCGGGCCCGGACGCGGGAGGATTACGGCCGTTCCCTGGTGCATGCCGCCCTCATGCTGCTCCTTGTCGGTGGCCTCTTTGTCGCCGGGTTGGTAATAGGGCCGTTGATGGGACCTATGGGATAGGGGGCAGCACCCTTTCCAGAGCCTCGGGATCCAGTTCGCAGCGGCCCACGCGGGTGGCGGGGCCGGTCATGCGGACGGCGTAGCGGTCGTCGATGTGTAGCTGGATCCTGCCGCCCGGCATGTGCACCGTGATGTCCGGGCCGACCGCGCCCATTTTCCGGGCCACGGCACCGGCCGCGCTGGAGCTGCTGCCGCTCGCCAGTGTGTATCCGGCGCCACGCTCCCAGATCTCGATACGGATGTTTTCGCGGTCGATGATCTGCAGAAACTGGACATTCGTGCGGTTCGGGAAGAGGGGATGGTTTTCCACGAGGGGCCCGAGCCTCCGGGCCGTTGCCCCGTCGACCCGGTCCATGGGCAGCACGCAGTGGGGGTTGCCGATGGTGGCGGCGAACATCCTGTAGGGCCGGCCCTCGAGCTGGATCTCGCGGTCCACGACCTCGCCCTCCAGTCCCGAAACGGGGATCACCGCGGCGTCGAAGGAGACCGTTCCCATGTCCACGGTGATCGTGGAGGCGTCCTCACTGACAAGGCAGGTGACGAGACCGCCGGGGGTATCCACCGTGAAGGGGTCCGTGCCCACCCTGCGGGTGTCGCGGAGATACCGGGCAAAAATGCGCAGCCCGTTGCCGCTTTTCTCCGCCTCACTGGCATCCGGATTGAGGATGCGCAGGCCGAAGTCCCCCCGTTTACTGGGAAGCGGCCCGTAAAGAATGCCATCGGAGCCGAGGCCGTAGTTGCGGTGACAGATGGTGACGATGTCCGCCCCGGCCGGCAGCCGCGCGGTATCCGCCGGATCCAGGACAAGGTAGTCATTTCCCAATGCGTGGTATTTACTGAAGTTCATTTTGGGACGAGGGCCGAGGGTCCAGGGACAAGGGACAAGGGACAAGGGGCGGGAGTCAATACAGGAATAATAGACCCTCGTCCCTCGTCCCGATTGATTTTTCCTTTATCATTCAATTTTGCAGGCTATTAACCCTGTGAGATGGAGGATTCGGGAGCAACCGTCCTTGTCACCGGGGCGACTGGATTTCTTGGGCGTAGGCTCTGTGAACGACTCCGGTCGGAGGGGGTGCGCGTGGTCGCGCTCGGTCGCCGGGCAGGCGCCGGACCGTGGGAGGAATTCCTTGAAGTGGACCTCGCCTCGGCTGCGCCGGAATCCTCTCAACTGAAGGGTGTTTCCACCATATATCACCTGGCCTGCAAGGCGCATGCGGTTCCGGAATGGGCCAACGAGGCGGACAACTACCGGCCGGTTGTTGTGGAGGGCACGCGCCGCATGCTGGATTCCGCGAGGGAAGCGGGCATCCCTCGTTTCATCCACATGAGCAGTGTCAAAGCCATGGGAGAGGGGAATCCTCCCGGTCTTCCGCTGCATCCGATGGACGAGGCCTGGCCCCACACTCCCCAGAGCCCCTACGGCATGGCGAAAGCGGAAGCCGAGAAGCTGGTTCTTGAATCGGGTCTGCCGCATGCCGTGGTCCTTCGCCCGGTCATGGTATACGGACCGGGGGGAAAAGGGAATCTTCCGCAGATGGTGGAAGCCGTCCGCCGGGGAAGGTTCCCTCCTATTCCCGACAACGGGAACAGGCGCTCCATGATCCACGTTGATGATCTGGTGGAATTCTCCATCCGTGCCGCCATTTATCCGATTGGCGCTGGAAAGGTATATATCCTCGCCGGCCCGCAGGCCCATTCAACAAGGGAACTGTACGATCTGATCCGTCAATCCCTGGGGATGCCCGGGGTGACCTGGTCGATTCCATCGGCATTACTGCAGGCGGCCGCCTTTGCCGGTAGCATCCTGGGGGCCCTCCTGAACAGGCGCCTTCCGCTCGACCGGGAGACCTTGCGCAAGTTGACGGGATCGGCATGGTACTCGTCGGCCCGGGCTTCCTGCGAACTGGATTATACGGCTTGCCATACCGTCAAAGAATGGCTGGCTCTTGAGAAGTTCGCGAAAAACAGCAGGATGTAAGCGATGGCATTTTCTATCATCTGGTTTATAGTGAGTCTGGCGCTGGGGGCCCTCGGGGTCTGGTATGCGCGTAGTTTTGCCATCATCCGGAATTGGCTGGACTATCCCAATGAGCGGAGCTTCCACAAGAATCCGGTGCCCCGGATCGGGGGAATCGGGATGCTGGCCCCCCTGATGGCGGGGATGGTGGTTGTGTTCCTGATTCCCGAGTCTGTCATGGACCACGCGTGGCTGGGGCCGTTGCTTCCCGCCTGGCTGGTCGCCCTGCTCTCCTTCTTTGACGACCGGTTTGAACTATCGCGGCTGATCCGCTTTGCGGGCCACGGACTGTGCGCGGCGGTCGTGCTCTGGATCCTGCATCCGGATTGGGCCGGGGCTCCCCTTCCGGTGTTCGGGGACGCCCTTCCGGTGCTTGTTTGCGCCCTCCTGCTCTTTGTCTGGATCACCGGCCTGACCAACGCCTACAACTTCATGGACGGCATCGACGGTATCGCCGCGATGCAGGGGATTGTCGCCATCGCCGGCTGGTGCAGCATCCTGATTCTGAGCCCCTTCATCGAGCTTTCGCAGGGGAATCCCCAGCTGCTTCTCCTCCTTTCGCTGGTAGCGGGCCTGCTGGGCTTCCTGATCCTCAACTGGGCCCCGGCCAGCATTTTCATGGGCGACATCGGCAGCACCTTCCTTGGCTTCTATCTTGCCGTTCTTCCGCTCGGGGCCGCCGCGATGGGATTGCCGCTGGATCGCGCGCTCGAGGCCGGGGTGTTCTTCGTATGGCCCTTCGTCGCCGATACCGGGTTGACCTTTTTCCGGAGGCTGGCCCGACGTGAGAATATTTTTGATGCGCACCGTTCCCATCTGTACCAGGTTTTCGCCTCCACTTTCGGGAAGCGTGAAACCGGCCATCGCTGGACAACCCTCCTATTCGGGGCGCTCTCCCTGGTCGGGGTCGGGCTATACTGGACTTCCGGGCCGCTGTGGGCGAAGATCGGGGTCCTTGGCGGCTTGTGGGTGGCTGTGGTGGCCTGGACTTACGGGATCCGCCTGCAGGATTCGTCAAAAGGCGGAAAATATTCCTCGACACAAGGCAAGGTGCGGATGGAGGATGAATGGGTTGAAAGTCCTGTCGTTGGTCTGATGCCTTTTGATATCTATCTCAGTCCCCCTGAAATCACGGAAGCCGAGCATCGCCGGGTTGCGGAAGCCTTGCAGAGCGGGTTCATCGCGCCGGTTGGTCCCCAGGTGAATTCCTTTGAGCAGGGACTGGCCCGATACCTGCGGCTGGATGAACTGCAGGCCCTCAGCAGCGGGACGGCGGCGATTCATCTCGGCCTGCGGGCCCTTGGTGTGGGGCCCGGCGACGTGGTGATCTGTCCGGATCTGACCTTCATCGCCTCGGTGAATCCGGTGCGCTATCTCGGCGCGGAGCCGGTGCTGGTGGACGTTCGGAAGGAGAACTGGGCGATGGATCCGGCCCTTGCGCGGGAAGCCATCCGGACGCTCAAGAAGGAGGGGCGCACGGTCCGGGTCATGGTGGTCGTCCATGCCTTTGGGATCCCCGCCCCGATTGAGGAGCTGGTTCAGTTGGCCAGGGAGGAAGGGGTGGCGGTGCTGGAGGACTGTGCCGGTGCCTTCGGCGCCTGGATCGGAGACCGGTCGGTCGGGAGTTTCGGTGATGCCGCCGCCTATTCCTTCAATGGGAACAAGGTCCTGACCACCAGTGGAGGAGGGGCCCTGTTCATCCGCAACAAGGAGATGCGCGACAGCGCGCGCAGCTGGGCAAACCAGGGAAAGCGGATTGGCGCGGTCGGTTACCAGCATGAGACCCTCGGGTACAATTACAAGCTTTCGAACATCTGCGCGGCCATCGGCCTTGCGCAGCTGGAGACGCTGGAAAGGCGCCTGGCCCGGAAAAGGGTGATTTTCCGCAG
Source organism: Oceanipulchritudo sp. (assembly GCA_049975345.1). Lineage (GTDB taxonomy): Bacteria > Verrucomicrobiota > Verrucomicrobiia > Opitutales > Oceanipulchritudinaceae > Oceanipulchritudo. The sequence continues at coordinate 8,278 of JBNGDP010000027.1, read as the reverse complement.
TTACCGGCAGCGGTTTGCCGAGTTTCCGCTGGTTGGGTTCATGCCGGAGCCGGAATACGGGCGCAACAACTACTGGCTCAGTTGCATCAGTCTAGACACCAGTACCCACGCCGAGGAGCTGGTGCACACCCTGCGGCAGGAGGGTATCGAGGCCTCCCCGATGTGGAAACCGATGCATATGCAGGAATTGAACACGGACCTGCGTGTGTTCGGGGGCGAAGCCAGTGAAAAAATCCACCGGCGCTTTCTTTCCCTTCCCAGCGGTTCCAGCCTCACGGATGCGGAGCTGGACCGTGTGAGTGAACTGGTGAGGAAAAATTTACTGGTTGCCAGCGCCTAAGCCGGGATTATGCTGCCCGGATCATGTTTATCCGGAAAATCGGCAAGTTCCTCCGTGGCAGCGCCACGCCCTTCCAGATTATCAGCGCGACCCTGCTGGGGGGTCTCCTCGGCGCGTTACCGGGGCTCACCCAGGGCCCGCTGCTTCTGGTCATCCTGCTCTTTCTTGTTATTGTCCTGAACGCCAATCTGTTCCTTGCCACCCTGACCCTGCTGCTGGTTCGCTTGCTTACGCTGCTTCTGCTTCCGCTGTATTTCAACATCGGTGTGTTCCTCCTCGAGGGAGGGTTGGGACAGGTGGTCGCCCCGCTGGTGAATGCCCCCGTTACCGCCTGGTTCGGGCTCGAATATTACGTGACGATTCCCTCGCTGCTGGTCGGCGGGATTGCCGGGCTCCTTCTTGGAATTGGCATGAGCCGGACCGTAAAGGGATTCCGCCGCCGTATGGCCAACCTGGAAACCGGCTCCGAACGGTATCAGGAATATGCATCCAAATTCTGGGTGCGGGCCCTGGCCTGGCTCTTCTTCGGCGGTCTGCGGGGAAAGAAAAGCTGGTCGGAGATGGAGGAGTTGAAACGGGGCCTGCCGGTCCGCCCAATCGGGATTTTTTTCTGCGTTTCCCTGCTGGTCCTTGGCTACGTCGGTCTCCAGTTGCTGGACGAGACCATTCTCACCAGCTACGCCCGTGACGGGCTGGAAAAGGCAAACGGGGCGACGGTCGATATCCGTGGGATCTCCATCGAGCCGGCCGCCAACCGGGTTACCATAACCGGGTTGGCCATGGCCGATCCGGAGGCGCTCGATACGAACCGTTTCTCCTCCAGCGAGATCATCGCCGACTTGAGCGGGATGAGCCTGCTGGCCAAAAAGGTGGTGGTCGATTCCGTCCGGGTGATGGAACCCGCAGCCGGAACGGAGCGGAAAATCACCGGCCGGCGCATTGCCCGCCTGCCGGAACCGGAGGAAAAGCCGGAGGAAGAGGGGGTGGTCAATATCGACGACTACCTCGGCAAGGCCACCGTCTGGCGGGAGCGGCTCCGCGCCATCAAGCGTGTGTATGATCGCATCGCGCCGCTGGTCGGCGAGAAGGAGTCCGGGGACGGGGAAGCGGCCGGCTGGCGTGAGCGCCTGGCCCAGCGGGCGAAGGAGGAGGGATACGCCGCTGTCCAGTGCGAATCCCTGGTCAGGGAGGCGCCGCGGATCTGGATCCGGGACCTGAAGACCGACAATCTCACCGTTGCCGGTTCGGAGGACACCTATGTCATCGAGGGATCGAACCTTTCCTCGCAACCGGCGCTTCTCGAGGAGCGCGGGCGGCTTTCCATCGCCAGTGCGGACGGACGGATTACGGCGGCCCTCGGCCTTCCCAGCAGCGGCGCCCCGAACCGGAGTGTAGTGGAATTCTCTTACAAAAATCTCCCCGTGGCGGATCTTGAGAACAGCCTCGGCAAGGATCTGCCGATGGACGGGGGAAGCATGGATATCGAGGGCGAGGGGAGCATCGATGCCGGTGTTCTCGCCCTTCCCCTCAAGGTGACCCTCAAGAACACGACCCTGAACGCCTTTGGAACGTCCCTCCCGCTGGATTCCCTTCCGCTTGAAGTATCGGTCAACGGTCCCATCGACCAGCCCGTTCTGAGGCTGCCGGAGGATGCCATCCGGGAAGCCGTCACCGCCGGGGGCCGGAAAAAGGTGGAGGGCCTCATCAAGGAAAAGGCCGGGGACAAGCTGAAGGACCTGATTCCCTTCGGGGGATGATGCGTTAATAATACCGGATATAGGCCTCCCGGCGGAGCCTCTCGATCCACTGCTGCTGGGCCTGCCGGGCCAGCTGGCTGGCAAGGATTTCCTCAATCCGGTCCCGGACCTCGTTGATCGGCTGGATGCCCTCGTCCCGCTTGTCCTCCACGTAGAGGATGAAGGTCTGTTCCCCGAGCGGAACGGGATCACTGTATTCGCCGGAATCGAGGGAAAAGGCGACGGCGCTCAACTCGTCCTTCAGGTCGGGGCGCTGGATCCAGCCCCAGTCCCCGCCGCGGTCCCGGCGGGAATCCTGGCTGTACTTGCGGGCCACTTCCTCGAAGGGAACCCCCTCTTCCAGTTCGCTGTAGATGCGCTCGATGGTCTGGCGCATCTGGTCGGGATTCTCGTCGGCGAGGGGCCGGAGCATGATCAGGCGCAGCTTGATGGCCTCCTCCTCGTAGAAATTGATCTTGTTCTCATTGTAGAACTGCTCGATCCGTTCCGGGGAGATCTGGGACTGGGACTTGCGCTTCTCGGCCCGCATGACGCTGACGATGATGCGGTCGCGCAGGTCCGCGCGGAATTCGCGGACGTTCTTTCCCTGCGACTCGATGTACTCGAGGAAGCGGGAACGGTCATTTTCAAAATCCTCGATGAGGATCCGGTCGAACTCGTTTTCAATGTAGGTCTGCGGGAGGTTGAATTCCTTGTCGACGAATTCCTTCACGATGAGGACGCGGTCGATGAGATTCTGCAGGACCTCGAAGTAAAGTTCCTCCATGCGTTGTGTGAACTCGGCGCGCGAGCGGGCGGATTCCCGGATCCGGGGAATCAGGGGGGCCATTTCCCGGCGAAGTTCCTCAAAGGTGATGATCCGATTCTCCACCTCGGCGGCGATTCCCTGCTTGTAGGGGGGGTCCCAGATGTTGTGGGCGGTCTGGGCGGTGGCCGGAAGGTGGGTGAGGAGGCCGGTGGAAAGGAGCACCAGGAGCTTGAGCGTTGTGGTTCGCATCATGAGTTTTTGTGACACTGGCGTGTCAGGAATTGTTCAATATCGCGTAACCTTAGGTCCGCCGTTTTGCCGGTCAAGCGGGGAAATCGGCCGGACAGCTTGATATACTCCCCCTGCCGTGCCTTGGCGGGGACACATTTCAGGCGGTTCCCCTCGGTTTCGAGCAGGCGGATACCGGCCATTTCCGCAAGGACCCGGATGCGGGTGACGGCGAGGAGGCGGCGGACCGGCTTCGGGGTTTTCCCGAAGCGGTCGGCGAGGGCCTCACCGGCCTCCCGGACCTCCTCCAGGGAGCCGGCCAGGGACAGCTGCCGGTAGAATTCAATGCGGAGCCGGGCTTCCCCGATGTAATCCGCAGGCAGGTTGGCCGGCACCGGCTCGATCTTCGTGGCGGCGATTTCCTCGTCCATGATGGCGGCGAACCCGGTTTCGGAGCGCCGTGCGCTGGTCTCGCCGGAACGCCCCTCCCGGATGAAGTCGAGGAAGACGCTGGCGCGGATGCGGGCGGCCTGCGGATCCCCCTTGAGGCGCTGGATGCTCTGGCGCAGCAACTGGCAGTAGAGGTCGAAGCCGACCCCGGCGATGTGGCCGCTCTGCTGGTGGCCGAGTAGGTTGCCGGCCCCGCGCAGCTCAAGGTCGCGCATGGCGATGCGGAACCCGGCCCCGAGCTGGTTGTGCTGGCGCATGGCGGAGAGGCGCTTGCGGGCCAGGTCCAGCACGTGGCCGTGGCGGTGCAGGAGCAGGTAGGCGTAGGCCTGGCGCTTGAAGCGGCCGACCCGACCCCGCAGCTGGTACAGTTGCGACAAGCCGAAGCGGTCGGCGCCCTCGATGAGGATCGTGTTGCAGTTGGGGATATCGAGGCCGTTCTCAATGATCGTCGTGCAAACGAGGATATCGATTTGCCCGGCGACAAACCGGGTCATGACCCGCTCCAGCTGGTGCTCGTTCATCTGGCCATGGCCGACAGCGATACGGGCCTTTGGGAAAAAGGCCCGGAGCTGGGCCGCCACCGAATCGATGGTCTGGACCCGGTTGTGCAGGTAAAAGACCTGGCCGCCGCGGTCGAGTTCGCGGGAGACGGCACGCTTGACCAGGTCCGGATCGTAGCTGCGCACGAGTGTCTCGATGGGCAGTCGGTCGGCCGGCGGTGTCTCGATAACGCTGAGGTCGCGCGCCCCCATCAGGGCGAGGTACAGGGTCCGCGGAATCGGCGTCGCGCTCATGGAAAGGACGTCCACCTCCGTCTTGAGCTGCTTCAAGCGTTCCTTGTGGCGCACGCCGAAGCGGTGCTCCTCGTCGATGACCAGCAGCCCGAGGTTGGCGAAGCGGATGTCCCGGCTGAGCAACCGGTGTGTCCCGATGACGATGTCGATGCGCCCGCCGGCCAACTGGGAGACGATCTGCTTCTGCTGGGATGGGCCGCGGAAGCGGCTGAGCATCTCGACCGAGACGGGGTAGGGGGCGAAGCGTTCGCGGAAGGTCTCGTAGTGCTGCTGGGCCAGCACCGTGGTGGGCACCATGATGGCCACCTGGAATCCTTCCATGACCGCCTTGAAGGCCGCCCGGATCGCCACCTCGGTCTTGCCGAAGCCGACATCCCCGCAAACGAGCCGGTCCATGGGCCTGGCTTGCTGCATGTCCCGCTTGGTCTCCTCGATGGCCTCCGCCTGGTGGGGGGTCTCGGTGAAGGGGAAGGCGTTTTCAAAGGCCTGCTGCCACTCGGTGTCCCGCTCGAAGGCGTGACCCGGCCCGTGCGTGCGCCGGGCCTGCAACTGGAGCATCTCCGCCGCGTAATCAATGGTCGCCTTTTCCGCGGCGGCACGGGTCTTGTCCCAGAGGTTGGTCCCCAGTTTGCCCAGTTTGGGCTGTACGCGGGTCAGGCCGACGTAACGGGTCAGCAGGTGGGCATCCTGCAGGGGGACGTGCAGGGTCACCTTTTCGGCGAACTCGACCGAGATGACTTCCTCCTTCCGCCCGCGGATTTCCAGTTTCGTGAGGCCGCGGTAGCGGCAGATGCCGTGGGAAAGGTGGACCAGATAATCGCCGTCGGCGAGGTCGGCGAAATCGAGCAGCGAGTCGACGCGGGTGCGATGGGGAAGGAGCCGGCGCCGGTGCACCGGCTTGCGGGCCACGTGGCGCCCGAGCCACTCCCGTTCCGTCACGACGACCAGCCGGGACGGTTTCGCCGGCTTGAGCCAGGAAAACCATCCCTCCGGAGGAGATTCGATGAGGAATCCCTCGGGCAGGTCGCCGGTCAGGAACTCGACCCGCAGGCGGTCCAGTCCCTGGTCCCGGAGGGTTTCCCGCAGTTCCCGCACCTTCCCCTCCCCGGGGAGAAGGCCGAGGATCCGGGCGGAGTGGCGTTCCTGCCAGCCCCGCAGGCATCGGAGGAATTCGCGGCGGGCGGCGGTCTCCTCCTCGAGCCGTTCGAGGCCCACGGTCATCTCCAGCGGCTGGCGCCGGTGGGGCTCCAGGGAGGCGAAACCGAGGGGCTGGGGCCGGACGGAGCGGTCGATGCATTCCGGATCGGCTTCCAGCTCCTCCAGGCCGATCCATGTATCGGACTTGTCGCTACGCGCCGCATGGAGGGTCGCGAGGCAGGCGCGCGGGTCCGCCGATTTCTCGAAGGAGGAGAAGGACTCCGGGTCTCCGGCGGCCAGGCTGGCCGGCTCGACCAGCAACCAGGAGACGGAATCCCCGAAATAGGAGAAGATGGCCTGCCGGCCGGTTGTGGATTCCCCGGCATTGCGGGCCGCGATGGTCGCCTCCGCGAGCGGCTCGAGGGAGCGCTGGGTGGTGGGATCGAATTCACGGATGGATTCCAGATCGTCCCCGAAAAAGTCGAGGCGCACGGGGGCGGAAGCGTTGAGGGGGTAGACGTCGATCAGGCCGCCCCGCACCGCGAACTGGCCGGGACGCTCGCAGAGCGCCTCCGAGTCGTAATCCAGTTCGATGGCGAGGCGCTCCCTGAGGGAAGCGAAATCATATTCCCCACCGGCTTGGAGGCGGATTTCCCGCCCCGTGAGATCCCGGCGGTCCGGGGCCGGCGCAAAGAGTCCCTCCGGGGTCGTGAAGACCACAAGGCGCTGCCGGGGAGGGGGAGAATCGGCGAAATTGGCGAGATGGGTGAGGGCGGTCAGGCGGTCGCATTCCAGTTCCTCGAGGAGCCGCTCGGGCAACGGATCATCCGGATCCTCCGCGGGCGGGGGTGGGGGGAGAATGGCCCAGGTGAATTGAGTTCCCGTTTCCTGGTCAAGTGAGGCGAACTGGGGGACCGTGGCATGCAGCTCGTGAGTCTGGACCTGGCGCGAGCAGAGCACGATGGAGACCACGGCCGCCGATTTCCGGACCCGGTCCGCCACGACCAGCGGCCGGGCGGCGGGGAGGATCCCCGAGAAGAGGGAGACATTCTCATCGGCTGGCAGGCGAAACGGCTTCATTTTGAAATTACCTACGAATCTTCGCGAATCCAATAACCAATCTAATCGCGAAGATTCGCGCTATTCGTAGGTAATCCCTCCAGCGCCTCGCGGGCGGCGGCCTCCTCGGCCAGGCGCTTGGAGTTGCCGGATCCCCGGCCGCGGCAGTTTCCCTCGATCCATACCTCGACGGTGAAGTTTTTCTCATGGTCCGGACCGCTTTCCTCCGCGATGCGGTATTCGATCGCCTCGTTGCCCAGCCGTGGCTGGAGCAGTTCCTGGAGCTTCCCTTTCGGATTGTGATCCTCGAGCTGGCCTGCGAGGCGCTCGGACAAGGGGCCGTAGATGTGCAGGACCGCGTTCCGCGCGGCCTCCAGACCGCCGTCCAGGTAGACCGCCCCGACCATGGCCTCAAAGGCGTCTTCAATGATCGAGGGCCGGTCGCGCCCACCCTGGGCCACCTCCGCTTCCCCGAGCAGGACAAATGCCCCGATACCGATCTCGCGCCCCAGCAACTCGAGCTGACGCCCCTTGACGAGCATCGACCGGTACCGGGTCAGGGGCCCCTCGCGCTCCTCGGGCAACTCGTGGAAAAGGGCCTCCGCGAGGACCAGGCCAAGGACGGCGTCCCCGAGGAACTCCAGGCGCTGGTAGTGCCCTCCTTCGGGAACGGCCTTGGCGTACGATGGGTGAGTCAGGCTGCGCACCAGCAAGGACTTGTCCCTGAAAGCATATCCGATCCGCTCCTCGAGCAGCTCTGTTCTGATCTCCGTTCCGGCCATCGGAACCGCTATTGTCCGCTTACTTCTTTTCGAGGTCAAACCGCTTGTGGACTTCCCGGGCCAGGGCCCGGTAGGCCTCCGCGCCGGGGGAGTGGGCGTCGTATTCGAAAATGGTCTGTCCGTAACTGGGGGCCTCGCCCAGGCGGATGGAGCGGGGGATCAGGATCTCGAAGATCTTGTCCGGGAAATGCGTCTTCACCTCGCTGACCACCTGCCGGCTCAGGTTGGTCCGGATGTCGAACATGGTCATGAGGATGCCGCCCACTTCCAGGTTGGGGTTCGCCCCCGCTTCGCGAAGCTGCTCCACGACCCGGAGGATCTGGCCCAGCCCCTCGAGGGCCAAGTACTCGCACTGCAGGGCGATGAGGAGATAATCCGCCGCCGCCAGGGCGTTCATGGAAATCAGCCCGAGCGCGGGCGGGCAGTCCAGAATGATCGCCCCGAAGCCCCCCTCCTCGTGCAGCGGGTTGATCAATTGCCGCAGCCGGCCCAGGTAGTTCTCCTGCTGCCCCAGTTCGATCTCCAGCGCCGCCATGTCCACCTCCGAAGGGATCAGGCTCAGGTGCTTGGTGCGCGTCAGCATCACTTTCTCCATCAGCGACCCGTCCCCGTGCAGGGGACCGTACACGCTGCCGCCTTCGATCTTTTCAAAGCCGAGGCCCGAGGTCGCGTTGGCCTGCGGGTCGAGGTCGATCAGCAGGGTGCGCACCTTGCGGTCCGCCAGCCCGGCCGCCAGGTTGACCGCCGTCGTGGTCTTCCCCACGCCCCCCTTCTGGTTCGCTATCGTGAATACGGTCGCTGACATGGGGGCTCATCTTTCCCATCCATCCGCCCCAAGTAAATGCCAAATATCACCCCATCCGCCCCATTATCTGAAAATTCCCGTTGACCTTTCACAAAGATCGCCGATTTTTCCTTACTTCCCTCTGCGGCGCGGTAGCCAAGTGGTAAGGCCGAGGTCTGCAAAACCTCTATCGCCGGTT
>JBNGDP010000026.1:0-33942 GCA_049975345.1 Oceanipulchritudo sp. | reverse complement strand
CGTCAAGACGCACCGTCCGCCGCGATGAGATTTCCACAAAATTCCACGATGAACCCTTTTTTTTTGGGGGGGGGAAAAACCTGCGTATATTTTTGAAAGCCGCGGATCCTGTTTACTCTTGGCGAATAGAACGGTGGATCGGCATTGCCCTCCGGAAGCGCAGCCAATCCAAATTCAACGGTTTTCTTAAGAAACGGATTTCCCTTCGGGTCGCGATTTGGACCGCTTGGCATACAATTTTGGGATTTCATAGGAAATGATGCCGACTTGTCATCCAGCATCCGTGAGTATGGTAAGCGTATGAGCTTATCAGTTTCCACATATACCCGTCCCCGTCGCCAATATGACGCCAGTTTCCAGGCAGATGCGGCCTACCGGGCCGGCATTCCGGACATTCAAAACCATGGGGCCTCGGCTATTCTGGGGGCCAACGTGCCGATCATCCAGGTGGGGATTTCCGACTTCCGGCTCCCTCTGCACATTCGCGGCAAGTCCGGCCAATGCCAGCGGCTGGAAACCTCGGTAACGGGAACTGTCGGGCTGCAAAAGGATTTCAAGGGGATCAACATGTCCCGTATCATGCGGGTCTTTTACGAGTTCAAGGAACGGGCTTTTGATGCGGACACCTTGGCCGATGTGCTGGACGCCTATCAGGTCCGCCTCAACAGCGCCACCGCCAACCTCCTCCTCCGCTTCTCCTACCCGATGATGAAACGGAGCCTGCGCTCCGGACTGGAAGGATACCAGTACTACAACGCCGGCTTCGAGGGGCGGGTCGATGCGCGGGGCGTCTACCGCAAGTTCCTTCACTTTGACTTTGTCTACTCCTCCGCCTGCCCGTGCTCCTCCGAGTTGTCCGAGCACGCCCGCGAGGCGCGCAACATTTATGCGATCCCGCATTCCCAGCGTAGCAAGGCGCGGGTTATGGCCGAACTGGAGCCGGATGCCATCCTGTACATCGAGGACATGCAGGCGCTCTGTGAGGCCGCCCTCCAGACCGAGACCCAGGTCATGGTCAAGCGGGAGGACGAACAGGCCTTCGCGGAAATGAACGGCGCCCACGTGAAGTTTGTCGAGGATGCCGCGCGGCTGGTCTTTGAGCAGCTCGATGCGGACCACCGCATCAAGGATTTCCAGGTTGTCCTCAACCACCTCGAATCGCTCCATTCCCACGATGCCGTGGCGGTGATCTGCAAGGGACTGCCCGGCGGCATGGACGGTTCTTTTCGTGACTTCGGCGCGCTGAAGTGCTAAGGCTCCGCCATGACCGATCAATCAAAAGGGGTGGCCCTGCCCGCGGGGCCGGTCTACGTCACGCGTCGCGTGCATTTTTGCGCGGCCCATCGCTTGCATAATCCGGAGGAAAGTCCCGGTTGGAATGAAAAGACCTTTGGGCTCTGCAACAACGAGCAGTGGCACGGGCACAATTACGAACTGGAGGTCACGGTTTCCGGGGAACCGGATTCCCGCACGGGCTACCTGATCGACCTGAAGGAGTTGAAGGATATCCTGGAGGATACTATCCTGGAGCCCTGTGACCACAAAAACCTGAACACCCAGGTGCCCTTCCTGCAGGGGATCAATCCGACCGCGGAAAACCTGGTCAAGGCCTTCTGGGCCGTGCTGGAGCCCGCCATCAGCCGGGGGTGGCGCACCCTGCACGCGGTCAAGTTGTGGGAGACCCCGCGCAATATAGCCGAGTACCGCGGGCCGCAAGATTTGTAGCACCTTCGGGTGGGAAGGCCGACCGCCCTCAGGATTCCGGTACGGTGAGGGATTCGCCGTTCCGACTGGTCTTGAGGCTGAGAATAAACGGGGCGGCGACCTTGGCCCAGGCGTCGGCCTTTTGGTAATTGGCCGCAGTGTCCCCGAAATTGGTGCGCAGCATGGGCGTGTCGACAATCCCCGGACTCAGCGGAATGGCGGCCATTCCCTTGGGAAGCTCGTTCGCGAGCGACTTGGTCAACCCCTCGACCGCCCATTTGGAGGCGCAGTAGCCGGAAATGCTGCCGATTCCGCTGCGTCCGGCCCCGGAGCTGAGGGTGATGATCATTCCATGCCCGGCTTGGAGCATCTGCGGCAGGAACGCCTGCAAGACGTTGAAGGTCCCCATGATGTTGATGTCGACCACCGCCTTGAGGGCGCCACGGTCGATTTCCCAGAGGTTCGCGTTTTCGTGGATTACCGCCGCGTTGTGGATGAGAACGTCGACCGGCCTGCCGGTTTCCTCCATTTCCGTGGCCCAGGCGCACAGGGCATCGTAGTCCATGATATCCAGTTGCCGGTAGGTGTAGCTGCCGTTCCGGCCAGCCTGGCCGGTTTCTTTACCCAGCGGATCCTCGCGCCGTCCGCAGCCATGCACGCAATGTCCCTTGCGCAGTAATTCCCGGGTGAGGGCCAGACCGAGGCCGCTGGTAGTGCCCGTTATGACAAAGGTTTTCGTTTCAGTCATGACTGTAATCGATAATGGAATCCGCTGATGAGGCAAATTCCTTCCGGATTCTGTTCGGTGAACTCTGCGCTTTTCTTTGCCGATACTTGCAACCATAGTGTCGGCATGAACAGGCGCATCTGGTTTTTGACGGGCAGCCAGCATTTGTATGGGGAGGCGGCCCTTCGGCAAGTGGACCGCGACAGCGAAGTGATCGTGGCCGGGCTCAGCGAGTTGCTCGAGACGGACCTTGAGATCATGCACCGGCCGGTGCTGACGAGGCCGGAGGAGATCCGGCGGGCCTGCATGGAAGCGAACGGGGACGACCGCTGCATCGGGCTGGTGTGCTGGATGCACACCTTTTCGCCGGCCAAGATGTGGATCCGGGGACTGGTTTCGCTGCAGAAGCCGATCTGCCACCTGCACACGCAGTTCAACCGGGACATCCCCTGGGCGGAGATCGACATGGACTTCATGAACCTGAACCAGTCGGCCCACGGCGGGCGTGAGTTCGGTCACATGCTGACGCGCCTGCGGATGCCGCGTAAGGTGATCGTCGGCCACTGGAAGGACCCCGAGGTGGTGGCGCAGCTTTCCGGTTGGATGTCAGTAGCCGCCGGCTGGCAGGAGATGCGGACCCTTAAGGTCGTCCGCTTCGGCGACAACATGCGCCATGTCTCGGTGACGGAAGGCGACAAGGTGGAAGCGGAGACCGTTTTTGGAATGTCCGTCAACACCCACGGGATTGGCGACCTTGTGGAGGTCATCCGGGATGTGAAGGAAGGCGATATCAATTCCCTGTGTGATCAGTACGCGCAGGCATATGAAGTGGTTCCCGCCTTGCGAAAGGGAGGGGAACGTCACGATTCGCTGCGCGAGGCCGCCCGGATCGAGGCCGGCCTGCGGCAATTTCTGGAGGCGGGCGGCTACGGCGCCTTCACCGACACCTTCGAGGACCTGCACGGCCTGGTGCAGTTGCCGGGCCTGCCGGTGCAGCGCCTGATGGCGGACGGGTACGGTTTCGGTGCCGAGGGCGACTGGAAACATGCCGCCCTTGTCCGCGTGATGAAGGTCATCGGCGGGTCGAATGGGAAGGGGACCTCCTTCATGGAGGACTACACTTATCATTTTGATCCGAACCGGGCCCTTTGTCTTGGTTCGCACATGCTGGAAATCTGCCCTTCCATCGCCGCGGATAAGCCCCGCTGTGAAATCCATCCCCTGGGCATCGGGGGCAAGGCCGATCCGGTGCGGCTGGTCTTCAACGGGGCGACCGGCCCGGCTATCAACGCCTCCCTGGTCGATCTCGGCAACCGCTTCCGCTTCCTGGTCAACGAGGTGGAGAGCGTGCCGGTGCCCGAACCGATGCCGAAATTGCCCGTGGCCCGCGTCCTCTGGGATGCCAGGCCCTCCCTGCAGACCGCCGCCGAGGCCTGGATCCAGGCGGGCGGAGCACACCACACCGGCTTCAGTCTGGACGTCACCGCCGACCAGATGGAATTGCTGGCCGAAATGTCCGGGGTCGAGTGTGTCCGGATTGATGAACAGACGGAGATGCGCCGATTCAAGCAGGAGCTCCGGCTGGGCGAGGTGTATTATTCGAAATAGGAGAGGGAACAGGACGGATCACCATTCGCAAGCGGAGGCTCCCCAACGAGGAACCCACGCTTGCGCTTGATCTACAGCGGGGCTTCCAAATCAATTGAGCAGCTCCTTGAGGAGGTGGACGTTTGCCCATCCAATGAGCAAATCGGATTCCAGATCGAGGATGAGGACACTGCCATCCTCCCACTCATGAATGAATCCGAAGGAAACTTTCCGGGTACGGATATTCCACCATTCCTCGACTTCAACGACCCCATAGGGAGGACGGATGAACCCCTCCGGCTTTTCCCATGTTGACAGGGTGTGGAAGGTGGGAATCGGAATGGGATCGTGCCGCGAAATGGGATTCAAACCGAGCGCTTTCTGCCATCTGTGCTGGTGAACCGGGTCCACCGGAAGCTGAAAAAAAACCATTTGTGGCTCGATAACCATTGTGCGCGCGTTGGCCAGGCTTGTTATGGTGCCGGAAATTTCCGCAGCGGTGGGTTCCGGGCGCAAGGCCCAGTACAGACCACCAGCCCAGCCCGCCACCAGTGCCACAAGGGCAATGATCAGGCGCATCGGCCAAAGGCGGCGCTTTCCGGGCTTCTTCACCGGGGCTCCCCGGGGGATTTCTCCCGGCGCGGTGGTCCTTGGAATCTTCATCTTGCCGGTATGCGGATCCATCGGGGGTGGAGTGACCGGCTTGAAGGAGGGGATCGGTTTCGGACCAACCTGCTTTTTCAGCCGCAACGGCTGCCGCTTCTGGAATGCGATTTTGGGCTTTTTCGGTTCGGCAACCGGGGCAACCGGGGCGTCCGGCTTCAGGGGAGGCGGTGTTCCGGACCTGAGGGAAAGTTTCGGCTTTTCCGGCTGGGGAAAATCAGACGCTGCCGTATCCTTTCGATCGGATCTTGCGACCGGAGGGGAATCCCCGTTTTCGGGGCTCGTAACCGGTGTCTCTTTTCCGCTTTCGGGGAAGCTCTCTCCTTCCGGAGGAGTTGGTTTAAGGGGCTTGAGGGGGGCCAGCTTCGGTTTCCATTGGGGCTCAGGGAAACTTGCCGTACCGCTGGAGGGTTTCGGGTTGCGGGGCATGATGGCCGCATCCGGGGCCATCGGGTTGATTTTTCCCAGCAGGTTGGGTTCCCAGATGAATTCACGTTGCCGCAGCAGCTGGAATCCGTCCCCTTTGGCGTGGTAGTGGTCGAGGCGCACCTTGCGCGGGGGCTTGGGCCACTGCGGGATATTACGGGTCCATTCCCCTTGAAACTGCCAGTCCCCGTCCCATTTCGCCGCCATCAAGTGCAGATGATCGGGATAATCACGACGGGTCTCGTATTCCATCAGGTGGTCGAGAGAAAGCCGGTTTTCATCCGCGTAGGTTTCCGCCGCCTCCCATGAAAGAAAAACCCCCTTTGCGATGCCTTGATCAACCAGGACAAAAACCCGGCGAGGGCCGGATTTCATCGGCCCAACCATGTGACGCCTCCTTCTGAGAGGACCAGGTTACCGGTGTGGGGATGCCCGTCGTCAACCCGTTGATCCAGACGGACGGCGTCCTCCAGCGAACCGCACCGCACCCAACCTGAGGAGAAGGACTTCTGATCAATGGGTTGCCAGGGCTCCTGCCAGTCCCTGCGCCTGATGGATTGATTCAAGGCCCTTTCTGTTTTGCCCACCCACGTGAAATCCGGCCAGTACATGACCACGACGGTTGGGGCCAGAAGGCCGACAAGGGCCAGTAGCCAGATCTTCAGAAGAAGTGAAGCGGTTGGATCGACAACTTGGATTTCCTCAGAGCCCATCGTTCAGGATGGTCGCCATATTCTTTCGCTGGCTGGCGTCTGTCAACTCTACCCATCTCCGAATTTCGGGCCGGCTGTCGTCATCCCCGATGTTCGCCAGGTCCTCGTCATAGTGGAAATCGTAATTGTTGCCGGCGAAGGTGACCGTCTTTCCGACGACCGCGCCGAACATCTCCCCGCTGCCGCCGCCGCCCATCAGCTCAATATCCGAGTTCGGGGCGTAGACTGCGGCGGAGAGAAAACCGTTCCCGTGCAGCTTCACCAGGGTGTCCTTGCCGGTATTGAAGATCATGAGGTCGGCCGGCTTGCCGCTGTTGACGATGCCGTTGCCGCCGACATCCATGTCGCCGCTCACATAGAGCTCGAGCGTGGCGCCGTTGCCAATGACGATCTCCCCGTCGACATCGAGCGTGCCGTTGATGACCATCACCACATTCTCGTTGTCCCGGATGGTGAAGGCGCCGCTCTTGACATTCAGGTTTCCGTCGATGTAGATCTCCTCGACTCCGCTTGGGGTCGTGTACGGTGTTTTCTTGTCCACCGTGAAGCCGCTCAATTCAAGGGGGCTGGCCAGTTCCGGCGCTTCCGGATTGGGCAGGCTGGCGTAGAATTCGTACCCGATGTAGGCGGAATCGATGCGCCCGTCGAAGGTTTCGTCCCCCGGTTGGGTGTTGTGGTTGTACACGCTCCCCTGGGGTCCGACGATGCCGTCGATATCCACGCCCGCCTGGTCCGCGCCGGTGGCCAGGCTGCCGAAGATGTCGGCGTTGCCGACGCTGATGTCGTCCACATTGATCGACAGGCTGGCCACGGAACCGCGCCCGTTGGCCAGGTCATGGCCGAGGAAGGTCTTGCGCACCTGGGCGTCGTAGATGTCCGTGATTGTGGAACCGGAAAAGGCCGAGGAGGAAAAGCTGTCGACGGTCTGTTTGGTGCCCCCGAAATCAAGGCCTTCCTTGGCGAGGATGCCGTTGCCCCAGAACCCCTTGTTGCCGACCGTCAACTCGATGAGGATCTGCCGGGAGACCTTCATGCCGTTGCTCAGGGTGATGGTCCCCTCGGAGACGGCGACCGCCTCCACATCCGGCTTGGACGGATTTGAGTAACTCGGGTCCACGAAAACACGCACCATCGGGCGTTCCCGGTTGTAGCTGTAGTAAACCCAGGGGAAGGAATCGCGGTAATACCCCGCGGAGCCCTTTTCCCAGTATTGCCAGTTGTCATTGATCAGTGAGTACATGGCAAACTCAAGCCCGGCCTCGGCTATGTTGACCGCCTGGAAGGCCATCCGCGCCCGGTAGGATTGGTGGATCTCCTGCGTGACCGAGTTCAGGAAAAGCCCGACAAGCGACCCCACAATAAGGGTGATGATCAGGGCCGCGATCATTATGGATCCGTTTTTGCTTCTAATTTCCCATTGCATCTCTCTTGTTCCTCATCATAAATCGTGCTGAAATGATCTCGTTTGTATTGATGATGTTCAGCACCTTGCGTTCCATGAGTGCCTCCAACTGAACGTGCTTGATGTCAGTGATTGTCATTGGAGTGTTCTGCTGCTGCGTGAAATAGCTGAAAGCGAGGTCATCGATGTCGTATATCAGGATGCGATCCGCATTGGGGATGTCCGCGATGCTGTTGGTGTCATGGTCGTAAACAAACCTGGACAGGGTTCCGGCCTGCGGGTTGTATTCAAATTCCACATCATAGGTGGTATTCCTTATTTCCCGTTCAATCCGGATCTTGTACTTGCTGGCGCTGTCCACCCACGAGGCCATGCGGATATCGCGCCCGAACAGTTCGAGGGCGATCCGGGCCTGCCTGTTCATTTCCGAGTAGTTGATCATGCTTTCGGACCCCTTGGCCAGACTCATGACGGTGGCGTAGACGGAGGCAAGAAGGAAGGCCGATATCGTCAAGGTGACCATCACTTCCGTGAGAGTGAAGCCCTGCCTCGATTTGAATTTCATTTTCATATCAGCGTTTTTGGCGGGTTCAATCCGGGTCCTGGGGAGACATCCTGTAGTACAACCCCAGGCCCTTGTCCGTGAAAACCGTTGTGAACATCCGGTACAGGTTCTCCTCGCGGGAATTGGCCCAGGAAATCCGGTGGAGGACCACCTTCTGCTGGGGATTGATGGTGAAGATCCAGCGCCGGATGGTGTAGTCCTTGAGATGCTGCTTGAACTGGGTCTGCGGCGTGATGTAGGTGCTGCCCGAGGTGAGGTCATCAAACCTGATGGTTCGCATCGCCTCCAGTTCACTCTGCACGATCTGGGAGGCAAGGACCTCGTGGCGCGCGTCATCGATCATCCGCATCCCGAGGAAGTAGCAGGCAAAGGCGGCCATGAAAACGATGGCCATTATGGCGACACTCATCATGACCTCGACAAGAGTGAAGCCATCACTACATTTAACGCGCAGGGCTGGTATGGGTTGTTTCATGGGTATCTTTACCAGAATTAGCGGAATACTGCCAGAAAATCAGTTTTCATACAAGGCGAAACTCCGGACGGGGCATTGTTGAGATTTTTTTTACAATGGGTTGGCTTCGGGGCTCCGGCTCTCAATCATGGCGTAAATGGGCCATGGAAATGCCGCAGAGCGGCGTTTTTCCTTCTCCCTTCCGCTGGTAGGATAAGCGGCTTTAAGTTGGTTGAAGACACGCATTGAAATGAAAGAGGGAGCATTCACCAAAGACGGTCGCGAATACCGGATCACCAATCCACGGACACCGCGTCCCTGGCACAATTACCTCTGCAACGACACCTACCTGGTCAATTTGACGCAGCACGGCACCGGCGGAAGTTTCTGGCAGCCAGCGGGGGAAGGCCTGCGGGTGAACGTGACGGAGGACCGCGACGGCTCCGGGGGGCCGCGCTTTGTGTACCTGCGCGACCGGGAAAGCGGGAAGTACTGGAGCCTGACCGGTGCACCCCTTTTCGAGGATGCGGATGAATGGGAATGCCGGATTGGTCTGGGCTACCAGACGATGCGGTCCCTGAAAAACGGCATCGAGGCCAGTTGGCGGGTCTTTGTTCCCCGCGGCGGGGAACGGGCGGAGCTTTGGACCATTACCCTGACCAACCGGGATGAAAAACGGCGCCGGATCAGCCTGTTCCCCTATCTGGAGATGCATTTGACCGGCGGCAGCACGCTGATGGATTTCATCGCGGTGCTGGGGGGTCGGTACGAGGAAGATTCCCACGCGGTATTCGGGATCAACAGCTGCGTGAAATTCCCGTCCACCTTCAAGGCCTTCCTGGCCAGTGACCGGAAGCCGGACGGGGCGACGGTCAGCCGGGATGCCTTTCTCGGGCACTACCGGACCTACGTCAATCCGCAGGCGGTGGAACGGGGGGACCTGAACAACCCGGAAGCGGGGACCGAATGGCTTGGGGCCTCCCTTCGCCATGACCTGGCGTTGCCGCCCGGGGAGAGTGTGACCATCCATTGTACGGTCGGGGTCATGGAGACGGTGGAGGAGGGGCGAAAGACCATTTCCCGGCTTCTGGCACCCGGAGCCGTAAGCGAGTCGTTCACCGCCTTGCAGGAATTCAATAAAGGGCTGGTGGACCGCAACCGCGTGCGGACCCCGGACCCTGTTTTCGACCGCTGGGTGAATATCTGGCTGAAGCACCAGCTGCATTTTGTGGAGCGCTGGGGGCGGGTGATCGGCCGTGGATTCCGGGATATCCTGCAGGACACCTTCGGGCACCGCCTGAGCCGGCCGGAAGCGGCCCGCGCGTGCATCCTGGAAGTGTGCGCCAGGCAGTATCCGGACGGCCGGGGGATCCGGGCCTGGCGGCTCCCCACGGCGCAGCTGGATCTGCAGCACTACGCGGACAGCCCAAGTTGGCTGGTCATGGCCTTGTCGTTCTACCTGAAGGAAACCGGGGACTTCACCATTCTGGACGAGGAGGCGGAATTTCTGAACATGGACGATCCCTACGCGGAACCGGCCGGGACGGCCCCCGTCTGGGAGCACGTGGTCCGCGCGCAGCGCCAGCTGCTGTCGGACCGCGGGGCGCACGGGCTGAGCCTGATCCATTACGGGGACTGGTGCGATACCATGAACGGGGTCGGGGCAGCCGGACGGGGCGAGAGCGTGATGCTTTCCATGCAGGTGAAGTGGGGCTGCGGCCTCCTGGCCGATCTCGCCGCCCGTCTGGGCCACGCGGATATCGAGTCGGAAATGAGCGAGGCGGAGGCGGAACTGGCCCGGGCCATCAACGAGCATGCCTGGGATGGAAAGTGGTATCTGCGGGCTTTTGACGATGGCGGCGTTCCGGTTGGTTCGGATTGTCCACCGGAAGGGGACAGGGGGGAGGGAAAGATTTTTCTCAACCCCCAGAGTTGGGCCCTGATCAGCGGGGTGGCCACCTCGGAGCGTGCGGAACTGGCGGTGGCTTCCGCCCTTGAGCGCCTCGATGTCGGATACGGAATGGTGCTCAACCATCCCTCCTTCACCGGACTGATTCCACGAATCGGACAAATGACCGCGATGACCCCCGGGTTCTATGAAAACGGTTCCGTGTACGTGCACGGCAACTGTTTCTGGATTCATGCGCTTGCGCAGACCGGCCTTGCCACGGAAGCCTGGCGTGCTTTCCGGGCCGTTTTTCCGGACACCCCGAACAAGCCCCGGACGGACACGGAGCCCTTCGTCATTCCCAATTACTATATCGGTCCGGATGTTGCCCGGCGCCGCGAGTGCAACCTCTACCTCTCCGGTTGGCGGACCGGTTCGGCGGCCTGGCTGTACATGACCGCCCTTGAGGGCCTGCTGGGAGTGGAGGCGGATTTCGACGGGCTTCGGATCCGGCCCAGCCTGCCGCCGGATTGGCCGGGCGCCTCCGTGGAACGCCACTTCCGCGGGGACCGGTATCGGATCACTTTCGAGCGAGGGGCCCTCGAGGAGGATGAATCCCTTCGCATCCGCCTGGATGGCGAACCGGTGGAGGGCGGACTCGTCCCCTTTGTCGGGGATGGCGCAAGCCACGAAGTCCTGGTTGTTCTCAAGCCGGCTCCAGCATCCCCTTGAAACAGGATGCGTAGATCCCGTAGCTGACGAGGGCCATCAGGGGCACCATGAAACCCCCAAGGCCGGGCACCAGCTGCAGGGCGATCAGGAGAAGGAACAGGAGCCGGATCGCCCAGCGAAGCATCAATCCGCGGCTGGCCGGGATATAGGCCCGGAACGGGGCGATCAACTGGATGCGATAGTAGATGATGCCGGGAATGATTCCCAGAATCGGGATCAGGCTGAAAACAAACGTCACTCCGAGCACCTTCGGAAGCCGCTGCCTGACTTTGGCGACATAGGCCTCCTGCTCTTCCGGTTTCCCGAGAAGGGTGTTCTTGCATCGCGGACAAACCTGCGGAAGCCCCCGCTTTTCCACCCGGGTGGCACACTTCCCGCAGCGACGCTTCGAAACGAGCCGCAGTTCATGCTCCATTCCGGGGCGGGCGGGGCGATCCGCGGTCTGGCCGAAAAAGCCGACATCCCGCGGGTTTTCCTGCACGGTATGGCACTTCGGGCAGGAAACCGCGCAGCCGTAAATCATCTCCCCACAGGTGCGGCAGGGAACCTTGGACCGTTCCTCGCGGTATTCCGCCCACTTGCGCGCGAGGTACAGGAAGCCGATGACCAGGGCGACCAGCCCGACAATGAGGAACGGGTACAGGATCAGCAGGAAAATCCCGAAAGAGGACCACAGGTCTTCAAACCAACTGATCAGGGTTCGCAGGCCCAGGTCGTCATCCGGGTCCGCCAGGGCCAGTATTTCCATGAATCCGGAGCGGAGCGTGGTGAAAAAAAACACAACCAGCCCCATTCCTCCCGCCACCACCAAATCAAGGGTTCCGGCCTGGGAAATCGTGTTCTCGATAAAATTCACATCCCGCGCGCTGAGCACCCCGACCGCCGCCAGGGCGGCGAGTCCGGACTTGGCATAGTTGTGGATCCCGTCGAGGAGCTCCTGGGCCTCCGGGATCTTGGTCGCGCCCACCTCGACCAGGGAAAGCAGGCCAAGGCCCAGAATGGTCAGGTTGCTGGTGAACCAAGTCGGTTCCGCACCGGTTGCCTGGATGAATTCCAGATCCCCGATCATCGGGAAGTACTGGCCGTAGCGAAGAAACACGGCGGTGAAGAATGCCGGAATAAAGGCCCGCGAGGTAAAGAAACCGCTGGCGCCGGTCAGGTAGATCAGTGCATTCAGGTCCATCGATTGTTGCCGATTATGCGCTCAAGTTGACAAATGAACCGTCCCGCGACGAGGCAATTGTGAATTTCAGGAAAATATCCGGTTTTGAAATTGGCAGTGCGAATTCCCGTCCTTAGCTAGGCACTATGATCCATCATCGCCGATACCGGTTTTTCCTCGCCTGCCTATCCTTTGTATCACTGCCGGGCTTTTGCCTGGCAGCCGCAAGCGCGGTTTTCATCCATCCCGACGGGACCGGACTCGGGCACTGGAACGCCGCCCGCTATTACCACGCGGGGCCGGACGGGATGCTGAACTGGGACCTCATGGAGCGCCTGGCGGCCTACCGGGTCCACCAGAAAAACTGGCTCTCGACCAACTCCCATTCCGGGGCGACGACCCATGCTTACGGGAAAAAAGTCCATTACAATTCCTTCGGTCTGGACCGGGACCAGCCCATCACGGCCCTGTCAGGGAAGAACCTGACCATCATGGAGGAGGCAATCCGGGAGGGCCTGCGCGTGGGGATCGTCAACAGCGGCCATGTCGGCGAACCGGGAACGGCGGTCTTCCTCTCCCGCAGTGAAAGCCGGGGAGCGGTTTGCGACATTGCGGCGCAGGTTTTCAGCAGCGGGGCCGACCTCGTTTTCTGTGGAGGCGAAATCTTCCTGATCCCGGAAGGGACGGTCGGGCGTCATGGGCGGGAGGGAGTCCGCACCGACAACCGGGACCTGCTTTCCGAGGCCAGGGCGGGCGGCTACACGGTTGTCCACACGCGGGAGGAATTGCTCAAACTTCCCCCCGAAACCGAAAAGGTGATCGGTGTTTTTGCGGCCGAGGACACGTATAACGATCGCAAGGAAACCGACCTCAAGGCCGCCGGCCTGGAACTATACGACCCCGCCGCACCCTCCCTCGATGAAATGGTGGAAATGGCGATGCGGATTCTCGGGAACGACCCGGCGCGCGAGTTCCTCCTGGTGGCCGAGGAAGAGGGAACGGACAACTTTTCCAACAAGAACAACGCCGGCGGCATGCTTGAGGCCTTGGGCCGGGCCGACCGCGCCATTGGAAAGGTCCTTCACTACATGGATACCCACCCGTTCCGGAATATCCTTTTGCTGGTGGGCTCCGACAGTGATGCGGGCCATCCGGGCATTTGGGGCCCCCTCGAATGGGATGAGGACTACCTTCTGCCGGAAACCTCCGCCAGTGGTGCCGAATTGGATGGACCCGACGGGCAGGGAGGGCGGCCTTTCTGGACCAAGGCCGACCAGTTCGGAAACCGCCATCCCTTCGGTATCGCCTGGGGGACGGTGGGGGATTTTCCCGGCAGTGACGTCACCAAGGCCCACGGCTACAGGAGCGACCTTCTCAAGGCCTCCATCGACAATACCGATATCTACCGGATTTTGTATGAGGTGTTGTTTCGTCCTTAGTCCTTCGTCCTTCGTCCTTCGTCCTTCGTCCTTTGTCCTTCGTCCTTACACCAACTCCTCCAGCGGATAGGACCAGATCTCGGAGAGGGTCGGGTGATACCAGTGGACCTTGAGGAGATCCGGCACCCGTGCCTTCAGGGAGATGGCGACGGCCATTGGATGGATCAGCTCGCCGGCATCCTTCCCGACGCATTCCGCGCCGACCAGGCGCTTGCTTTGCCGGTCGGCCCAGGCGCGAACGTACCCGTGCCGCGACTCCATGAGGATCGCCTTCCCATGGTCATCGAAGGGATACTCGGCGATGGCCAGCTCAAGGCCGTGCTCGCGCGCCTCCTCCACAGGGAGGCCCGCGGTTGCCACCTGGGGATCGGTGAAGACGACGGATGTACGCGAGTCGAGATCGACCGGATCCGTTGACCGACCCGTGGCATGGCGCGCCGCCACCTCCCCCTGCATGATCGCGATGTGGACGATTTCAAAGGGGCCGCACACGTCCCCCGCCGCGTAGACCCTCGGGTTGTCGGTTTGCTGGAAGGCGTTGACCCGGATCTGCCCGTTCGCCGCGAGGCAGATTCCCGCCTTGTCCAGATCCAGGCCGTCCACGGCGGGTCGCCGGCCAAGGGCGTTCACCACCTGCGCCGCAACCACTTCATGCCTGCCGGAATTATCCTCGAAATCGACGGCAAAGGCATGCGCCTCCTTGCGGACCTCCCGCAACCGGGTCCCGGTAAACAGGCGGATTCCCTCTTCCTTGAACACCCGCATGACCACCCGGGCGGCTTGATCGGAGTTTTCCTTGAGGATGTGCGGACTTCGTTGGATCTGGGTAACCTTTGCTCCGGCCCGGTGGAGAAACTGGGACAGTTCGCAGGCCACCACCCCGCCACCGAGGACGATGACCGATTCCGGAAGATGATCCAGGTCGAGAACGTCGTCACTCGTCCAGATGCCCTCCTGCTCCAGTCCCGGGATTTCGGGGAAGTTGACGACCGAGCCCGTGGCCACAAGGAAGGCCCCGGCGGTTAATTCCCGCCCTGAAGGCTCCAGGCGGATGGTTTCCGCGTCGATGAACCGCGCGCGTTCCCGGTACAGGGTGAAACGGTCCGATTGGAGCTGCTCCTGCCGGTAGCTTTTGAAGTCGTCAATCATCCGCAGCTTGCGCTGGTGCAGGGCCGGCATGTCGATTTCCGCCTTTGGGATGTCGAGGCCGTAGAGGGAACCCTTCCGTGCCAGGTGCAGCACCTCCGTGGAGTAGATCAGGGTTTTCGATGGCATGCAGCCGCGAAGGATGCAAAGCCCTCCCAGTTCCTCACTGCTGTCCACGATGGCGACCCGTTCAGAGGCCTCCCGTGCGGTCCGGGCCCCGGCATAGCCGGCCGATCCTCCCCCGATAACGATGAAGTCGTAGGATTCCATGAGGGAAAAGGGTATGGCCCGATCCACCGGGGATGCAAATGATATTGAAAATGAAAAAATAATCGGGTTTCCCGATTTATGATGATTTCAGATACCGCTTTGAAGAAGGGATTGCCAAAAAGACGGGGGGTTCTCTACTCTCCACGCTTTTCCTCTTATGAAAATCCTCATAGCCGACAAAATCGCGGAAAGCGGAGTGCAGTACCTTCGGGACCAGGAGGGAGTCGAGGTCATCGAGGCCTACGGGTCCAGCCCCGGGGACTTGAAAGCCATGGTTTCCGACGTGGACGCCATCATTATCCGAAGCGCTTCGCGAATCACCCGTGAAATCATCGAGGCGGCGCCGCGCTTGCGGGCGGTTGGGCGAGCCGGTGTCGGGGTCGACAACATCGATGTCGATGCCGCAACCGACCATGGTGTCATCGTGATGAACACCCCTGGCGGCAACACCATCGCCACGGCGGAACTCACCTTCACGCACCTGCTTTGCTCGGCCCGGCCGATCCCGCAGGCCAACGCCTCCATGAAGGAGGGCAAGTGGAACAAGAAGGCGTACCAGGGCAGCGAGTTGTACAAGAAGACCCTTGGGATCCTCGGGCTGGGGCGCATCGGCTCGGAAGTGGCGCACCGGGCCAAGGCCTTTGGAATGACCGTGCTGGCCTACGATCCGTATCTCACGGCGGCCCGTGCCACGGAGCTGGAAGTGGAGAAGACCGATCTGGATACCATCCTCGAAAAGGCGGATTTCATCACCGTGCACATGCCCAGGACGGAGGCCACCGTCAACATGCTCAATGCCGAAACCATAGCCCGCATGAAGGACGGCGTACGGATCATCAATTGCGCCCGTGGGGGGCTGGTGGACGAGGAGGCCCTGGCCAATGCCCTTGCCAGCGGGAAAGTCTCGGCCGCCGGCCTGGATGTCTTTGTCGAGGAACCGCTTCCAGCGGACAACAGCCTGCGCAGCCATGAGCGCGTGGTTCTCACCCCGCACCTGGGCGCCTCGACCACCGAGGCCCAGGAGAATGTCGGACTGGAAGTCGCGGAATGCATTTACGAGGCCCTTGCCGGCGGCTGGGTGCGCAACTCCATCAACGCTCCCTCCATCGATCCGAAGCAGTTGCAGGTGCTCAAGCCGTACCTGAATCTTGCCCGCAAGCTGGGAACCGTCATTCAGCAGTTGACCCCGGAGGAGATCAGCCAGATCCGCATCATTTATTCCGGCAAGCTGATCAACCTCGACGTCAAGCCCATCAACCGGGCCTTCCAGCGCGGTTATCTCCGCCGTATCACCACGGACGTCAACGATGTCAACGCGCCGCGGATCATGGAGCGGCTGGGCATCCGCAGCGAGATCGTCCAGAACAGCCTGGAGCGTGACTACACGGAGCTCATCCGGGTCGAGGCGGTGGACGCGAAAGGGACGGCCCACGCGGTTGAAGGGACCCTGATCGGCAAGTCCCACGGACCGCGTCTCACCTTTGTCAACGAGCGCAACGTGGAAACTCCCCTTGATGAGAAGTATCTCCTCGTCCTCGAGAACGAGGATGTTCCCGGCATCGTGGGCATGGTTGGAACGGTGCTGGCGAAGTATCACCTGAACATCGCCAACATGTCCCTGAGCCGCAACACGCTGGGGGGGATCGCACTCAACATCTGCGGTCTCGACAGTGAACCGCCGGCCGGGGCGATCGAGGAGATCCGGAATCATCCCGCGATCAAGGCCCTGCGGGTGATCAACCTGAATGGAGCCTGAGGTGAGCCTTTTTTTGTCCTGTGTCCTCAGTCTGTTGGCCGGTTACCTGATCGGCTCGATCTCCTTTGCCGTGCTGATCGCGAAGAGCAGGGGCGTGGACATTTTCTCCAGCGGCAGCGGGAATCCCGGCGCGACCAACGTCCTGCGGGCCCTTGGCAAGCCGTGTGGCTACGGCTGTTTTCTCCTGGACGCCCTCAAGGGGACGGCGGCGGTCCTGGTGGCCGCCGGGTTGGCGGTCCAGTTCGGGGAAGGGGTCAAGCTGGCGGGGATCTTCGGGCTGCTCGGGGCCATTCTCGGGCACAGTTTCTCCGTGTTTCTGCGCTTTCGCGGCGGGAAGGGCGTGGCCACCACGGTCGGGGGCCTGTTCGCCCTGATGCCCTGGGTCATGCTGGTGGGGGCCATTGTCTGGCTGGCCGTGTTTTTAACCACCCGTTACGTTTCCCTGGCCAGTCTCGCCCTCGGGCTCAGCCTCCCGGTTTCCTCCTTTTTCATTGAGGAGGACCCACGCGCCCTGGTCTTCTGTCTCTTCCTGACTTTGCTGATCGTGGTCCGGCATCGTTCCAATATCCAACGGTTGATCGCCGGCACCGAAAACCGCGCCACCCGGAAAAAATCATGACACAAAACCGCAGCATCCAAATTGGAATCGCCGGCCTGGGAACGGTCGGGCTGGGCGTCTACAAGCACCTGTGCGCCCGCCGCCGAGAGCTTGGGACCGCGGCGGGGACCCCTCTTGTCCTCGCAAGGGTGGCCGAACGCGATACCGCCAAGGCGAGGGAAATCGGGGTTCCCGAAAGCAAGCTCATGGACGACGGCATCGCCCTCGCCGGGGATCCGAAAATCGACATCCTCTGCGAGTTGATGGGTGGTACGGGAGTCGCCTTGAAGGTGACCCGCAAGGCGCTGCAGGCGGGGAAAACCGTTGTCACGGCCAACAAGGCCCTCCTTTGCAAGCATGGGGAGGAGCTCTTTGCCCTCGCGCACAAGCACCATACGCGGATTTTCTTCGAGGCCAGCGTGGCGGGTGGCATACCCGTCATCAAGGCCCTGCGCGAAGGGCTGGTGGTCAACCACTTCCCGCTCATCTACGGCATTCTCAACGGCACCTGCAACTACATCCTGACCAGGATGGAGCGCGAGCAGCAGACCTTCGAGGCGATCCTCGGGGACGCCCGCCGGCTCGGGTACGTCGAGGCGGATGAAAGCCTCGACCTCGACGGATGGGACACCGCCCACAAGGCGGTCATCATGGCCCACCTTGCCCACGGGAAGTGGATTTCCCTCAAGGAGATGGCGGTGGAGGGGATCCGCGAGGTCAGCCTCGAGGATATCCAGTGGGCGCAGCGCCTTGGCTACAAGATCAAGCTGCTGGCGCTGATCCTGCGCGACTTCAAGAAGGGGCACGTCTTCGCTTCCGTCCAGCCGGCCCTGGTGCCGGCGGACATGATCCTTGGCAGTGTGGACGGGGTCTTCAACGCCGTTTCCGTGACCGGCGATGTTGTCGGGGAGACCGTGTACATCGGCCGCGGGGCCGGGCAGGACGCCACGGCCAGCGCGGTGATCGGGGACATTGTCGATGCCGCCCGGGCCATCGCCAACGGGGTTCTTCCCGGGGAACCGATGAGCCATCCGGAACTGGAACTGGCCAGCCCGGAAGATGTCTACCGCTCCTTCTACATCCGCTTGTCGGTGAAGGACCGGCCGGGGGTGCTCTCCGAGGTGGCCAATATCCTGGCCGCCCAGAAGATCAGCATCGGGAGCGTCCTGCAGCATCCGAACGGGAAGCGCGGTTCGGCCAACCTGGTCCTGACCACCCATCTCTGCTCGGAGGCGGCCATGGCCGCCGCCATCCATATCCTCAAGAAGGACCGCTCCCTCATGAAAAAACCATTCCTTCTGCGAATTGCCGACTTTGCCCAGCGACTGGGCTGAGCGAGGAACCACACCATGGCACTGATTGTACAAAAATACGGGGGCACCTCGGTCAAGGATCTGGACCGGATCCGGACCGTGGCCCGGCGCATCAAGACAACCCGGGAAGAAGGCAACCAGGTGGTGGTCGTGGTTTCCGCCCGCAGCGGGGTGACCAACCGGCTCGTGGCCGATGCGCAGGCCCTGCACCCGTATCCCGACGAGCGGGAAATGGACATGCTTCTGTCCATCGGGGAACAGGAGACCATCGCCCTCACGACCATCGCCCTGCATGCCATCGACCAGCCGGCGGTCTCGCGCACCGGGGCCCAGGCCGGCATCCTGACGGACAACGTCCACACCAAGGCCCGCCTGGTCGACATCAAGGGCGGGGACATTCCGGACCAGTTGGATCAGGGCAAGGTGGTCATTGTCGCGGGGTTTCAGGGCGTCAACCTGGACGGCCAGATCACCACGCTCGGGAGAGGGGGCTCCGACCTTTCGGCGATTGCCCTCGCAGCCGCCCTGAAGGCCGACCTTTGCCAGATCTACACCGATGTGGACGGGGTCTACACGGCCGACCCGCGGGTCGTGCCGGATGCCCGCAAGCTGCCCGAGCTGGCCTACGAGGAGATGCTCGAACTGGCGAGCATGGGCTCCAAGGTCATGCAGTCCAGGGCGGTCGAATTCGCCAACAAGCACAATGTGCGCTTTGAAGTTCGCAACAGTTACAACAACAATCCGGGAACGATCGTGAAAGCTGAAACAACCCTTGAAGACGTCGTCGTGCGCGGCGTGGCCTGTGACAAGAACCAGACGAAAGTGGTGGTGAGTGAATTGCCCGACCAGCCCGGAGCGGCCGCCAAGGTGTTCCAGGCCCTGGCCGAGGCCAAGGTCAATGTCGACATGATCGTCCAGAATCTCGGCCGGGACGGGGTGGCCAATCTCACCTTCACCGTGGGTAGCGACGAGGCCTACAAGGCGGAAAAGGCCGTCCAGGACTGTTTCCGGAATCTCGGCCGCGGCACCGTTGAACTGGCCGACCGCATGGCCAAGGTCTCCGTGGTCGGGATCGGGATGCGCAGCCACTCCGGCGTGGCCTCCAAGATGTTCACCGCCCTTGCCGAGAACGGCATCAATATCCAGCTCATCAGCACGAGCGAAATCAAGATTTCGGTCGCGGTGGACCTGGACAAGGCCGACGCGGCCGTTCGCGTCATCCACACGGCCTTTGAACTGGACAAGGAATAGGGGCCGGGGATGCGCTACCTTTCCACCAGGGGGCAGTGCGAGCCTCTGCCCTTCACCGCGGCGGTGGCCACCGGGCTTGCCCCCGACGGCGGGCTTTACATCCCCGAGTCGCTGCCCGACCTCCGGCCCCTGCTGGCCGGGTGGGAAGGCCTCGCCTATCCGGACCTTTGCCTGGAGTTTTTCAAGCTCTTCGCGACCGATCTCGACAGGGGGATTCTGGAATCCTGTATTCGCGACGCGTATTCACGGTTTGACGACCCGGGCATCGCCCCCCTCGTGGAGCTGCGGCCCGACCTTTTCATCCTGGAACTTTTTCACGGCCCGACCCTTGCCTTCAAGGATTTCGCGCTCCAGCTGCTGGGAAATTTCTACGAGGCCCAGATTGAACGGACCGGCCGGCCGATCACCGTCCTCGGGGCGACCTCCGGCGACACCGGGGCGGCCGCGATCCACGGCCTTCTTGGCAAGAAGGGGGTCCGCATTTTCATCCTCTACCCGAGCGGGGGTATTTCCCCGCTGCAGGAGCGGCAGATGACCTGCACCGGGGCCGACAATGTCTTCGCGATCGGCATCCGGGGAACCTTCGATGATGCCCAGAACGCGTTGAAGGAGGTTTTCGGGGACCAGGAATTCCGTGGACGCGTCAACCTCAGCGCGGTCAATTCCATCAACCTGGCACGCGTCCTGGCCCAGTGCGTCTACTACATCCACGCCTGGCTGCAGTTGAGCCCGGCGGCGAGGGAAGCGGTGACCTTCATCGTGCCCACGGGGAATTTCGGTAATGTCCTCGCCGGATGGTGGACCCAGAAAATGGGCCTGCCGGTCAGGGGATTCCGCATCGCGACCAACCGGAACGACATCCTGTATCGGCTTTTCAATACGGGACGATACCGGATCGGGCCGGTGTGCCCGAGTACCGCCCCCTCCATGGATATCCAGATCGCCAGCAATTTCGAGCGCTTCCTCTATTTCCACGAGAAGGAGGATCCCGCGCGGGTTCGGGCCATCATGTCTCAATTCCGGGAAACCGGTGATTACACGTTCCCTGATTTTGACCGCGACACCTTCTCGGCCAGCCGGGCCGATGATGACGACATCCGCAGACAGATACGGGAGGTCCATACCCTCCACGGTTACATTCCGGATCCGCACACCGCCTGTGGCTTCCAGAACCTTCCGCAAGAGGGAACCCGGGTCGTCCTGGGAACCGCCCATCCCGCCAAGTTTCCCGATGTGATCGAGGAGGCCGTCGGGATTCATCCCGTTTCCCCGGTCCTCGAGCTCCTCAAGGACCGGACGCCGCGCACCTATAACCTTGAGCCCACGCCGGAAGCGATCAAGGATTTTATCAACCTCCACACCCGTGAATGAGAGAATGACCCATCTTCAACCAATCGAGATTGCTATCGGTATCGCTATCCCTATCGGTATCGATCAGATCCAATTCTGAAGGCCGTCCGATCCCGATCCCGATCCCGATAGCGATTTATCTACCATGAACATCACCCTTCTTCCAGCCGGGGCATGGGGGACCGCTCTTGCGATTCACCTCTGCAAGCAGGGCCACACGGTGACCCTGGTTCCCCACACCCTTGGCGAGGCCATGGACATGGGGCAATGCCGCGAAAACCGGCAGTTCTTTCCCGGACACCCCTTTCCCGCGGATCTCCAGATCGGCCACGAGATCAAGCCGGCCCTCATGGAGGCGGAGATCTGCATTCTGGCCTGCCCCTCGAAATTCCTTCGTTCCGTATGCCGGCGGGTGCGGGCCGAATCGGAGGCCGCCAGGTCCCTTGAAGGCTTCATCACGATCTGCAAGGGACTTGAAGAGGGGACCAACGCCATGCCCGCGAGTATCATGGGAGAGGAGTTGCCGGGATGGTTCCATGGCGTGCTCAGCGGGCCCACCTTTGCCAGCCAGGTGGCCGAGGGGCAGCCTTCGGCCATTGTCCTGGCCAGCAATGCACCGGAGGAAAAAAACCGCCGCTGGCAAAGGGCCCTAAGCGGGGAGAACCTCCGTGTGTACACCAGCCCGGACATCATCGGAGTCGAATTGGGCGGCTGTTTGAAGAATGTCTACGCCATTGCCAGCGGCATGTGTGACGGACTCGGATTCCGCGATAATTCAAAGGCCGCGCTCCTCACCCGGGCCCTGCATGAAATGATCCGCGTGGGCGCGGCCTTGGGGGGAAAGGTGGAAACCTTCTACGGACTGGCCGGATTCGGGGACCTTGTCCTCACCTGCAACGGGAAGGAAAGCCGTAACCGCACCTTCGGTGAATTGCTCGCCAGGGGGGAATCCATCGAGACCTTGATCGAGGAGAAAAAAATGACCGTCGAGGGATACCGGACTTGCCACTGTTTCCATCACATTTGCCGGGAAAAGGGGATCGATGCACCGATTCTCGAGCAGATTTACGGAATCCTCTTTGAGGGGCAAACGGCCGACCAGGCCATCCGCGCCCTCATGGGGCGTGCGTTGAAGCCTGAACATTGATGTAAAAAACTCATTAAAGAGAACATTCCTTTCCGTTTCTCCTTTTCAATTTATCCGTAAATTATAA
This sequence comes from Oceanipulchritudo sp., assembly GCA_049975345.1. Classification (GTDB taxonomy): domain Bacteria; phylum Verrucomicrobiota; class Verrucomicrobiia; order Opitutales; family Oceanipulchritudinaceae; genus Oceanipulchritudo. The sequence goes on along the minus strand of JBNGDP010000026.1, from coordinate 11,582 downwards.
ACAGGTACGCATGAAGAAGGGGGAGAAGACCGGATGGAGCCTCATTGAAATCGCGATCGTCGTGACGATCATCGGCATTTTGGCCGCCCTCGCGATTCCATTGTTCAGCCTGATTCTAAAGCGGTCCCGCCTCTCGGGTCTGGCCAATGACCTGCGCCAGCACAGCCAGTCCATCCTCAACTACACGATGGATGACAAGGGAGGGGGAGGGGATTTTCCCGATTCCGGTCCGTTATTGCCCGATCTGGAGGGCTACCTGAGCCCGATCTGGGATGATCCCAGCCCCGTGGGCGGGAATTATTCCTGGCATTATGTCGGCAAAGGAAATCCCAAGACCAGCAGTGCCTACATCCAGATTTCCGCAACCGGCCTGAGTCCCTTTGCCATCGACCTCAGTGACGTGGTCAGTCTGGACAGGAAAATTGATGATGGCAATCTCGGCAGCGGAATCCTGCAAGTGGCCGGCAACCGCATCCGCTACTATGTGAAGCTGCCGGCCCCTAATCCCTAATCCCTGGTCCCATAATCCGGTTGGGGCAGGAGAAGGGAGAAGAGGGCGGCGATCAACATCAGGGCGGCACCCGCCAGGTAGGCGGTCTGGGAACCCAGGCCCCAGAAGAGGGCGGAACCGAAGAGCGGCCCGATGGCCCGGGCAAGGGCGCCGCTGGAGCGAAAGGCCCCCAGTTCGGCGCCCTGCCGGTTGGCCGGGGAATAGAGGGACACCAGCGCGGAGAGGGACGGCGTCGAGCATCCGACCCCGATTCCCAGCAGGGCCAGGCCAATGTAGAAGAGCAGGCTCGCCTCGCTGACGGATAGACAGACAAAGGAAAGGACCCCGCACAGCAGGCCAAGAGTGGTGAAATTCCGCTCCCCGAAACGGTGCCCGTACCGCCGCACGAGGTATCCCTGGGTCAGGGCCATGATCAATCCGATGAAAAGGAACATCCACACCATGTCATGCGGCTGGTACAGGAGCCGTTCCAAGGCAAGGAAAGTGAGGGAGAATTCCATGCCGGAGAAAGCGAAGATAAACAGGAAATAGACTTTCAGGGTCCGCCGGACATCGGGGATCTTCGAGCCGAAGCGGATCAGTGGTTCCCTTTTGGCGGGCTTTTCCGGCAATACCTCCGCGGAATGGGTTTCCGGGAATTTTGTCCAGACCCAAAGCACGTTGAGGCTTGCGAGGACAAAGGCCAGGAGGGCCGGGAAAGAAAACGGGGTGAGGCTGAAGGTGTCCAGGTTTGCCGGATCGACGCCCAGGTCCACAAGGGATCCCAGTCCCCCGAGGGCCGGACCGAGAATGAAACCGAGACCGAAGGCAACCCCGATCAGCGCCATTCCCCTGGAACGGGTGCGCGACTCCGTCAGGTCGGCGATCGAGGCGGTGGCCACAGCCAGGTTCCCCGCCATGACGCCCGCGAGAACACGCGAGACGATCAGGACCCAGAAACTTCCGGCGAAGATCCACAACAGGTAGGAGAGGGCGGTGCCCACGGTGGTGATGATCAGGACCGGGCGGCGTCCATGACGGTCGGAAAGCCGCCCCCAGAAGGGGGAAGCGAAGAATTGCAAAAAGCTGTACAACGATCCGAGGAGGCCGCCGAAGAGGACGGTCACGAGGAAAGCCTGGTTCTGCCCCGGAGTGAGGTCCGTGAGCACACGGATCAGCCCGTGGAGGAAGGAACCGTCCCCTTCCCGCGGGAGATACCATTCCAGCATGGCCGGGAAAATCGGGAAAATAATGGAAAACCCCACCAGGTCGATGAAGACCGTGAGCCAGACAATTCCAACCGTGCGCCTGGAAAAGGGGGCGGATTCGTTTCCCATTTCCCGAGCTATTTGTGATTGAATTTACGCTTCAGGGCGGCCGCCACGTTGAGCGGCACGAATTTGGCGATTCGCTCCGGGTCGTAGAAGGAAACCTGCTTCATCAGCGTGGAACTGGTGAAAAAGTAGCGGGCCCCCGGCATCAGGAAAATGGTCTCGATTTCCGGGTCCAGGTCGCGGTTCATCTGGGTCATCTGGAATTCAAACTCAAAGTCGGAGACCGCGCGCAGGCCCCGGATCAGCGCGGTGGCTTTGTTTTTCCGTGCGAAGTCGACCACCAACCCGTCAAAGGGAAGGACCTCGACATTCAATTCCTCCACGTTGGCGGCAATCAACTCAATCCGCTCTTTCAGGGTGAAGAGGGGGCTTTTCAACTCATTGGGAGCGACGCCGACAATCACCTTGTCGAAGATGTGGGTGGCCCGGTGGAGAATGTCCAGATGTCCATTCGTGACCGGGTCAAAGGTTCCTGGGTAGATTGCGGTGACCATGGCAAAGAGAACATAAGAAGGGATTCCCACGGACAGGTTAAGCAAAAAACAGGTTCTTCGCTCTTTTGAGTGGGTAAAACGATCCAAGTTGTTTCGAGGACGGCCCTTAGGGTCGCAATAGGTGTCCTGTCATTTGGCTGGGTGCTTGGGGTGATAGGCAATCACCCACTGGAAACAGCGAGGCCATAAATATTCTTGGAAACACAGCACTTTGGTCCCATAGACATTCCTATCCATGCGCCAGCTCCCGAATATCATCACCTTTTCCAGGGTCGGGGTCCTGATCGCCCTGGTGATCCTGGTTCTGCAGGAATGGACGGGGGCGGCGACCCTTGCCTTCCTCTGCATCCTGTATGGATCGGTATCGGATTTCCTGGACGGATACATTGCCCGGAAATACAACCTGATCACGAACTTCGGGAAAATCTTCGACGCCCTGGTCGACAAGGTGATGACCATCGGCTCCCTTGTCCTTCTGATCTGGATGGGCTTGCTGCCGCCGGCGGTGTTGACGGGCCTGGTCGTGCTCGGGATGGCCCTGCGCGAGGGCGGCATCACCCTCATGCGGATCATGGCGGCCCGGCGCAATGTCGTGCTGGCCGCGGAAAAGGCGGGCAAACGGAAGACCATCTGGCAGGTGACGGGGATCTGCATCCTCTTTGCCGTTCCCATGTTCGAGCGCGATTTCCCGGCCTGGCTGGGGGCGGATTTGTCCCTCTGGGCCCGGTATGTCTGGATCAACGGCTACCTGTATTTCCTCTTTTCGGCCTGGCTGACCATTGGTTCCGGAATCCAGTATTTCCGGAAATACGGGCCGCTGCTGCGTCAGGGAAAAGGGGCTTGAAGGGATGATGCTGAAGGAACTCCATAAGCTTGCGGATTTCCTCCCCGGTCGCTGGGTTGCCGCCATCTGCACCTGCGGGCCGATTGGCTACCTTGGGAAGGCCCCGGGCACCAATGGAAGCGTCCTGGGAATCCTCCTCTACACGGCATTCTTCCATCCCTGCGGGCTGCTCTGGCAGGTGCTTTCCGGGGGAATTCTGATCGTTCTCGCCGTGCTCCTGTGCGAGCGGGGGGAGAAAATCCTGCAGAAGCGCGATCCCGGGGAAATGATCCTGGACGAGGTGGTGGCCGTTCCCCTCTGCTTTCTCGGCTTGAAAGGGTTCATGCTTGAGACCGGCGCGGTATGGGCCTGCATGCTGGCCGGTTTCCTGGTCTTCCGGTTTTACGACATCGTGAAGCCTTTCGGGATCCGCAGCCTGCAGCGCTATCCTGGAGGGGTGGGGGTCGTGATCGACGATGTGGCCGCCGCCATCGCCACCAACCTGACCCTGCTGATTTTCCTCTTCGCCCTCTCCTTCGGGGGCTGGATCGGCTAGATACGGAGCAGGTAGTCGAGAGCCGCCCGGTATCCATGGGCGCCCATTCCGCAGACCTGCGCTTCACAGACCGGCGCGGTCAGTGAGACATGCCGGAAATCCTCCCGCTTGTGAATATTGCTCAAATGCACCTCGACAAAACGGATCGGGCTGGCGGCGATTGCATCCCGCAGGGCCACGCTGGTATGGGTAAGGCCGGCCGGGTTGATCATCCCCAGCTCGATTCCCTCATCCGACCAGCTGTGAATCTGCTCGATGAGGTCTCCTTCGTGGTTGCTCTGGAAATGCGTGATTTCCACCCCATGCTCGTGGGCAAGCTCGCGCAGGGTGCCGACGATCTCGTCGAGGGTCTGCCGGCCGTAGACCTCCGGTTCCCGCTTTCCAAGGCGGTGCAGGTTGGGGCCGTTGAGAATGGCGATGGTTTTCATGGCTGCCCGCTTTGGACTGAGCCGCAAGAGGAGGTCAGAGGGACTCCGTCTTCTTCTTCAATTCCTCCTTTGGGAGGAGTCCGACGGCCTGGTCCTTCAGTTGGCCGTCCTTGAAGAAAAGGATGGTCGGGATGGCCCGTACATTGAACTTCTGGGCAAGGCCCTGGTTCTCATCGACATTGACCTTGGTCACCAGGACGCCATCGCCCATTTCCTTGGCCAGCTCCTCCAGGATCGGCGCGATGGTCCGGCAGGGGCCGCACCAGGGAGCCCAGAAATCCACGATCACGGGCGCGGTGGCGGACGAAATGGTATCGTCGAAATTAGCTTCGGTGAGGTTGGTGATTGCTTCTGACATAGTGTTTTCCGCTCTGTTGGATGGGTTTGCTGTGGAAGGTCAGGCCGGCGAATTGCGCTGCAGGATGTCCGCCAGTTCATCGGTTTCCGTATTCTCGAGATCCTTGCCCTTGGTCTTCAGGTCCTCGAAGGTTTTGAGCAGGGTCTCGGTCATGCGCTCATGCGTTTCCTCGGACCCGCCGACCACGGAAAATTTCTCGGCCCGGGTGAGCCGCTTGTGGCCATCCGTGTTGTCGAGCCCGATTCCCAGCAAATGCGCTGATTTTTTCCGTTTCATGGCGAGTTCCATGGACAAGGTTGCCGAGGTGGGAGAATTTTCAAGCAAGATTATTCCTTAACCGCGGAGCATTGGATGTCGCTGAAGGCCTCATCCTGCTCAAGGGACAACCTGCGCAACCGGCCCAGCTCGAGAAGGGCGAGAAAGGTGGACACGACATAGGGAATGGAGACGGGTCCCCGGATCAGTTCCGAGAAGCGAAAGCGGGGCTTGGTTTCCATGATTTCGATGATATCCTCCATGCGTTCGGCGATGGTGACGGTCTCGTCGTGGATCTGTCCGATGATGATCTTCTCGGAAAGCCGCCGCAGGACCTGGTTGAAGACATTCCAGAGGCTGATTGGATCACTTGGATGCAGTGGACGCCCGGACTTGTCTTCCGCCTTGAGGAAGTATTCCCGGAAGAGGGTGTTGCGGGCCTGGTCCATGAGTTTTTCCAGATCGCCGGCGGCATCCTTGAATTTCCGGTACTCGATGAGTTGTTGGACCAGTTCCCATCGCGGATCGATGTCCTCCTCTTCCTCCTCGCTCATGCCCGGCAGTTGTTCATCCCTTGGCAGGAGCATGCGGCTCTTGATCTGCATGAGAGTGGCCGCCATGACGAAAAACTCGCCGGCCACCTCGAGCTTCTGGTGCTCCATGCCGCGCAGGATGTCGAGATACTGGTTGGTGACCTGGATGATCGGAATGTCGTAGATATCGATCTCGTTCTTCCGGATCAGGAAAAGGAGCAGATCGAGCGGGCCCTCGAAAATGGGCAGGCTGACGGAGTGGTCGATGCCCCGGATCAGCGGCCGTTCGGTAACGGGAGTCGGTTTCTTCCTTTCCGGCATTTTGGGTGCAGGTTAGAAGGAGAGCCAGAGCAGGCGCATGCCAATGCTGAAGTCATCCTCCCGGTCGTCCAGGTCGGTCAGGGAAACGTACATTTGGAGCTGCCAGACATTGCCGAAGCGCCGACTGAACCCGTATTGCTGGCGGGTCCAGGCATCGAGCCGTGAATCGTAGCGCCAACTGGCGAGGAGTCCGAAATTCTCGGAGAGCCGGTAGGTGCCGGACAATTCATACTGTTCAATGGCCTCCCGCAGGTATTCGGCCTGCAAACGCAGCGCCCAGAGGTCGGCGCTGCGCACGGTGGCCAACAGGTAGCTGGCCTCGGTTTTGGTATCCTCGGTCTGATACTTTTGTCTCCACTGCAGGTCCAGCCATGGGAAGGGGCGAAAATCCGCCTCCAGATAGAGGGCTTCCCACTCGGGCTGGCCCGGTTCAGCGGAAAGATTCAGGTCCTGATACAGGTTCAAGGCGAGAAAATCGCGGAATCCGCCCTCCGCTTCCGCGACCAGAAGACGGTTTTCCCAGCCGAAGCGGGCGATACTCCATTGCTCCAGCGCATCGAGGTGGCGTAGGTCGGCCAGATCCAGGACCGGGCGGCTGGCATGATAGGCGTGGAGGTCATAGGGGGCCGCTTCAGCGGGCCCTTCCCCTGCGCCCGGATGCCACCGGTAGGTCGCGGCCAGCCGGGAAACATGTCGCAGGCGCTCGATATTCCAGTCGGGGCGCGCGACGCGGTAGGTGCGGGCAACGGTACGGGAGAGGTCAAAACCGAGTTCGCCCACCCATCGGTCCTCGTTCAGGGAGGGGGTACCGTCGCTCCCGTCCATCCGGTAATCCGACCAGCGTCCGCCGGTGCGCAGGACCAGGTCCACGCCGGCGGGCAGATGGACCGGGCGGGTCAGGGTCAGGGTGCCGTCAAGCCGGTCCTGCCAGGGCTGGCTGATCAGGTCAGGCGGCTCGAGGCCCGCGATCGGGGACCGGCCGGCAAGCCCGAGAGGATTTCCGGGAAAGTCGACCGGGAACGAGTAGGGGGAAACTTCGCGTACCCGGTAGCGCACGGCTGCTGCGGAGGCCTGCAGGTGAAATCCCGTGCGCCCCAGCTCCTGGGGCAGCCATTCAGCGCGGATTTCCGGCAGTCGCTCCACCATTCCGTAATAGTCGTTGATCTGGTAGCGGGCAAAGGCGTTGAAGAGGAAGTTTGCCCGCTGCCACGTGAAATCGACAAATTGGTCCGGCTGGTACTGCCGGAAGTAATCGTCCCCGCGGAAATCCCGCAGGATCTCCGACTCGCTCAGGTAGGTGCCCTTCAACTGCAGCTGCAGTGTCCCGGCCGCATCCCGCAGGCGCGTCCCGAAATCGGCGAAGCCGCGTTGCTGGTCAATCCGCCGGCCGAGAATATCCGTACCGCGTTCGCCGGAGTCGTGATCATGAATCCAGCCGGAATTGAACCAGGCATGGGCCGTGCCCCCGGCGGTCCGCCATTCCATGGCGGGCCCGATGAGAACGCCGCGCTTGCTGTAGATGTCAAAGTTCCCGCCCACGGCAAGCTCCCGGTCCCATGGATAGAGCCCTTCGGAGCGCACATAGGCCCCGAGGCGGTTGCGGAACCCCAGCTCGAGGTCCACTTTGGCAGAAGCGGTGCCCAGCTCGTACTCGAATCCGGGCAAGGGAAGGGACAATCCTCCAAGTGCGCGGAGGCTCAGGCCGGTTCCGCTGATGGAATCCCCGTTTTTCCAGGTCCCGGCCCGGATGCCCAGTTTCGGGGAATTGGAAACCGGCTCGCGGAAGTACAGGGAAACCTTGCTGAAGTCCACCTGGTCCAGGTTGCCCTCGAAGGATTCACCCTCCATGAAAAGGGGAGGGTATCCGGCCCGGAATTTGCCTGCGGAAAAGGACCGGTGGGTGGCATCGTAGGAAAGGGTCTCCGCAAGGAGGCGGAGGCCCGTTCGCGTGACCCGCACATGGCCGCTGGCCTCGACCTGGTTCGACTCACGGTTGTAGCGGATTTCATCCGCCTCGACAAGGGTGTTCTCATCCTTGAAAACGGCGTTACCGGTGGCGATCAGGATGCTTTTGTCCGCGGAGTAGGAGATCGGCTCGTCCGCGCTGAGTTCGGGTGTCTGGGCGGCCAGTCCGCAGGGGACGATTGCCAGCATGGCCAGGCAGGGGAATATTCGCATCAGCTTCACTTGCCTGCCAAGGATGACGCTCCGCAATCGCTGCTCAAGCGTTAATTTCAATACGGTGAGGGGGGAGCGGGCCCGGCTAAACGAAATCGCTTGCACTGTAGGGGCTTAGCTGCGATCTCTGGGCCCTTTTCGAAAGAACCATCCGCGCCATGATCATCTCCAAGGAAGAACTGAAACGCCTCACGGAGGCCCGCCACCACCATCCCCACCAGGTGCTCGGAATGCATCCCCACAAGCAGGGGCTTGTGGTGCGGGCCCTGCTTCATGATATTCAAGGCTGCGAGGTCGTGGATATTGCCAGCGATGAGCGCTTTCCCCTGAAGCGCATCGCCGGGAGCGATTTGTTCGAAGGGACCATATCGGGGAGGAAGGAAGTGTTTCCCTACCGTCTGCGGGTGAAGCGCCCAAACGGGGAGATTCACCAGTTCTTTGATCCCTACAGTTTCCTGCCCGGCCTGACGGATGAGGACCTGTTTCTCTTCAACAAGGGGGATGACCACCGGATTTACAAAAAGCTGGGAGCCCATCTTCGCCGGCACAACGACGTTCCCGGGGTGAATTTCGCGGTCTGGGCCCCCAGCGCGCAGCGGGTCAGCGTGGTGGGGGATTTCAACCGCTGGGACGGTCGCTACCACCCGATGCGGGCCCTCGGGTCCTCCGGTGTCTGGGAGATCTTCATCCCCGGCCTTCAGCACGGCCAGAAATACAAGTACGAGATCTGCGACCAGCAGGGGAACCTCCACTTGAAGGCGGATCCCTATGCCACGTATTTCGAGCCTCCGCCCCACAATGCCAGCATTGTCTGTGATGTCGACAGCCACCAGTGGCAGGACGGCGAGTGGCTGGAAAAACGCGCCTCGACCGACTGGAAGAAGGCGCCGATGAGCGCTTACGAAGTCCATTTCGGCTCATGGAAGCGCAAGGTGGAAGATGGCGGCCGTCCCTTCACCTACCGGGAAATGGCCGAGGAGCTGACCCGTTACGTGGTCGACATGGGCTACACCCACGTCGAGTTCATGCCGCTTGCCGAGCATCCCTTCACCGGGTCCTGGGGATACCAGGTGACCGGCTACTTTGCCCCCACGCAGCGGTATGGAACCCCAGCGGATTTCCAATACCTGGTCGACACCCTTCACCAGGCGGGCATCGGGGTCATCATCGACTGGGTTCCCGCCCATTTCCCGACCGATGGCTTCGCGCTCGGGCGCTTTGACGGGACCGCGCTCTACGAGCATGAGGACCCGCGCAAGGGCTTCCACCAGGACTGGGGCACCCTGATCCCGAACTACGGCCGCCACGAGGTGCGGAATTTCCTGATCGCCTCCGCCTTGTCCTGGATTGACCGCTTTCACATTGACGGCATGCGGGTCGATGCGGTCGCTTCCATGTTGTACCTCGACTATTCCCGGAAGGACGGGGAGTGGATCCCGAACCAGTACGGCGGCCGGGAGAACATCGAGGCCATCGATTTTCTCCGTGCCACCAATGAGCTGGTGCACCAATATTATCCCGGGACGATCATGATCGCCGAGGAATCCACGGCTTTCGGGGGCATCTCCAAGCCGGTCAAGGAGGGGGGCATCGGCTTCGACTTCAAGTGGAACATGGGTTGGATGCACGATACCCTGCAGTATTTCCAGAAGGATCCCATCCATCGGAAATTCCACCAGAACAACCTGACTTTCGGGATGATTTACCAGTATTCCGAAAACTTCGTCCAGTGTTTCTCCCACGACGAGGTGGTGCACGGCAAAGGCTCCATGCTCATGAAAATGGGAGCTGGATCCATCACCGGCAAGGCCCACAACCTGCGAGCCCTCTACACCCTCATGTGGGCATGGCCCGGGAAGAAGACCCTCTTCATGGGGTCTGATTTCGGGCAGTCCGAGGAGTGGCACTATGACGCCAGCCTGTCCTGGCACCTGCTCCAGTACAAGGATCACTCCGGCATCCAGGACCTGGTCCGCGATCTGAACCGTTTGTACCGGGAGGAACCCGCCCTCGCCTGGGGGGATGCCGACGGGCGCGGATTCGAGTGGGTGGCCGCCGGCGACGCCGACAGTTCCGTCATCGCTTTCCTTCGCAAGACCGAGCGGGCGGAGGACACCCTGCTGGTTGTCGGGCATTACACCCCGGTGGCCCGCCACGGCTACACGGTCGGGGTGCCTTATGAGGGGTACTGGAAGGAATTGATCAATTCGGCGGCCAGCCTCTACGGCGGGGACGGCACCGGCAATCTCGGGGGCGTGCAATCCGATCCGCTGGCCTGGGACAGCCATGGCCATTCCCTCAAGCTGACCCTTCCCGCCAACAGCACCTGCGTCTTCAAGTACTCGGGAACGGCTTGAGGTTGAAGAGCGGAAACCATCCTTTCCGGCCGGTTTCGTTGCGGGCATAGATCCAGCCGGGGGCCGACTCGAGAACGGTCAGGACCTCGCCCCGGCGGGCGGAGAGATCGGTTCCATTGAACGGACCGGTGGTCAGGGCAGGTCCCTCTTCGGCATGGTTCAGGCAATTCTCGGGAATCCATCCGGCCTGGTCGGCGGACTGGATCCACACCCATCCAGGCCAGCCGGGATCCCGGCGCACCACCTCCACCGCAACCCCCTCGTGCAGGATCAGCGGATGCGGATCATGGACCTCATAATCCGCGAGAACACGGTATTTCGGCAATGGCCCGGATTCAGTCGCCATGGACCCAGCCTGACACATCGCAACCCGTTTGACAAACCCCGATTGCTTTCCGACCCTTGGAACCATGTCTTTGGAAGAAAAGCGGAAGCGCCTCGTGGAGGAAATGAGTATTCTGCCGGACCGGTTTGAGCGCTTCACCTACGTGGTGGATTACGGCAAGGAGCACGATCCCCTTCCGGAGGAGCTGCGCGCCGACCCTTTCAAAGTGGAGGGATGCCAGTCCCAGCTCTGGCTGGTGCCGGAGTTCGACAAGGGGCGGTGCCGGTTCCGCTCGGATTCCGATTCCGCCATCGTGAAGGGGATCGCCGCCATGATCTGCGACTACTACAGCGGTGAGGAGCCCGGGACCATCCTCGCCGGGGAGGTGCGCTTCCTCGAGGAAGTCGGGGTCGACCAGCACCTCTCCAGCAACCGCCGCAACGGCCTCGGCAAGGTGGATGAACGGATCAAACGCTTCGCCGCCTCCTGCCTGGAAGCGGGTAAGGCGGAATGAAACCCGCCACCGATTCCCTTCCGGAGGGGTTCTTTGACGCTCATCTCCACCTCCAGGATCCATCCCTCCAGAAAGCTTTAATTCGGGAACGGGAACGGGAACGGGATCGGGAACGCGAACGGGCGTTGCCAAGGTTGCGGTCAAGTCGGTCCGGTCCCGGTCCCGATCCCGGTCCCGGTTTTTGGGAGCCATTCATTCCCCCTATCGCCGCGCAGGTGGTCAATGGGACGCATCCGGACGACTGGGCGGCGGTGCGCGCGCTGGAGCAAAGGGGTGGAACAGGATTGCTTCGCGCCTACGGGGTGCATCCCTGGAGGGTCGGGGACCTGCCCGATGATTGGGAGCGGCAATTGAGGGAGTATCTCGACTCGGGGGCGGCCAGTATCGGTGAGATCGGCCTCGACCACTGGAAGGAGCCCCGCGACGAGCAGCGCCAGATGGATGTCTTTGAACGCCAGCTCCAGCTGGCCCATGAAACCGGACTTGCGCCGACGATCCACTGCCTGCGGGCGTGGGGCCTCTTGATCGACATCCTCCGCGCCGGCCCGGCGCTTCCGCACGGCTTCCTTGTCCACGGCTTCGGGGGCTCGAGGGAAGTCCTCTTCCAGCTTCTCGA
>JBNGDP010000025.1:0-34226 GCA_049975345.1 Oceanipulchritudo sp. | reverse complement strand
CGGACAGGGATGCCCGCGACACTTGCGATGCCTGCAAGACCTTCAAGCCATCCGTTGCAGGAATTCGCCAACCAGCCGGGCAACCTCCTCCCCGGCATCGTCGAGAAGGTAGTGACCGGCATTCTCGAGCCGATGAATTTCCGCCATGGGAAGGATGGACTCCCACACGCCGAGGATTTCCCGGTGGAAACACCAGTCCCGCATCCCCCAGATCATCTGGACGGGCCGCTTTTGCCATTGCCCGAGACTCTCCTCGATGGCCTCCAGGGTCTTCCGGCTGCGGTGCCCCTTGCGCATCGGCACGTCCTTCACAAAGGCATGGACAGCGACCCGGTTGCGCCAGGTGTCGTAGGGGAAAAGGTATCCCTCCCGGACAGCCTCGGAGAGGGGCTCGACGGAGGCCATCCGGGTGGCCCCCCGGGCGAAGGCGTTGGCCCCGCGCACCAGCAGGGCCCCGACACCGGGGATCCGGCAGGCGGAAATGCGCAAGGGGATGGAGGGAAAGGGGAAGGCCGCTGTATTGAGAATGCTGATACTGCGGATCCGCTCCGGCACCAGCCGGGCCACCCCGAAACCGATGGCGCCGCCCCAGTCATGCACCACGAGATGGAAATTTCCGGGATCCACCCGATCGATCCACTCACAGGTGCGCCGCACATGCCCTTCCAGCGTGTAGGGACGATAGGACTGCGGCTTGTCGGAGAGCCCGCAACCCAGGTGGTCGGGGACAAGGCAGCGATGTTTCTCCCGCAGCGCGAGGATCAGGTCCCGGTAGAAAAAGGACCAGGTCGGGTTGCCATGCAGCATGACGACAGGGGGCCCCTTTCCTTCATCAACGTAGTGCAGCCGCCCCTCCGCGGTGCCGTGGAAATGCGCGCGGAAGGGATACAATACCTTGAGCCACGGGGGAAGATCGGTCATTCCCGGCCCTCCACTCCCAGCATGACGGTACTGAGGCCGCTGCCGATCCCCATCAGGGCGGCCTTGCTGCCCGGGCCGATGCGGCCCGCCTCGATGGCCTTGTGGAAGGAAAACGGCAGGGAGACCGAGCCGACGTTGCCCATGTACTCGAAGGTCGTGAAATCCTTTGCCCGGTCCAGTTCAAGGCTGTCGAAAAGGCGGCGCTGATGGGTCCGGCCAACCTGGTGGCAGACAAAGCAATCCGGAGTCGCCGGGCTCCATTGAAGCTCGTTCTGGAAGGCATTCCAGGCTTTCCGCGCCAGGTTGATTCCCGCATCCAGCAGGGCTTCCGAATCGGTCTGCATGTCGAGGCCCTGGATCCCGACGGAATCCCCCTGGCACAACTCGTTGGCGCTGGAATCCGTACGGGCCACCCCTCCCAGCAGACGGAAGGAGCCGGGCCCGGCCAGGTCCTCCCGCGAAACCAGCATCGCGGCCGCGCCCGCCCCGATCGTAAGGTTGGCAAAATACGGCTTCACTTCCTTCCGGGATAGCTCCCTCTCCAGCAGGATCCGGAGGGTGTGGTCCAGCAGGGGGCGGCCGTTTTCGCCGGAAACCAGCAGGGCGTGCCGGATCTGGCCGCTTTCCAGCAAGCCCCCCGCCAGGACCAGGGCGTTGGCAAAGCCGAGGCAGGCATTGGAGACATCAAGGATCTGGCAGCCCGCCGGCAGGTCAAGGAGGCCATGGACGTAGGCCGCCGTCGCCGGTTCCATGCGGTCGCGGCAAACCCCGCAATGGATGAGAAGATCGATTTCACTCTTCTGCACCCGCCCCTGCTCAAGCAGCGCGGCCCCCGCCTCCGCGCCGGCCGCGGAGGGTTGCCGGCCATCCTCCCAGAAGTGGCGCGAACCAATGCCGGTCATCAGCTCCAACCGTCCTTCCGGCAGGTGCAGCCGCTCGTAGAGGGGCGAGAGCCGGGCCTCGATTTCCGCGGAGCTGACCCGCACCGGCGGAACCACGACGGCCGTTCCATTGATGCTGACCCCGCTGAACCTCATGTGCGATCCCTCCTGTCCGGTTGTTCGGGACGCATGACGCGCCGGACGATATCCTCGTCGAAATAGTTCCAGTCCATGCCGGCGTTGACCACGATTCCCTGTCCGTTGATCCCGGAACTGCGCGGACTGAGCAGGAAAACCGCGGCGTTGGCCACTTCCTCCGTGGCCAGGGCCCGCTTCCGGAAGGTCAGTTTCTCCGCATACAGGTAGTTTTCCAGGTACCCGGGAATGCCCGCGGAGGACTTGGTCCGCAGCGGACCCGCGTTGACGGAATTGAAACGCACTTCCGTGTCCTCGCTGAAGGACTTGGCAAGAAAGCGCACACAGCCCTCGAGGGCATTCTTGATCGGCGACATGTACCCGTAGTTGGCGGCCGTCACCGAGGAGGAGATCCCGATCGCCACCACGGAGGCGTCCTTTTTCAGGACGGGCTTCAGGCTGCGGGCCATCTCCACAAGGGAAAACGCGCTGATCTGGGTCGCCTGCAGGAAATCCTCGCGCCTGGTCTCATGGAAAGCGGCGGCCCCCTCCCTGAAATTGGCAAAGGCGATGGAATGCACAAAGCCGTCCAGTCGCCCGAACTCCTCCTGCACCCGTACCCCGAGCGTGGCCACATCGTCCTCGTATTCCACATCGCAGGTCAGGCACGGACGGCCGCCAAGGAGCTTCTCGAGACGGTCCCTGCGCCCGGTGTTTCGCACGGTGAAGATAACGCGGGCCCCCGCTTCCTCAAGGGTCCTCCCGATGGCCCAGGCCACGCTTCGGCGGTTGCCAAGCCCACAGACCAGAAATTGCCGGTTTGCCAGTTGGAGAAAATCCATCCTGTTGCCTATGCCTCTTCCGAATCCAGCAGGGCGAGCCCGAATTCCACGGTGAGGACCGGCTTGCCGTCGACCGTCACCTTGCCCCGCATGAAATGGAAACGCCCCATCGCCTCCTTGTAGGTTGTATCGATGTGGATGGTATCTCCAGGACGCACCATGCGCTTGAATTTCGCCATCTGGATGCGCGCCAGCACCGGTGTCTTCGGTCCGGTCCCCTCCCATGCCCCGCCAAAGTGGCGGATCATGTATACCGCCGCCGTCTGGAAGACCGCTTCGCAGAGGAGCACCCCCGGCATCAGCGGATTGCCGGGATAGTGCCCCCGGAAATGCGGCTCCTCCTCCCGGATCTTGCGCTCCGCGCTCGCACCGTCCTCCCGGACCTCGAGGATCCGGTCGATGAACAAAAAGGGCTCCCGGTGGGGGATCGTCCGGTATATCTCATCCAACATGGCACCAACAGATTCCCAATCCCCATCCCAATCTCAATCCTAAAATCGGGAACGGGATCGGGACCGGGATCGCTTGATTCATCCTTCCTCCCCGAGGAACTTGTCCACGCGGTTGGCGACGATGACCCCGTAATTCATGGTCCCCAGCCAGCCGGACATGATGATGCCGACGCTTCCAGCATGGTAAAGCCCGGGCAATTCCTCCGGCAGGTGCTGGGAAACCCGCAGCCCCTCGAACTTTGTCCCGAAGGAGGTTCCCCCCACGTGGCGGGTGTAATGGCGGACGGTGCGCGGTGTGGCGGCCTCGAGATGGTCCAGTTTCCCCCGGATGTCGGGAATCAGTTTTTCCAGGGCGTTGACCGATTTTTCGATGAGCCAGGTTTTTTCGGCCTCGTACTCCTTGTCGGAAAGGGCCTCCCAATCCTCCCAGCGGGCGTTGATGGAGGCCACGATGGCATATCGCGGCTCGGACAGGTGCGGACGGGTGTCCGGATAATACACCGAAAAGGTGCGGCTGCTGGTGCGCATCCGGCTGAGCTCGCGGGTGGAAAAGGTTTCGGCCTCCGAGGTGAAGACCAGGTCCCCGATCCGGGGAATGTCTTCCCCCTTGCGCACCCCCATGTAGACCTGGCAGGAACTGGTGTTGACCCGGACCGCTTCGGCCTCGCGCAGGAACGGCGTGCGGAAGTGTTCCCTGCCGGCCAGTTCCTCGACCGTGTTGCGGACATTGGCGTTGGAAACCACCGCCCGGCAGGAAATCCGGCGCGGCGGAAAGGGCCGGCCCGTATTGCGGCTTTGGGCGACCACCCCGCAGGCCCGCTCCCGCCCGTCCGGCCCGCGCTCGAAGAGAATTTCCCGCACAAGCGCGCATTTGCGCAGCTCGACCCCGTTTCGCTTCAACTCATCGGTCATGCTGCGGATCAGGGTGTCGGTCCCCCCCTTGTAAATAAAGACCCCCCTGCTCATGAAATTGGTGAACACGATGCCGTAGGTGATGGCCGGATCCTCCAGCCCGGACCCGTTCGCGTACGAGATCGGTTCCATGAGCAGCCGGTGCACGTCATTGCGCCCGGGAAAGAACTCCTCGAACAGTTCCCCGGTGGTCTGGCGGTTGTCGTCATAGAAATTCATCCCCCCGAGACGCTCGAAAAACGCCTCCACCCGGTCCCGCGGAATGCCGAAAGTGTCCGTGAGAATCCGTGTGAAGTCCGGCCGGTTGAAGGTTGTCCGCAGGTTCATCTGCGGGTTGAGGAAACGGATATCACGCAGCTGCCCGATCGAATCGGCGATTTCCCGCGTCCAGTACTTCCGGCAGGACTTGATCATGGCGTAGGGAAACCCGTGCAGGGAAATGTCGAATATGTGCCCGCCGGGACGGCGGAACCAGGTTGCCAGGCCTCCGAACTGGTAATGGTGCTCCAGCAGCAGCACCTTGTGGCCGGCCTTGGCCAGCACGTTGGCGCTGGTCAGCCCGCCAAGGCCGCTGCCGATCACCACCACATCATACGCCTCCCGGACGCCTTCCAGCCAGTCTTTCGCCATCGCGGGACCAAAGACAAAGGACAACGGACAAAAGTCAATAGCCCCGGATACTCGAACCTTGGTCCTTCGTCCTTCGTTCTTCGTCTTTGCTTGACGGCGGGAAATTCAGCCTCTTTACAGGCAACTCATGTCCTACAAACTCTTCATCCCCGGGCCGGTGGAAGTTTCCGAGAAAACCTACAAGGCCATGACAACGCCGGTCTTCGGTCACCGCAGTCCTGATTTTGTGGAGCTGTACCGGTCGGTCCAACCCGGCCTGCAGCAGCTCTTTCACACGAAGGATCCGGTCTACCTTTCCACCAGTTCGGCCTGGGGAGTGATGGAGGGCTCGATCCGCAACCTCGTCCACAGGAAGGTCCTCAACATCTGCTCGGGTGCTTTTTCCGACAAGTGGTTCGATGTCTCCAAGCGCTGCGGCAAGGAGGCCGCCGCCCTCCAGTATGAGTGGGGAACCCCCGTCGATCCGGAGGATGTCCGCAAGGAACTCGCCAGCGGGGAGTTTGACACCGTCACCCTCATTCACAACGAGACTTCCACCGGCACCATGAACCCGCTGGCCGAGATCATGGCCGTGGTGCGCGAATTTCCGGAGGTGATCTCCGTGGTCGACAGCGTCAGCTCCTTTTCCGCGGTGAGGATCGACAAGGACGCCCTTGGTATCGATGTGCTCCTGACCGGGAGCCAGAAAGCCCTCGCCCTTCCCCCGGGACTGGCCCTCCTCAGTGTCTCCGAACGCGCCCGCGAACGGGCCTCCACCATGCCGGACCGCGGCTACTATTTCGATTTTCTTGAATTCCAGAAGAACCATGAAAAGGGCATGACCCCCTCCACCCCGGTCATTCCCCTCATTTTCGGCCTCCGCTCGAAGCTCGAGGACATCTTCGCCGAGGGCCTCGAGCAACGTTATGAACGCCATGCACGGCTCAACGGCCTCGTGCATGCGTGGATCGACCGCCACGGACTCGAAACTTTGCCACCGCGCGAATTCGCCTCCAAATCCCTCTCCTGCGTCAAAAACAGGTACGATTGGGACTTGCCAGCCATCATCAGCCACCTCAAGGCTAATTACAATTGCGTTATTGATGGCGGATATGGAAAGATCAAGGGAAAGACTTTTCGCATCTCGAACATGGGTGATGAAACGGATGAAACCATGAGCGGGCTGCTGGACAACCTGGATCGGACGTTGGAGGCTCTCAACTACAACCCGTAACCAAGAAAGAAGAGAGAGCACCTTGTCAGACACACAGAAGAAACTCATCATCGCCGAGAAACCCAGCGTGGCCCAGGATATTTCCCGGGCCCTCGGCCGCTTCAAGAAAACCGACTTCGGCTTTGAGAATGACGAATACGTCATCGGCGCGGCCGTGGGACACCTGGTCGAGTTGTTCATGCCCGAGGACATCGACAAGAAGGAATACGGCTTCTGGCGTCTCAACGCCCTGCCCATCATACCCGAGAAATTCGAGCTGAAGGCGATCAACGACAAGCGCGGCAAGGAGCGCTTCCAGCAACTGAAGAAACTGATGGCGCGCAAGGATGTCGGGGAAGTCCTCAACGCCTGCGACGCCGGACGCGAAGGGGAGCTGATCTTCACCTACATATACGAGCTGGCGAAGTGCAAAAAGCCCTTCCGCCGGATCTGGATGCAGTCCATGACGCCGCAATCCATCCGGGAAGCCTTTGAAAATCCCCGCCCTCCGGAGGTGATGCAGGGCCTGCAGGACGCCGCCCGCAGCCGTTCCGAGTCGGACTGGCTGATCGGGATCAACGGCACGCGCGCCATCACCAAGCGCATGTTCGGCCGCAGCAAGGGCGTGGCCACGGTCGGCCGGGTCCAGACCCCGACCCTTTCGATCGTGCTGGAGCGCGAGTTTGCCATCCGGAATTTCAAACCGCGTCCATTCTGGCGCGTCGAGGGGCAGTTCGGCGTCAGCGAGGGGACCTACAGCGGCTTCCTCCAGCGGGAAAAACCGGTCGACAAGGAGGATTCCGACGACAAGCCGGACCGGTTCTGGAATTCCGAAGAGGCGGAGTCCCTGGTGGCCAAGGTCAACGAGAGCCGTGGGGGCATCGCCGAAGAGAAGAAAAAGCGCACCAAGCAGTCCGGCGGGCGTCTGTACGACCTCACCTCCCTGCAGCGGGAGGCCAACGGGCGCTACGGGTTCTCAGCCGCCCGGACCCTGCAGCTGGCCCAGAGCCTGTACGAAAAACACAAGCTGTTGACGTATCCGCGAACCGACAGCCGCGCCCTGCCGGAGGACTACATCGGCACGGTGAAGGCGACCCTCGGCCGGATTCCCGGATCCCTCGGGGAGCATGCGCGGACCGTCCTGCGCAACGACTGGGTCAAGCCGAACAAGCGCATTTTCAACAACAAGCAGGTGAGCGACCACTTTGCCATCATCCCGACCGGGGAGGAACCCAGGCGGCTCAGCTCCGAGGAGGAGAAGATTTTTGAAATGGTAAGCCAGCGGTTTGTCGCCATCTTCTTCCCGCCGGCGGAGTTTGACGTGACCACCCGCACGACCACGGTCGGGGACCTGGTTTTCAAGACTGAGGGCAAGGTGCTCGTTGAGCCGGGCTACCTGCAGGTCTACGGGAAAACCGCCGCCAGCAGCGAACTGCCGGCGCTGACGGATCCGGACCGCGACCCGGCATGGCTGCGAAACGGCGATCCGGATCCCCTTGCGGCAGCGGATGGCTACAAGGCCCAGAGCTTGTCCGTGGAAATCCACGAGGATTCCACCAAGCCACCGGCCCGCTTCACGGAAGCCACCCTCCTCTCCGCCATGGAAGGGGCCGGCAAATTCGTGGATGACGATGAACTGGCCGATGCCATGAAGGAGAAAGGCCTCGGCACCCCGGCAACCCGCGCCAGCATCATCGACCACCTGATCAAGGAGAAGTACATGGAGCGGGACGGACGCAACCTGGTCCCCACCACCAAGGCGGAAAACCTCTTCGAGTTCCTGCAGGCGGTCCGGGCCGAGGCCCTCACCCGCCCGGACCTCACCGGCGAGTGGGAATACCGCCTGCGCCACATGGAAACCGGCGAGATCACCCGCCAGGAATTCATGCAGGGAATCATCGACCTGACGAAGGCGATCGTCGAGCGAACCCGCAATTTTGACGAGGATGAGAAGGCCGCACCCGATTCCGCGGTCATTTCCCCCACCGACAACAAGCCAATGAAGGATATGCTCCGGTCCTACAAGTCGCAAGACGGCGAGCTGACCATCTACAAGACCATTGCCGGGAGAAAACTTTCCGAGGAGGAGGTGCAGGCGCTCGTCCGGGACCGCATGGTCGGTCCCCTCGACGATTTCCGCTCCAAGGCCGGCAAACCCTTTTCCGCCATCCTGCGCCTCGACCCCATGAACAAGGTCATCTTCGATTTCGGCGACAACGGGAACGGCAATGGCAACGGGGAAAGCGAGGACCTCGACCTCTCGCAGTTGCCCGTTGTCGGCACCTTCAAGGAAACCGGGGCCACCGTCTACGAGACCCCCAAGGCCTTCGCCTGCGAACGCAGCCTCCAGAACGAACCGGGCGACAACTTCCGCCTCTCCCGCACCATGCTCGGAAAGACCCTCCCGCGCGAGGAGGTGGAAAAACTTCTCTCCGAGGGAAAAACCGGACTCATCAAAGGGTTCAAGTCCAAGCGCACCGGCCGTCTCTTCGACGCCTTCCTCATCCTCAAGAAGCGCGGGGACATCGGGTTCGAGTTCCCCCCGCGCGCCCCAAGGAAAAAGGCCGCCGCAAAAAAGACGGATGGATAATTCCGCCCCCGCGCCGTTTCCTTTTTCCGGAAAGGTGCCATAGTGGCTTGATATGGGGAAGAAGCCACCATCGGCCATCCGGATGCGCGGGGTCCGTCAGAACAACCTGAAAAACATCGACCTGGATCTTCCGCTGGGGAGGCTGATCGTGGTCACCGGGTTGAGCGGCGCCGGCAAGTCCTCCCTCGTCTTTGACACCCTGCACGCCGAGGGAAACCGGCGCTATGCGGAAACCTTCAGTCCCTACACCCGGCAATTCCTCGAATTGATGGACCGCCCGGATGTGGATGCCATCGAGAACATCCGTCCATCGATCGCCATTGAGCAGGGCAACACGGTGAAAACCTCGCGTTCGACCGTGGGGACCATGACCGAGTTGTGTGATTACTTCAAAGTCTGGTTTTCCCACACCGCCTCCCTGCATGATCCGGAAACCGGGGAAGTGATCACCACCGACACCCCGCAGAGCATCTGGAAAAAGTGTCTTCTGGAATACCGGGAGCAGGCCGTCCTGATCACCTTCGCGGTTACCCGGCCCGGCAGGCTGACCTGGAAGACCATCCTGCAGTCCCTTACCGCCCAGGGCTATGCCCGCCTCGTCCTGGAGGGAAAGGTTCTTCGCCTCGAGGAACTGGAACCGAAGGACCTGGAAACGGACGCGGTCCTGCATGTCATCCAGGACCGGTTGGAAATCACATCGGGAAACCGCAACCGCTTCATTGATTCCGCGAAGAGCGCGCTCCATTTCGGTGATGGGCAGATCACCCTTTTCAGTACGG
Source organism: Oceanipulchritudo sp. (assembly GCA_049975345.1). Taxonomy (GTDB): domain Bacteria; phylum Verrucomicrobiota; class Verrucomicrobiia; order Opitutales; family Oceanipulchritudinaceae; genus Oceanipulchritudo. The sequence goes on along the minus strand of JBNGDP010000025.1, from coordinate 24,892 downwards.
CCGGGGATCCCCTTTCCAACTTCAGCGAAGGCCTGCATCGTCCCGGGAGCACGCGGCGGTTTCGCCCCGCCACCCCGAACCTGTTTTCCTTCAATTCCCCGCTGGGGGCCTGTCCCCATTGCCGGGGATTCGGACGCGTGATCGAGATCGACGACCGGCTCGTTATCCCGGACCACAATCTTTCCCTGGAGGGCGGGGCCATCAAGGCCTTCAGCGGGGCGGTCTATTCCGAGAGCCAGCGGGATCTCCTGCGGGCCTGCAAAAAGCTGGGAATCCCCACCCATGTCCCCTGGCAGGACCTCGATGAGGAACAGCGGCGCTTTGTCCTCGAGGGGGATCCGGAGTATGGCCGTGCCGGAAAGGCCTGGCCGCGGGCATGGTACGGGGTGCGGCGCTTCTTCAAATGGCTCGAGGAGAACACGTACAAGATGCATGTCCGGGTCTTCCTTTCCCGGTACCGCGCCTATGTCCCCTGTCCCCATTGCCGCGGCCTGCGGCTCCAGGCGGAATCCCTCTGCTGGAAATGGCGGAGCCACACCCTTCCGGACCTGTACCGGCTTCCCATCCGCAGGCTGAAGGACCTGATGCGGGAGGCCGGGACCCGGTCCGCCGATGAGCCGCAGGCGGCCCTGGCGCTGGAGGCCATCCATACCCGGCTCAACTACCTTGAGGCGGTCGGTCTGGATTACCTCACCCTCGACCGCTCCTCGCGGTCCCTCTCCGGGGGGGAAACGCAGCGGGTCAACCTCACCTCCTGCCTGGGAACGGCCCTAGTCGACACCCTCTTCATTCTCGATGAACCTTCCATCGGCCTGCATTGCCGCGACATTGACCGCCTGATCGGCATCCTCCGCCGCTTGACCGACCAGGGAAACACCGTGGTCGTGGTCGAGCACGACGAGGCCATCATGCGGGCGGCCGACTTCATCGTCGAGATCGGCCCGGAACCGGGCAGCCGGGGCGGGAAGGTCGTGTATGCCGGCCCCGTCGGCGCGCTCAAACAGCGCAGGGGATCGCCGACCGGGCAATTCCTTTCCGGGAAGCGGCGTATTGAAATCCCCGCTACACGGCGCCCCGTGAACGGGGACACCCCCTTCCTGCGCATGCGGGGGATCCGGAAACACAACCTGGACGGGCTGGACGTGGACATTCCCCTGCAGCGCCTGGTCGTCCTCAGCGGCGTCAGTGGCTCCGGTAAATCGACCCTGCTGCACAACGGCATCTACCAGGGCCTGCTGACCCGCAGCGGAAAGGCCTGCGAGGATCCCGCGGCCATCGAAGACCTGGACTGCGAGGCCGGCTTCGGGGAAATCCTCCTGGTGGATCAGGCTCCCGTGAGCCGGACCCCGCGGTCCAACCCGGCCCTCTTTGTCGGGGCATGGGACGGCATCCGCCAGGCCTTCGCGCAGACCGATGCCGCGCGTCAGGCCGGACTGACGGCCTCCTCCTTTTCCTTCAACAGCGGAAACGGACGCTGCCCCCACTGCCAGGGGCTCGGATTTGAACGGGTGGAAATGCAGTTCATGGCGGACCTCTACGTCCCCTGTCCGGTATGCGAGGGAAGGCAGTTCATCGAAGAGGTCCTCGCCATCCGGTGGAACGGTCATTCCGTGCGCGATATCCTTTCCCTCACCATTGAGGAGGCGGTGCGGATCTTCGAGGGACTTCCCCCGGTGGTCCGGAAACTGAGCGCCCTCACGGAAGTGGGCCTCGGATATCTTCCCCTCGGCCAACCGCTGAACACCCTTTCGGGCGGGGAATCCCAGCGCCTCAAACTCGTCCGTTACCTGGGGACCCTTGAGCACCGGAAAAATCCCTCCCTGTTGCTCCTTGACGAGCCGACCACGGGCCTGCACAAGGCGGACATCGAACGCCTGCTCGCGGTGCTTCACAAATTGACCGGTTCCGGCCATTCCCTCGTCGTCATCGAGCATCACCCGGATGTCATTCGCGCCGCCGACTGGGTCCTCGAGCTTGGACCCGAAGCCGGCGATGCCGGTGGCAGGCTCGTCTTCAGCGGCCCGCCCGAAGCCTTCGCGGGCCACCGCACGGCGACCGCCCCGTATGTCCTGGAGCAGGCGCCGGATTCCGGCAAGAGCCCCTCCATCGGCCGCGGCAAGGTCCGGCCCGGCGCGAAGGACACCGGCCAGCTGGTCCTCAAGGGGGCCCGGGAGCACAACCTGAAGAACCTTTCGACAAGGATCCCCCGCGGGGCCATGACGGTGGTCACCGGAGTGAGCGGATCCGGTAAATCCACCCTCGCCTTTGACATCATTTTCGCCGAGGGCCAGCGGCGCTTCATGGAATCCATGTCGTCATGGGCGCGTCAATACGTCGAGCAGCTGCCAAAGCCCGACATCGACGAGCTCACAGGCATTTCGCCAACCGTGGCCATCGAGCAGCGGGTCACCCGGGGCACCCGCAAATCGACCGTGGCGACCATCACCGAGGTCGCCCAGTACCTCCGCCTGCTCTATGCCCGCATCGGCGTGCAGCACAGTCCGGTGACCGGTGAGCCCCTGGTCGCCCTCCGTCCGGAAGCGATTGTCGCGCACGTGCGCAGGCAGCTGAAATCGCAGGGACGCAAGCGGGGAACCCGGCGGGTGCACCTGATGGCACCGCTCGTGCGCGGCCGCAAGGGACACCATGAGCCGATCGCCAACTGGGCCCGGAGCCGCGGATACGAGCTGCTTCGCATTGACGGCGAATGGGTTCCCCTCGAGGCCTTCAAAAAACTCGACCGCTACCGCGAGCACACTGTTGACCTCGCCGTGGCCACCGCCCGGATCCCGGCAAAAGGGAATATCGCCCTCACGACGCGCGAAGCCTCCCGTTGCAGTCTCGAGGATGCCGTCCAGAGCGCCCTTGAAACGGGCAAGGGAAGTTTCCACCTCCTCGCGGAGGACGGCGGGGAAGCCGTCTGGTTTTCCACCCGCAGGTCCGATCCGGTAACCGGGGAAGCCTTTCCGGACCTCGACCCGAAAGATTTTTCATGGAACGCACCGCGGGGCTGGTGCCCGGTTTGCCGCGGACACGGCGCCATCTATCCATGGATGGAGGAGGACGAGCGCTTTGACCTGGTCAATGAATCCGTCGGGGAAGCCGAGGTCTGCCCCGAGTGTCGCGGCGAGCGGCTCAACATCGTCAGCCGGTCGGTTTTTCTCACGACCGACAAGGGTATCCGCTACAATTTGCCTCAGCTGCTGCGGCTGCCCCCCGGAGAACTCCTCGAAACGCTCCAGTCCCTTGACCTGGACACGCGTGACCGGGCCATCCTCAAGGAGGTGTACCCGGAAGTGTCCGAGCGCCTCCAGTTCATGGACGAGGTCGGCCTCCAATACCTGGCCCTGGACCGCCCGACGATCACCCTCTCGGGCGGGGAGGCACAGCGGATCCGCCTTGCCGCCCAGTTGGGGTCCAACCTCGCCGGCGCCCTGTACGTGCTCGATGAGCCCTCCATCGGCCTGCACGAGCGGGACAACCAGCGCCTTCTGGATTCCCTCGCGCGCTTGAAGGAAAAGGGCAACACCCTGCTGGTTGTCGAACACGACACCCATACCATGGAACGGGCCGACCATGTCATCGACCTCGGGCCCGGAGCCGGAAAGCATGGCGGGGAAATCCTCGCCGCCGGCCCGCTCAGCCGCCTCCGTAAGAGCCGCAAAAGCCTCACTGGCAAATACCTCAAAACCGGCCTGCCCCATCCCTCCCGCGGGCAATGGCGCCCCCTGCCCGCCCCCTTCCATCCCCGGCGCCCGGCTACCCGGGAAAACTGGGTGGTGCTCCGGAAGGCTTCCCTTCGCAACCTCAAGGGGGCCGATTTCCATTTCCCAAAGCAGCGCCTCATCATGGTCTGCGGGATTTCCGGAGCCGGAAAATCCACCCTTGTCCGGGACCTCCTCATGCCCGCCGTCCAGCAGGCCATCCGGACCGGCAAATCCCGCCTCGAGGGATCCCGCGCCCAGGGCTTTTCCCACCTCTTCGGGGCCGAATCCTTCCGCTCCGTTATCGAGGTGGACCAGTCCCCGATCGGCAAGACCCCGCGTTCGACCCCCGCCACCTACATCGGGGCCTTCGACCAGATCCGCCAGCTCTTCGCCAGCACCCCGGAAGCCCGGCTGCACGGTCACACCCCCGGCACCTTTTCCTTCAATACCAAGGGCGGCCGCTGTGAAACCTGCAAGGGCGCCGGCCGCATCAAGCTGGAGATGAACTTTCTTCCCGATACCTACGTCCCCTGTGATGACTGCAATGGACGACGCTACGGCGACGATTTGCAGGATATCCGCTGGAACGGCGCTTCCATCGCCGATGTCCTCGACATGACCTTCGAGGAGGCCGCCCGCTTTTTCTCCTTTGACACCAGGCTGGCCGCCATCCTCGACCTCATGGTCCGGACCGGCCTCGGCTATCTCACCCTCGGGCAAAGCTCGCCCACCCTTTCCGGCGGCGAAGCCCAGCGCCTCAAACTGGTCTCCGAACTGGCAAGAGGCCTGCCCACCCTCCAGGAGCGGCGCAACGCCTCCGTGCAGCCTAATCTCTACATCCTTGAGGAACCTACCATCGGCCTGCACCTGCATGACTGTGAGCGCCTCATCCATCTGCTCCATCAACTCGTCGACCAGGGCCACACGGTCATCGTCATCGAGCACCACCTCGACCTCATCGCCGAGGCGGATTATGTCATCGAAATCGGCCCCGAGGGAGGCGAGGCGGGCGGACGCTTGCTCCACCAGGGAACCGTCCAGGACCTGCTCCGCAGAAACATTTCCCCAACCGCCCCTTTTTTAACGGAATTGTTTCCTGAATTTTCTTGATTTGTGCTCCGGGACAGATACAACAACTTTCGCTCTTTTATCTTTTAATTTTGTAAAACCCCCTCTTTTCACTATAATCATGAGCAAGTCGCTGTTTATCGGAAACATCCCGTACGGTGCCATGGAATCGGAAATCCGGGAATTATTTTCCCGGGCCGGAACGGTGCAGAAGGTACGGTTCATCATGGATTACCGGAAGGGGCGGTTCCGGGGCTTCGGCTTTGTGACGATGCCGGACGGGGACGCGGTGGTGGCGCAGGCGGAGCTGGACGGGGTGGAGTTCCAGGGACGGCATCTGAAGGTGAGCCCGGCCCGCGAGGTGCCGGGGGAAAACCGGTATTCGGCCTGAGCGGCCACCCGCTCAATTCATGCCGGAGGGGTCTCAGACCGGCCGCGTGAGTTCCGCATAGAGTTCCGGCCGGCGGTCCCGGAAAAATCCCATGGAGGCGCGTTTGGCGCGGATCTCGGACGGATCAAAGGAGCAGGTAAGGATTGCTTCATCCGCGGGTCCGGCCTCCCGGACCAACTCCCCGTAGGCATCGCAAATGAAGCTGTGGCCGTAGAACAGCTGGCCACCCTCGTCCCCGATCCGGTTGGCTGCGATGACCGGGGCGACATTGGCGACCGCGTGACCCTGCATGACGCGCTGCCACATGGCGCTGGTGTCGAGTTGCGGCTCTTCCGGTTCGGACCCGATCGCGGTGGGATAGAGGAGGAAGTCAGCCCCCATGAGGACCATGGCCCGGGCGCACTCCGGGAACCACTGGTCCCAGCAGACCCCGACCCCGATGGTGGCAAAGCGGGTCTTCCATACCTTGAACCCCGTGTTGCCGGGCCGGAAGTAGAATTTCTCCTCGTATCCGGGGCCGTCGGGAATATGGCTTTTCCGGTACGTTCCAAGGACGCTACCCCCGGCATCCACCATCGCCAGGGAGTTGTAATAGGCCTGGCCATCCCGTTCAAACAGGGAGACCGGAATGGCCACTTCCAGTTCCCGGGCCAGCGGAATCATTGCCTGGAGGACCGGATGCTCGTCCAGCGTACGGGCCCCGGAAAAGAATTCCTCCTTTTCCTCGCGGCAGAAATACGGGCCCTGGAAGAGCTCGGGCGGAAGGATGATCTGTGCGCCTTTTGCAGCAGCCTGGCGGATCATGGCGGAGACGCGCGCGAGATTGTCCTCCATGCTCCCGTTGAGGTTGAGCTGGAGCGCGGCGAAGGTGACGGTGGATGAGGCGGGCATACCATGGTGTTACAGGCATCCCGGCCCGGACTTCAATCTCAATTCCTCACCACGGGCAGGGATGCCCGGGGCACGCGGGAAGCCCGTGTCACTCAGGCCGCCGGCAGCTGCTGGGTGATGCAGTGGAAGGAGCCGCCGCCCATGAGCAGACCCCTGGAGGGGAGCCCCACCACCTTCCGGTCCGGAAAAAGCCGCTGCAGGCATTCCAGCGCATCCGCCTCGTAGGGGGTCCCGTAGCAGGGGACCAGCACCTTGTGGTTGGCGATGTAGAAATTCAGGTGGCTGGCGGGAAGGATCCGCCCGTCGGGCCCGCACACCTTGCCGGGAGAAGGAAGCTCGATAACTTCGAGGCCCCGCCCGTCCGGGCGCCTGAACCGGCGCAGCATCCCGGAAATTTCACGGAGGGTTCCGCCGTTGGGGTCATCGCCTCCCGACGGGTGCTGGCAGACCACCCGGCCCGGACCGACGAAGCGGGCGATGTTGTCGACGTGGCCGTCTGTATGATCGTTCAACAGCCCCTCCTCCAGCCAGAAGAGGGTCTCCACCCCGAGGTGGTCGCGTAGCATCCGCTCCGTATCGGCCGCGGTCCGGCCGGGATTGCGGTTCGGGTTGAGGAGGCAGCTGCGGGTCGTCAGCCCGAGGCCCAGCCCGTCGACATCCAGCGCACCGCCCTCGAAGACATCCGGCACGGCCTTCCCCTCGAGGCCGGTCGCGGCCCCGATCCGGCGTGCCACCGTGTCGTCGTTTTCCATTACATATTTCCCTCCCCACCCGTTGTAGCGAAAGGTGCGATACGCAATGGAGCCCCCCGCGGACCGGACGAACACCGGCGCGATATCGCGGAACCAGACGTCCCCGAAGGGCTCGTTCACAAATTCGACCCGCCAGCCGTTCAGCGCCGCCCGGGCGGATTCCATGGCTTGGTCCCCGTCCACCCAGAGGACGACGCGCTCCGGGTCCGGTCTTCCGCGGGCCGGCCGGGCCAGTTCCTCGAGGAAGGCGGCGATATCGGCCCGCGCGTCCGGGATGTGTCCCTCCCAGTACTCCGCGTGGCTCGGCCATGCGGTCCAGACCGCGGCGTGCGGCTCCCATTCCCCCGGTTGGCGAACCGATGGCGGCTTCCGGTCCATCAGGCCCCCGGATAAAAGGCCGTTTCACGGCCGATGGTCCCCTTCAGCTCAGCCAGGTATTCGGGGGATTCCGCCCGCTGGAGGCGCGCGGCCGCCAGTTCCCGCAACTGCGCAAGGCCGGCGAACGAAAGCCTGTGGGAGTCGAGATAGGCCAGTTGGCGCTTCCAATGCCGGACATCGCCGTCCCGCCTCGAACGGAGCCGCTGCGCATACCAGTCGCTGGCGAGGATGGATTCAGACGTGAACAGGGAGCGGATTTCCGGGTCCTGCAGGCCCTTCCCCTCGTGGTGCCCGTCGCGCATGATATGCAGCAGGGCCCTGAGGGGCGGGGAGGCGAGCCCGATGCTTCCGTCGCGGAAGTAATTCCCGGCCACGGTCCGGTGTGTTGTCATGATATTGTCGATACCATCCGCGAAGACGTCGGGGTCCTGGAGCTCGGGCTTGAGCATGGGCTCCGCGAAAAGCACCTCCGGGCTGGTGAAGATGCGTCCCAGGAAATAGTTCACGAAGGCCTGGTTGATACGGTAGCCCAGGATGCCGACGGGAAGGCTTTTCCCGTTGTGTTCCATGGCCGGAACAGCCTCCAGCATGCCGTTCTCGATCAGCCACTGCGGGTCGCGCTCGTACTTGCGCATCCGGCACCAGATTTCCGGAACCAGCAGGCTGATGTCGTGGTCGACGCGGAAATTGGGACCGACGTGGCCGGCCGCGGTGATGAACGGCTTGAGGCCCGTGAGCGCGGCGGCGACGAGGGCGTTGTTCAGGTCCGTGACGGGCAGGAGGGCGTTGAAGGGCCCCTTGGTGAGGGCCCCCTCCGAACCGGCCCCCGTGGTGGACGGGCTCTTGCCCGTCATGCTGGAGATGAACTCCATGAAGGCCTCCGGCAGGGGCAGGTAATGAATCGGGTTGAAGACCGCGAGGGAGCGGATCTTCCCTTCGGGCGGATTGTTTCGCCGGCCCGGAAGAAGGGCGTTTACAGGATACAGGGCGGCCTCCTCCTTCTTCAGCTCCCGCTTGAAACGGATGCCCATTTCCGCGACATAACTGGCCAGGGGGTTCTCCAGTGTCAGGCGGTTCTGCAGGTACCGGGGATTTCTGGTCGGTCGGCCGTCGACAATCCGCGGGTTGGAAGGCGCGACCACGTAATCGGGCTGCCCCTGCGGTTCATCGAGGAATCCCTGCAACAGCTCTTTCACCGGCGGCGTGAAATAGTCGAAGCGCACCGCGTCGTCCACCATCTCCCGGACCTCCTCCCTGGTCAGCGGATGATAATTGGAAAAGAAATTCATGGGACGGGCCATGTCCTCCTCGGTCTTTTTGTCGTACCCGCGTAGGACGGCGTCGTCGGGACGCTGGAAGAGGCGGTACTCGCAGTTCAGCGCGAGCTTGGCGCTTGTTCCCCCGTGCGCCTGGCCGGGGCGTCCGGGGATGCGCTCCCACGGCACGACCACGGAGGCGGTGATGTCGTCCTCGGTCTGGATCTTGGCGGCCGGATGGAAATCCTTGCGCAGGCTGAAGACCCGCCAGGCCCCGTGGTCGTCGTAGCCCACGCGCAGATAGCTGGTGATCACCTTGGTGTCCTTGTATTTCAACTCGTGGCCGGGAATGCCGTTGATGATGTCCACCGAGAAGCGCTCCCGCCAGTTGTCGCCCCAGTCGGGCTTGTAGAAGCGCTTCACCAGCAGCACCAGCTCCTTGATGTGGGTCGGGATGTTGCGGACAAAGGCGTTGTGCTCCCCGTTGTATTCCGGCGACGGGGTGAGGAGCTTGATCACCGATCCAAGGGAACGCTCTTTGCCGAGGATCGGGCGGCTGTCGGGCCGGTTCTTCGCGGGATCCTTGAACCGCTGCCCGTAGTTCCCCTTTAGAATGCGGTCCACCGCGTCGAAATCCTTCTTCAGGTTGCCCACATAGAACGGGGCGTGGATGATGGCGTCGGCGATGGATTTGGAGATTTCCGACTTCCCCCCCCCGGAGACGGTGCAGGGCTTGTGACAGTTGGTCGCTTCCGGGACGGTACCGATCAGGCGCCAGCGCCGGCCCTCCGCCGGCTTCACAAGCCGGACCTTGTACCCGTTGGGGAACATGTAAATTTTCCCGGCAAGGAGCTTGATCGACCTGGATTCCCCCGACCGGTTCCAGGTGATCCTCTGGTCGACGAGGGAGAAGCGAGCATCCCCGGGAATGTAGAGAATATCCGGATACGTCTTGTCGACGGCATAGCCCTCCGGCCGGACGTCCATGAAATCGCCGTAATCCGAGACCACTGAATCGAAGGAGCGGAACTCCTCGTCGATGTAGCGGGACAGCTGGAAATCCTCCCCGAGGTCATAGGATGCGAAGGCCAGGGTGCCCCCGGCGTGCTCCTCCTCGCTCAGGCCGAACAGGTTCGAGGCGAAGGAAATCTGGGTCTTCACCTCCTTCTTGCAGTATCCGAAGTAGTTGTCGGCAATCAGGGTCACGACCACGCCGCTTTCCGAACGGGCCGTCAACTTGAAGGCCCCGCCGTCGTTGTAGCGCTCGTCTTCCGATTCCCAGCACATGCCGTCCCGTTTCTGCCGGTCGGTGGCCTCCGATCGGTGCGGAAGGCCCAGTTCCTTCTTGGTCAGTTCCTTGACATGCGGGGCCAGGATGACGCAGCCGGTATGGCCCGACCAATGCTCCACATCCAGACCCGCGTCCTTCTCCGGAAGGAAGGGATCCCCCGCGTTGCCGAAGATCGATTCCACAAAGTCGAGATTGCAGACCATGCTGCCCGGCGCGAAAAACCGGATTTCCATGGACTTTTCCGGAAGGAATCCGGGCACCCCGGGACAAATGACCGGGCGCAGCAGGAGGGAGACCCAGACATGGGCCCTTTCGGCCTGTGTCGAGGTGAACGGCAGCACCATCAGCTCCTTCGGGGGATTCAGGGCCGCACGGAGGATCCGCGCGAAGGCCAGCCGGGGAACCGCCTTCTTGTCCTCCGGAATGGGCAGGCCTTCCTCCGCGACGTGGAAGACCCCCTTCGTGGTGCGCCGGTCATTCACCGGGTTGTGCAGGACCCCGTTGGCGACCCGGTAGGATTCAATGATGTCCGAATGGAAGGAGTCCCGGTCCACCGGAAGGGAAAGGGCCCTCGCGATTCCATGCTGGGAAAGGTTGAAGTTCTTGCCCGGCAAAAGGATCGGTCCGCCGTCGTCAAGACCGTCAAGGTAATCCGCCAGAAACGATTCAATCCGCAGATCCACCGGCGGGCGCAGCCCGTCCTTCATGAGCTCGTTTTTCGCGCGGAAATGCGCCACGAGGTTCTCCCCCATGACGAGGGCCGGATACGCCCCCTTCTCCCCGAAAATGGGCTCTCCGAGCGCGGCCAGGTTCAGATTGATCTGTTCAATGATGTTCTCCGGATAGCCTGACCCAGCACAGGTCTTCACATCAAATCCGATCTGTTTCCTGAGGTTTTTTTCCTGCATGAGAATTAAGTGTAAATTTCTTCAGCTCAAAGTGGACCAGTTTGTAAGCACGGAACAGACCAAATTGGCTTTACCCCGAGGTCAAGACTCTCCGGGCATGAAAACTCTCCACCAAAGCATACCAAGCCTTCTTTCCACATTACTGGCCGCGGCGGTCCTGCAGGGATCGGCGCTGAATCCGCAAAGCCGCTGGCAGGTGCGCGATTATTACAACACCGTGTACCCCCACCTTTCGGGAGTCCCCATGGGGTGGACCGGCAGCTACACGACGGGAACGGCGGGCTCGGTTTCGGCGGACTGGCAGGAAGCGGTCCGTACCCGTGTGAACTTCTACCGCACAATGGCGGGAATACGGGGCGAGGTGGTGTTTGACCCGGGCCTGAACGCCAAGTGCCAGCAATCGAGCTTCATGATGAGCGTCAACAACGCGCTCTCGCACACGCCACCCACCAGCTGGCGCCACTGGACACGCGACGGGTATGATGCCGCGCACAATGGGAACCTGGCCATCGGGTCCTCCGGTGTGGCGGCCATCGACGGATACATGGCGGATTTCGGCTCCAACAACTCTTCGGTGGGTCACCGGCGCTGGATCCTCCTGCCCGGGAATCCGGTCATGGGGAACGGGGATGTGCCGGGCAGCGCCTCCTTCGGCAAGGCGGAGGCCAACACCCTGTGGATCCAACCGGCGCAGACAACGCCTCGTCCGGAAACCAGCTTTGACTTTATCGCCTGGCCGCCTCCGGGACATGTTCCCAACACGCTGGTGTGGCCCCGCTGGTCCTTCTCCCACCCCGATGCCGACTTTTCCAATGCCAGCGTGCAGATGCAATCGGGCGGGCAATCCGTTCCCGTGCAATGGGAAACCTTCCAGAGCTACCTGCCCGAATCGACCATCGTCTGGGTGCCGGGAGGCATGAATGCCGATGATTTCGAAACCTGGCCGCTGGGAGGAGGCGATGAGACAGTCCGGGTCTCCGTGAACAATGTCCGCATCGCCGGCCGGAACCGCTCCTTCCAATATGACGTCGTGATCTTTGATCCCGTCCGTCCCGGCCCGGAGGAATGGGAATCCGAAATCATCCCTCCCGGGAAAGCGGTCAACACCGCGCCGGCGCGGTTCACCGTCACGACCCGGCCCTGGTCGGAAGGCGTCCAGGGACGAATCCTCACCGCGGAGGAGTTTGCCTCCCTGCACGGGGCGGAGGGTGGTGACAATCCGTTTACCGGCTCCGTTTCCGGAGGCTATTCCATCATCCAGGACAGCCGCGTGGCCGCGGGCTCCAAGGCCTTTCTGCTGACACACCTTTCGGAGGCCACAGCCCAGACCCTCACCTTTTCCGATGAACTCCTCATCACCGATAACAAGGCTTCCCTCACGTTTTCCAGCTCCCTTTCCCACGCCAGCCGGTACCAGCGCGCCAGCGTCGAGCTGAATTCCGGCGAAAGCGGGAACTGGCGGACAATCTGGCGAAGGGCCGGACCGGTTGGCTACAATGACCGCTTCACCAGTGAGTCCATCGACCTCTCGGATTGGCATGGGAAGACCGTGCGCATCCGCTTTACCTATTCCTTCACGGAAGGTGGATACGCCTCCTGGACAACCGGCCCGGCCTCGCATGTCGGCTGGGCCATCGACAATATCCGGTTGAGCGGCGTATGGAAAATCAACACCCGGGTGCTGATGCCCATCGTCTGGGATGGGAGCCATTTCGAGACCATGGTGGAAACCCCCGGCCGGTATTTCCTCCAGGCACGCGAATTCGCCTTTGACGGATTCCCGATGGATTGGGGAAGAATCCAATCCATCGAGGTGGAACCGGCCGGCCTGCTGGAAGGCCACCAAGGCCGATGGGGAGAGGATCCCATCCTGGGATGGGTCTACAACCCGGATGATGACTGGCGCTACAGCCCGGAGACGGGGTTCCTCTACGTCCGCGAATTTCCATGGATCCACACCGAATCCGGCTGGCTGCTCTACCTCAGGGGCTCCCTGGATTCAGGCCTGTGGCTCTACCATGAAATCCATGGCTTTTCCTATGCCCATTCCAGCTTGCACGGGGGTTTCCTTCACGCCCCCTTCAGCGGGAATTCCTGGAAACCCTTCTGAATCGGTATCGGGACCGGCATCGGAGATCCTTCAAAAACAGTTACCGGAAAACGCCCTGAATCGGTCCCGGTTCCGTTCTCGATTGTTAAAAAGGCTGGTCCTTGGGCTCGTGAACGGGTATGCCTCGGGCCATGTCGGATTTGAACGGACATTTCACCCGCTTGGATTCTTTGATCCGCGAGGACCGGGCCTCCATCCGCGAAATGCGCCGTTACCTGCACGCTCATCCGGAGCCAAGCGGGGAGGAAACCCGGACCACGGCCTACATTGCCGACCAGCTTGCGGACCTCGGTCTGGAGTACCGGATGGGCCCCGATGGCCGTGGCCTCATCGTCGACTACCCGCGGGAGGGGGCACGGCGCTTGATCGCCTTCCGCGCGGATATCGATGCCCTGCGCCTGCAGGATGAAAAAACCGTCTCCTACCGTTCGCGGGAAAGCGACCTCATGCACGCCTGTGGACACGATGCCCACACCGCCATGGCCTTCGGGGCCCTGAAGGCGCTCGCCGCATGTCCGGAGGCACTGCCCCCCGGCTTCACCTGGCGATGCCTTTTTCAGCCCGCCGAGGAATCGGCCACCGGGGCCCGCGAAATGATCGACTGGGGAGCCTTGAAGGATGTCGAGGCCATCATCGCCCTGCATGTGGATCCCACCCTCCACGCCGGTCAGATCGGTTATCGCGAGGGCACGATCACCGCCTGTTGCGAGGAATTTGAAATTCTTGTGGAGGGCCGCGGAGGCCACGGCGCCCGGCCGCACACCACGATCGATCCGGTTGCCGCCGCCACCCAGATTGTCCAGTCCGTGTACGCCCTCCTGCCCCGGAGCATGGATGCCCGAACCCCGCTGGTCGTCTCCTTCGGGGTCATCCAGGGCGGGATTAACCCGAACGTCATTCCCGAGTCGGTCCAGCTGCGCGGGACGATCCGCAGCATGGATTTCGATCATTCCAAGGAGGCCCGGCGGCGCATTCGCGAGATCGTGGACGGGGTCGCCCAGGCCTCCCAGGTCCGGGCCAACTTTGCCATCGCCTATTCCCTTCCCCCGGTCAAGAATGATCCCCTGGTCACCCAAACCTGCATGGATGCCGTCCGCGGCCTTGTCGGCGAGGAGGGGCTGATCTTTGTCGACAAGCCCAGCCTTGGTGGGGAAGACTTCGCCTTCTATCTCCGGGAGGTCCCGGGATGCATGCTCCGGTTGGGGGTGGGTACACCGCTCAAGCCGGTCCGCCACCTGCATTCCTCACGCTTCGACGTCAACGAGTCCGCCCTTCCGATCGGTGCCGGATGCCTGGCCCGATGCGTGGCCGCAATCGCGGATCAGCTGGCCCGTCCCAAACCCTGACTGAACCATGCCCTACTCCAACTTCAAGACCCCCCTCGGGGACGAAATCCATCCTCTGGTCTTTCATTCCAACGACGCCCCGACCCTGGGGGTCGAGCTCGAGCTCCAGCTGGTCGATGCGCACAGCTTCGCCCTGAAAAGCGCCATCCTCGACCTGATCCGGCACGTCGGCGAAGACCAGCAATGGCTCAAACCGGAGCTGATGCAGAGCTACGTAGAGATCAACACCAATGTCTGCGCCTCCATTTCCGATGTTCGCAAGGACCTCGAGGGAAAGCTGGCCAGGCTGTACGCCGCCGCGGAGGCGAACAATACCCGCATCCTCTGGGCGGGATCCCATCCCTTCTCCACCTGGATGGACCAGGATATCACCCCGAGCAAACGCTACGAGAAGCTGGTCGAGCTCATGCAGGACACCGCCCGCCGCATCGTCACTTTCGGGATGCATGTCCACGTCGGCGTCGATTCCGGAGACAAGGCGGTGATGGTGGTCGACCGGTTGATGCGCTACCTCTCCACCCTCCTGGCCCTTTCCGTGAATTCTCCCTTCTGGGTCGGCCGCCGGACGGGCCTGCAGTCCCAGCGCATCAAGATCATGGAGCAACTGCCGGCCGCCGGGACCCCTCCCTTTCTGCGCAACTACAGCGAGTACTGCTGGGTCGTGAACCAGTCGATACAAAGCGGCTTTATCAACAGCATCCAGGAGATCTGGTGGGACGTGCGCCCCCATCCGCGCTTCGGCACCGTCGAGGTGCGCATCTTCGACATTCCGCAGAACCTCGAGGACGCCCTCGCCCTGACCGCGGTCACACAGTGCCTGGTCGCCGCCCTCAGCGACCAGATCGACGACGGGGTCTACCAGCATGACATCCATCCCATCGTTGTCCGCCAGAACAAGTGGAAAGCCTGCCGGTGGGGAATGCGCGCCGAGTTGATCGACCCCGTGACCCACAAGACGATCCCCGTCCGGGAAATGGTCTTCTTCATCTATGAGAAACTGAAACCCTACGCAGAGCGGCTGGGCTGCATGCAGGAACTCAACCACACCATCACCATGCTCGATAATCCGTCCGGGGCCGAACGCCAGCTGCAACTCTACGAGGAGCACGACCATGATCTGCGCAAGGTCGTGGAGGCCCTCGCCGTCCCCTCTTCCTCCCCGGAACCCGCGAAACGGGAAAAATGAGCGGAACGGGACATTTTGAGGTTGCCATCCTAACGCTGCTTCTGTAAGCCATTGGATTTTACGATTTGTTTGGGAAATGGCGAAAAAAAAGGAAAAGGGAATCAGCCGGATTGATTCCGGATCGACCCACGGATGGTTCGTTCGCGGATACCGGAACGGGAAGACCTGGTCGCGGCTCTTCAGCGACATGAAGTGCGGGGGGCGCCGCAAGGCCCTGGAGGCGGCCCGGGGCTTCCGCGACGAGCTCCATCAAAAGCTCGGAGAAATGCCGGGCCGGCCGCGTGCCCGGCGTGTGGTCACTCGTGACGCGCGCAACACGACGGGGGTTCTCGGAGTATGCCGCACCGCAAAGAAGGGGCCCAACGGCAGGGTGAACGAGGTCTATTCGGTTTCCTGGCGTCCGGCTCCCGGCGTGCAGAAGTGCACCTCCTTTTCCATACGAAAGTACGGGGAAAAGCGGGCCTTCCAGCTCGCGGTGGCGCATCGCAAGCGGATGCTCAAGGAGATCCACGGTCCCTCGGTGCTGAACCGCCTCAAGCCGGAGGAGCCGATCCTCTAGCCTGCCTTATTCATGAATAAGGCAGGCTAGGCGGTGGCGGCAAGGGCGGCGCCGATCAATCCCGCCCGGTTGCCGGAGGCGGCAATGGTCCAGGGGGTGGTAATCTTGATCTGCTCCCTGAACTTTTCCGGTTTCTTGACTCCGCCCCCGCCGAGGATGATCAAATCCGGTTGGAGGACAAATTCCAGATGGGCGAGAAACCCGTTGAACCGCTTTCCCCACTGTTTCCACGAAAGGCCCTCCTCCTTGCGGGCCCGCTCGGCGACATAACTCTCCGCGTTGCGCCCCCTGTATTCGAGATGTCCCAGCTCCAGGTTGGGCACCAGCACGCCGTTGGTGAACAGCACCGCCCCGATCCCCGTTCCCACCGTCAGGAGCAAAACCGTGCCGGATTGGGAACAGGGTCGCCCCGCCCCGAACCGCATTTCGGCCACGCCGGCCGCGTCCGCGTCGTTGATCACCTTGACGGGACCGCCCGGCAGGTCCTTCAACTCCTGCGCGAGGTTCACCCCGACCAGGCTCTCGTGGAGGTTGACCGCCGTACAGATCCGGTTTTCCCGGATGACGCCCGGAAAGCCGATGCCCACCGGCCCGGCTTTCCAGCCCAGTTTCCGGATCAGTTCATGGAGAATCTCCAGAACCGCCGGAGCATGGGCCTCCCTGGGGGTGGAGATCCGGATGCGCTCCGTCACCAGTTCCCCATTGGCCACATCGACAACCGCACCCTTGATCCCGCTACCCCCGATATCGATCCCCAATGCCTGCATGCTGCAGGGAAGATTGGGGAATTCCACCCCTCCGGTCAAATCCCTTCCGTCACAATATCCCCATCTCAAGTTCATGCTCAGATTCAGATTCTCCAGGGTCAGGTAACGGGACTTCGAACGGAAGAAGAAGATTGAGATTGAGCTTGAGATTGAGCTTGAGATGGTAGAGCCCCCATGGAGCTGGTCTTCTCCATTGCCCTGATCCACCTGCTGGCCTGCCTGTCCCCCGGGCCGGACATATTCCTTGTCGTGCTGAACAGCCTGCGGCACGGCTGGCGCACAGGGGTTGCCACGACGGCCGGCATCCTGACCGGGGTCGCGGTCCAGATTACCATCGGGATCACGGGTATCAGCTATCTGGTGACAAGAAGCCCGGGGATGGAATCCGCGGTGGGGCTGGCGGGGGGCGCGTGGCTGGTCTATCTCGGCGGGCGCGGATTGCTTCCGGGAAAGGGGCAGGCGGTCAGGGACAATGACGGACAGGTTGCCGCCAGTGGTAGATCCGCATGGCTGCAGGGGTTACTGGTCAACCTGCTCAATCCCAAGGCGCTCCTCTTTTTTCTGAGCCTGTTTTCGGTCATGCTGGGCCCCGATGTGCCCCTTCCCATCCGGGTTGCCTGCGGCCTGACCATGCTGGGCGTGCAGGCCGCCGCCTTCACAGCGGTGGCCTTCCTGCTGGACCGTCCCCGATTCAAGGACGGGTGGATCCGGCTCCAGTTCTGGCTGGACCGCGCCATTTCCCTGATCTTACTGTTGCTCGGAGGATGGATCTGGATCACCACACTGCTTTCCCACGCCCGTTGATCCAGGTGGCCGGGGTTCACGATGTTGCCGAAGCCCGTATGCTGGCCGAGGCGGGCACCGACCTGATCGGGATACCCCTGCGCCTGCCGGTCAACAAGGAGGACCTCGGGGAAACCGCGGCCGCGGAAATTTCCCGCGCCTTCCCGGGACGCTGCTGCCTGATCACCTACCTGGACAAGCCAGACGAGATCGCCGCCCTGGCCGGTTTCCTGGCTGTGGACTGGATCCAACTGCACGGCACGGTGGACGCGGGCATTCTTCCCGGCCTGCGGCGGCGTCTCCCACGGGTTCGGCTTGTCAAGAGTCTCGTTGTCGGCAGGGAACCCTTTGCGCGACTGGAGCAATCGGCACGGATCTTCTCCCCCCACGTGAATGCCTTCATCACCGATACCTTCAATCCCTCCAACGGTGCCGAGGGAGCCACCGGAATGGTGCACGACTGGGGCCTCAGCCGCAGATTGCGGGAGCTTGCAGACCGTCCACTGATCCTTGCCGGAGGATTGCATGCCGGCAATGTCGCCCCGGCCATCCGGGCGGTTCGCCCGTCGGGCGTGGATGTGCACACCGGCGTGGAAGGCCCGGACGGACGCAAATGCCCGGACAAGGTGCGGGCCTTCATTGCGGCCGCACGGGAAGCCTTCCGCGAAGCCTGATTTTGTCTGGCCAAACCACCCGCAACTGTTAATCTCCCCAATATCCAACCCCGGGAGGATGGAGAGATTGTACTTATGAATAACTTTGATTCTTGCATCATTGTCGGCGCGGGAATGGCGGGACTACTCGCCGCTCAGCGCCTCATGCGATATGACATCGAGGTGACGATCCTGGAAAAAAGCCGCGGATACGGCGGTCGCATGGCGGTCAAGAAGCTCAATGAATCCGTGTTCGACGCCGGGGCCCAGTTCATGACCACGCGCGACATGGTCTTTCGCGAGCGCGTGGAATCGTGGCTCGCCAAGGGGGAAGTGCTCCCGTGGTACCAGGGCCCGTTGAAGAACATGCGCTATGTCGGGACGCATGGCATGACCTCGGTTCCCGACCGGATCGGAGCTTCCCTCAATGTAAAGCTCTCCGAACGGGTGGTGAAGGCTTCCTTCACCAAGGGCATCTGGACGGTGACCACCCAGCCCCACGGTTCGGCGAAGCCCCGCAGCTACCGGGCGGACTGGCTGGTCTTGACCGCGCCGGTCCCCCAGAACATGGAACTGCTGGACGCTTCGGGGATCGAGTTGGATTACGACGATGAGGAGGACCTTCGGAAGGTGACCTACCTGCGCTGCCTCACGGTGATGGCCCAGCTCAACGGTCCTTCAGGGATTTCCAATCCCGGTGCCATGGACCTGAACCACGCGGTTCTGCGCTGGATCGGGGACAACTCCGTAAAGGGCATCAGCCCGGTCCCGGGCACCGTCACCCTGCACAGCTCGCCCAGATTCGCGGAGGCCAACTGGGATCTCCCGGAAGAGGAGTTCACCCAGGCCATGCTGCAGGCCGCCAGGCCTTTCCTCAAATCCGATGTGGTCGACTCCATCAGCCACCGCTGGGGATACAGCGAACCGGTCCGCATTTACAAGGAAAAGCAGCCGTTCCGCAAGCCCTACTACATGGACGACTCCCTGAACATCGGGATGGCCGGGGACGGTTTCAACGGCGGGCGCATCGAAGCCGCCGCCCTCAGCGGAATGGAGCTCGCTTCCGCCATCATCAGCCCGGTTTGACCTCCCCGGCCCGGGAAGGTGTTTGATGGGTTGACGGACGGCCCCATAGCGGAAAACTGTACCTCCATGTCCAAGGCGGTTTTGCTGATTAACCTGGGATCCCCCGATTCCACCAAAGTGGCGGACGTCCGCCGCTACCTGGATGAATTCCTCACCGATGCACGGGTTATCGACAAGGGCTTTGTCCGAAAGGTCATCGTTCCCCTGATCATATTGAATACCCGGCCCAGAAAGTCCGCGGAGGCCTATGCCAGCATCTGGACCGGGGAGGGATCCCCCCTGATCGTGACCAGCGAGCACCAGCAGGCGGCCCTCGCCGCACGGATTGATCCGCCCGTGTACCTCGCGATGCGGTACGGAAATCCCTCGATTCCGGATGTCATGGAAAAGATCCTCGCCGACGGGGTGGACTCCCTGTACGTCATTCCGCTCTATCCGCAGTACGCAATGTCCAGTTATGAGACGGTTGTCGTCAAGGTCATGGAGGAGGTGAACCGGCTCAAGCCCGACCTGGATGTGGAGTTTCTCCAGCCGTTTTACAACGACCCGGAATACCTCGACATGCTGGCGGACAGCATCCGCAAAAAACTCCCGGAGGACACGGACAAGCTGCTCTTCAGCTTTCACGGGATCCCGGAGCGCCACCTGCGCCTCTCGGACCCCTCACACGCCCACTGCCTCTGCGTGCGGGATTGCTGTGAGCGGGCCAATCCCGCGCATGCCACCTGCTACCGGCATCAATGCGTCGCCACGGTTAAAGGGGTCGTTGAGCGGTTGGGAATTGAGCCGGAGAGCTACTTCCTGTCCTTCCAGAGCCGCCTGGGCCGCGATCCCTGGCTTCGGCCCTACACGGACGCCACGCTGGAGGAATGGGGCAAGGCGGGAATTGAGAAGGTACGTGTCGTCTGCCCGGCCTTTGTCACGGACTGCCTCGAAACCCTCGAGGAGATTGCGGAGGAGGGAAAGGAGATCTTCCTGGAAGCCGGAGGAAAGGACTACGAACTCATTCCCTGCCTGAACGAGGATCCGGCCTTTATCGCGTTCCTGGCCGACCGCGTCGGGTCCTGGCTTGCTTCAGATCATAACCACGAATCCCGCAAATCGCTCGAATCATAATGACTTTTTCGGGTTTTATCACCGCTAATTCCAAATTTCGTGCTATTCGCGTGATTCGCAGTTTAAACATGCTACCCGCCTTTCACCGAATTTCCACCAATCCATGAACGTACCCGACCAATGGCTTCTTCTCATTGGAACCATGGCCTACGTGGCGGCCCTGGTCCTGACCCTGGTGCGCTTATCCCACCGGCGCGAACCCATGCACGGGACCAACCTGATCCTGATCCTTGCCGGCTGGTTGATGCAGACCACCGGTCTTTGGCTGGTCGGAATCGAGGCTGGCAGCTGCCCGATCCGCAATCCCTTCGAGGTCCTGCAGTTTGTCAGCTGGTCGATTGTCCTGCTGTACCTCTTTACCGGCCAGGTGTTCCGGCTCTCCATGTTTGGAACGGGCTCGGCCTCTCTGGCGGCCATTATCGGGATCCTTGCCTTCCTCATGCCGGGCGCCCACACCTCCGAACCAACCTCCCTCCTCGGCGGCGATCCACGCATTGAGGCCCATGCCGCCCTTGCCCTTTTCAGTTACGGGATCTTCGGCCTCCTGGCGGTGCTTTCCGCATTGTATCTTCTGCAGAACAACAGCCTCAAAACCAAGCGCAACGCCGGTATATTCCGCTTCCTTCCCCCGCTGGTGGAGATGGATACCGTGTTGTTCCGGCTGCTCATCATGGCTTGCGTTGTCTACACCGTATCCGTCGGAATCGGCGCCCTGTACTGGACCGGGCATCTTGACGAGGTGGCCTTGCCGAAACTGATTTTCACCCTCGCCCTGTGGATTGCCTACTGGGTGGTGCTGCTCATGCGGGCGGCCAGCAAACTCTTTGGAACGCGCCTGGCATGGACCTGCATTTTCCTGCTCATTGCCGCCCTGCTTATTCTCTGGCCCGTCGAAGCCAGCCGGGTCCACAGTGAACTGGTCCCGGATGCCAGCCGAAAACCGCTCCTCCACAATGTCGACTGATTCCCCCCGACTCGTCACCATTGGATGCAACCACCACAAGACGCCCCTGGAAATCCGGGAGCGGTTGGCCCTGTCTGTTGACGGTGTCAAACAGCTGCAGGCCCGCCTCAAGGAGCATGACGAGGTCCGCGAGGCGGCGGTGCTGAACACCTGCAACCGCATCGAAATCTATGCCGTGACCCTGAACGGCGCATGGGAATCGGAGGTCGGCCGCCTGCTGCAGGAGATCAACGGATTTCCCGTCGAGGAATTCCTGCGGCACGCCTACAAATTCGAGGACCTGGAAGCGGTGAAGCATGCCTTCGAGGTGGCCTCCGGGCTGGATTCACAGATGGTCGGGGAAACCCAGATCCTTGGCCAGATGAAGGGAACCTACGCCGCCGCCGTGGAAGACGAGACGGTGGGACCCGTCCTGCACCGCTTTTTCCAGAAGTCCTTCCAGGCCGCCAAGTGGGCCCGCACCGAGACCAAGATCGGCACCGGCCAGGTCAGCCTCGGCAATGTCGCGGTCGAGCTGGCCACCCGTATTTTCGGCCGTCTCACGGTGAGCCGGACCCTGGTCGTCGGATCCGGGGACGTGGGCCGGGAGGTGGCCAAGGCTTTCCGCAGCCGCGGGGTCGCCTGCATGTCGATCGCCAGCCGCACCCATGAACGGGCCGAGATCCTTGCAAGGGAGGTGGACGGCCTTCTGATCCCCTTCACCACCTGGAAGGACAACCTGCCCTACGTCGACATCGCCATTTTCGCCACCTCCGCGCCCGGATACCTCCTCGACCGGGAAACCATTGAAAAGACCCTGCGGAAGCGGCCCCGCAAGCCGCTCTTCCTGATCGACCTGGCCCTTCCGCGGGACATCGACGCTTCCGCCGCCGATATCCCGAACGCCTACCTCTACAATCTCGAGGACCTGGCGGCAATCGCCAACGAAAACCTGGAAAGCCGGCGCCAGGAGGTGGAAAACTGCCTCCGGGAGCTCGCCCGCAAGGCGGAGTACACCTGGAAGGGGCTCGGACTCCGGGCGCGGAAGGACTAGATCAATTCGCTGATCCGGTCCGTGACCGTCGAATGGGTACCGGGCCGCAGGTGCTCCCGCAACTCCTCCGCGGCCCGCCTGAAGGCCGCTCCGGATTCGGCGTTGCCAAGTAGGGTTTGCAGCAACCCGCAGAGAAGGGCCGGCTTGGCGTCCCCTTGCAGGTATTCCGGATAAAGGTCGCGTCCCAAAACAAGGTTGGCGATACCGAGCCAGGGAATCCGGATCAGGCGGCGTCCCATCCATGCGGTCAGGGGATGGGCACGGTACACGATGGCCCCTGGAACGCCGGCCAGGGCGCAGTTCAAGGACATGGTTCCCGAGCTGGTCAGGACCGCGGCGGCGGTGGTCCCCTGCTCCACCGGGCGGAGCGCCACGTGGGTGGAATCGAGCCCGCTGCGCCCGATGGCCTCCTCGAGAATCCGCCGGATCCGGTCCTCGGGGTACAGGCAGACGCAACGGCGCGCACCCCCTTCGGAATGATATTTCCGGATGGTCTCCAGCAGGATGGGAAAAATCCGCCCCACCGCCTGGCGGCGGCTCCCGGGAAGAAGCAGGATGGGACCCTCGGCATCGAACCGGAGGGGATTCCGGTAGCCTTCCCGCACGAAGGGGTGTCCCGTGAAATGCACTGCCAGGTCCGTGTCCTTGTAACAATCGACCTCGAAAGGGAAAATCACCCCGAGCCCGTCCAGCACCTTGGCCATCCGGAATCGCCGGCCCGCTTTCCAGGCCCAGATCTGCGGGGAAATATACTGGTAAACGGCCACATTCCCCCCTCCCTTGCGGCTGATTCCCTGCTTTTTCAAGGCCGCCGCAAAGCGCAGGTTGAAACCGGGATAATCGACAAGGACCACCACCCGCGGGCGGTTTTCCCCCACCCATTCAATCAGGGCGTCGAAAATGCGCTTGAAGGTGCCATAGTGGCGAAGGACCTCGACCAGGCCGACCACGGAGTCCCGCGTGAGGTCATGCAGCAGCTGGACCCCTTCCCGGGCGAGGGCCGGGCCCCCGACGGCCGCCAGCTTCCACTCCGGATGCCGTTCCCGCATCTCGCGCGCCACAAGGGCCGCGTGCTGGTCCCCGGAATGCTCACCCGCGATGAAAAGCACGTCCGCATGGCCACGCTCGGGCGGGGAAAAATGCAGAATCTCCTCGGTCATCCTTACCAGCTCCGGTCTGCTTCACGAAGCCCGGATCAGCCCGGCATTCGCGCGCGGATTTGCTCGGTGATCCGCATCGCCACCTCGAGGGCGGTGGCCCCTTCCTCCCCGCCCACCTTGGGGTTGCGCTTCTCCCGGACACAATCCACAAAGGCCGCCAGTTCCAGCTTCAGCGGCTCGTCCTTTTCAATCGGAATGTCCTCCTTTTCCAGCCGGGCCCCGTTTTTCCGCACGAGGTGTCCGCTCTGCTCCATGAAATTGAGAGACAAGTAGCCGTTTTTCTGGAAGACGCGAATCTCGCGGATCTTCTTGGTGCTGACGCGGCTGGTGTTGATGTTCGCCACGCATCCGCTGGCAAACTCGATGCGCGCGTTGGCAATGTCCTCCTTGCCGGAAAGGACGTTGACACCGACAGAATCAATCCGGGAAATCGGGGATTTGACCAACTGCTGAATGATCCCGATATCATGGATCATCAGGTCGAGCACCACCCCGACTTCCGTGCCACGCAGGTTGAAAGGGGCCAGCCGGTCGGCCGTGATGTACAGGGGATCCCGCACGTTTTCCTCAAGGTAGCTCATGACCGGGTTGAAGTGCTCGATGTGCCCGACCTGGACAAGCGAACCGTTCTCCCGGGCCGCTTCCAGCACCTCCCGCGCCCCCTCCACAGTGGCACAGATCGGCTTTTCAATCAGGACGTGGGTTCCCGCCTTGATCACGGGAACCGCCACCTGCGCGTGCAGGTCCGTCGGGACGACGATGCTCAGCGCCTCGCACGATTCCGCCAAAGCCTGGGCCGACTCAAAAACGCGGGTCCCGTGCTTCGCGGCGATCTCCCCCGCCCGGCCGGGATCCGAATCGAAGATTCCCACCAACTCCACACCCGGCAACTGCGCGTACACCCGTGCGTGATGCTGACCAAGGGAGCCCACCCCTACGACCCCGCATTTTACCCGCTCCTTGTCACTCATGGCTGTCTACAAGCTGGATGGGTGCCCTTCCGGGTCAAGTCTCCTCTTTTGAAATAAGGTGGGCCGAAAACGGGATCCGTTGCCCCCCTGATATACATAAAAGATCCTGCTTCCGGCCCAATCGGATAACTCCGAATTCATAAACCAGCTGGGGCATTGCTGGTACTAAAGGTTTTTGGGGAACATGCTGTGTTTTGCTGTTGGTAAGAGCCTAAAATACATTTTTCGTAAAAGGCAAAGGGTTTTTTCATGTTGGAAAGCATTTGCCAGAGGAAATCACAGAAATACCTTGATTCCATGGACTTTGCAACGCTCGAGCACTGGGTGAATATCAATTCCGGTTCCGGAAATGCGAACGGGCTCCGGATCATGGCGGACGCCCTGCAGGAGCATCTTTCGAAAATCCCCGGGGAAATGGAGCGGATCCGGATTCCGGCCTGCCGGAACCTGGACGGAAAGGCGTTCCAGCCGGGCGACGCCCTGCGGCTGACCTTCCGTGAAACGGCGCCTGTCCGG